>RGQD01000518.1 GCA_010030205.1 Betaproteobacteria bacterium
TTGGCTGTGTACTTGCGCGCGAACGGCACGGTCGGGGCACGGTATTGCTTGACCAGCGGATGCTGCGCGACACAGTTGACCGCCCAACGCGCGACCAGGTGGGGCGCGACAATCATGGTGGCCGGTTGAACGACATTCGTGATGGCCGGTGGTGAGGAGTCGAAGGCGGCGCAGCCGCCGTAGACGACGAGCCACCGGCGACACCGGGTTGGTGGGGTTCAAGATGGGGGTTTTGGTCTCACGAGAGGTCGGCCCCCATTGCCAGGTTCCCGTATCACCGATCAGCAGGTTCGCCTCTACATGAACAATCGCAAGACCAAGTCCCAGGAACTGGCCGCTGCCAAGGCCGGCATCAGCGAGCGCAGCGCGCGCCGCATTGATGGTGCCGCCGCGCTGCCCTCGCAGACACCCCGTCGTTACTGGCGCTCGCGCATCGATCCGTTCGCCGCGGTCTGGGACGCCGAGATCGTTCCGCTGCTCAAGGGTGCGCCGAACTTGATGGCCATCACGCTGCTGCGCAAGCTGCAGGACGACCACCCTGATGACTACCCCGATGGTGTGCTGCGCACCTTGCAGCGCCACGTCCGGCAGTGGCGGGCCTTGGAAGGGCCAAGCAAGGAAGTGTTCTTCCCCCAAGACCACGCCCCCGGCCACCGCGGCCTGTCGGACTTCACCACGATGGCCGAGTTGCGCATCACCATCGCCGGCGAGCCGTTCGTCCACATCCTGTACCACTTCGTGCTGGCCTTCTCACGCTGGGAGCATGTGGAGGTGGTCGAGGGCGGCGAGAGCTTCGCAGCCCTGTCCAAGGGTCTGCAGAACGCGCTGTGGCAAGCCGGCGGCGTGCCGCAGGAGCACCGCACCGACAGCCTGTCGGCGGCCTTCAAGAACCTGGCCGCCGAGCAAGACTTCACCGCGCGCTACACCGCGCTGCTCGACCACTACGACATGGCCGGCACGCGCAACAACCGCGGTGTCAGCCATGAGAACGGCAGCGTGGAGTCCTCGCACCGTTACCTCAAGGAGGCTCTTGAGCAGGCGCTGCTGGTCCGTGGGCACCGCGACTTCGACGACCGGCCCGCCTACGAGGGCTTCGTGCGCGAGGCCGTGATGCGGCGCAACCGGCGCAACGCGGCGGCCTTCCGCATCGAGCGCGAGCAGTTGCGCGACCTGCCCACGCGGCGCACCACCGACTTCGTCGAGGAGGAGGGGCAGGTCACCCGCTGCAGCACCTTCACCGTGGCCGGCATCCTCTACAGCGCGCCCTCGCGGCTGATCGGTCACAGGCTGAAGGTGCGCCTGTACAGCGACCGGCTCGATTGCTACCTGGCCGGCAGCCTGGTGCTGACGCTGGCGCGCGGCACGCGTTCGCCGATCAACGGGCGCGGCCGGGTGATCGACTACAGGCACTTCGTCGAAGAGCTCAAGCGCAAGCCTCAAGCCTTCAAGGGCCTGGTGTTCCGCGACGCGCTGTTCCCGCGCGAGGCCTACCGCCGCACCTGGGAGCAGCTCGAACTCAAGCTTCCCCAACGCCAGGCCTGCCAGACCATCGTCGCGCTGCTAGGCATGGCAGCGCTGGACGGCGTCGAAGCCGTGCTGGCACGCCGGCTGGAGACGCTGCTGGAGGCCGGCGAGTTGCCCGACCTGGCGCAGTTGAGGGCCGAGTTCGCACCGCGCAAGGCCGAGGTGCCCACCGTCACGGTGGAGATGCCCGCGCCGGGCGTCTACGACGCGCTGCTGCCCAGCCAGCAAAAAGACGAGCTGGTGGAGGTGGCGGCATGACCGCCCCATCGCAAGACGCGGCGCGCAATGCGCTGATGCTCACCGAGTTGCGCTTGCCCACCATCGGCAGGTTGTGGCCAGAGTTCGCCGAACGCTCGGACAAGGAGGGCTGGCCGGCGGCCCGCTTCCTGGGTGGGTTGCTTGAGCATGAACTCGCCGAGCGGGCCAAGCGGCGCATCGAACGTCATCGTGCCGAGTCGCTGCTCGACGTGACCAAGACGCTGGCCAGCTTCGACTTCGCCGAGGTGCCGATGCTGTCCAAGGCGCACGTCATGGCGCTGGCCAGCGGCGATGCCTGGCTCGACAAGGGCGCCACGGTGCTTATTTTCGGCCCGCCGGGTGTGGGCAAGAGCCATGTGGGTTGCGGCATCGGCCACGCCTTGATCGACGCTGGGCGCCGGGTGCTGTACATGCGCACCAGCGAGTTGGTGCAGCGCCTGCAGGCGGCCCGCCAGAGCCTGCAGTTACCCCAGGCGCTGGCCAAGCTCGACCGCTATGACCTGCTGATCCTGGACGATCTGTCGTACGTCAGAAAAGACCAGGCCGAGACCAGCGTGCTGTTCGAG
>RGQD01000519.1 GCA_010030205.1 Betaproteobacteria bacterium
CCACATAGAGCAGGCTGGCTGCCGATACGCCCAGCGCATAGGGCAAGGCAGTCATCGCCTGCGAGAGTGCGAAATAACCAATCAAGCCGCCCAGAATAGACGTGAAGCTGGTGCCGACGTTGGACAGCAGCGCCTGTCGGCGGCTCATGCCGCCATGCAACAGCACGGCAAAGTTACCCACCTCAGCCGGAATCTCGTGGGTCATCACGGCAAGGCCGGCCACGATGCCCAGCTGTATATCAGTCATGAACGCGGCGGCAATCAGCACGCCATCGAGCGCGTTATGCACACCCTCACCCACCAGCATCATCGTGGCGGAGGCACGATCGCGTGCGCCGTGGCCCGGCGTGTGCTGTTCGCAATGGTCTTCGTGGCAATGCCGCCACAACACCAGCTTTTCCAGAATGAAGAACAGCGCGATACCGCCCAGCAGCGACAGGCCTACGCCGCTGACATCTTGGCCGGGTGAATGCTCGACCGCCTCGGGCAACAGGCCCAGCAGCGCAGCACCCAGCAGCGCTCCGGTGGCAAAGGCCACCAGATAGGGCAAGGAGCGCGCACGCGCACGCTCGTTGAGCAACAGGAACAACGATGCCACCAGCGCGCTGAGCACGCCGCCGACAAAGGTGAACAGGATGATCCAGGTGAGAGTGTTCAAGCGCTCAAGTGTAACAGCCAAGAGGGCCGTCACTGGCCACTGCGCGGCAGGGTTTATGCCCGAGGGTCAATCCATACAAGCGTGGCCATGCGGCCGGTGCGCGCCGCGCGCCGATAGGAATAAAAGTCATCCGTCTCGGTATAGGTGCAGCGGCCGCCACCGCTGACCGCGGTCACACCCTCTGCCGCCAGCGCGCGACGTGCCAGTGCATATAAGTCGGCCAACCAGCGACCCCGAGCATTGGCCGAGAATGCTGCGACCGCACCGGCGTCGACAGCACAAAACGCCGCCCGCACCTCATCGCCCACCTCAAATTGCGCAGGTCCGATGGCCGGTCCCAACCACGCCTGCAGCGCCACACCCGGTGTGGCCTTGGTACGAAGAGCGCGCACGCTGTGTGCCAGCACACCACCAGCTAATCCGCGCCAACCGGCATGGGCGGCAGCCACCGCCGAACCGTCTGCTGCGGCCAATAACACCGGCAGGCAATCGGCCGTCTGGATGGCACACACCACCCCTGCGGTATGCGTCGCCGCTGCATCGGCACGGCGCGTGCCCGGCTGATCCAGGTCGGCAACATCAATGCCGTGCACTTGTTCTAGCCACTGCGGTGCAGCGGGTAACCGCACCGCCGCCGTCAGCCGCTGCAGGTTCTGTAGCAGCGCAGCAGTGTCGTCACCGACACGCTGGCCAAAATTAAAACTGTCGAAGGGTGCGGCACTGACGCCGCCACGACGCAGCGTACAAACAGCCCGCACACCGGGCACCGCCGGCCAGTCGGGCAGCAACAGGGCCGGCATCACGATTATCAGACCGAGGCGTCGCGCAACACTTGCAGCAGCCCCAGCAGATCATCAGGGGCCGGTGTTTGCACCTCGACGGTCTCGCCTGTCACCGGATGTTCAAAAGCCAGCCGCGTGGCATGCAGCGCCTGCCGACGAAACCCTTGCAGGGCAGCGCGCACCTGCGGCGAATCACCCGCCCGCAACTGCCGCCGACCGCCGTAAGCCGGATCACCGACCAGCGGATGACCTGCATGGGCCATGTGCACGCGGATCTGGTGCGTGCGGCCGGTTTCCAGATTGACGCGCAGCAGCGTGTGGTTTTGGAAGCGCTCGATCAGACGGTAATGCGTGACGGCATCGCGACCGTCAGGGCGCACCGTCATTTTGATGCGGTCGGTCCGGTGACGGCCGATGGGCTGATCAATGGTGCCGCCGCCGGTGGCCTTGCCGACCACCAGCGCCAGATACTCGCGGTGGATGTCGTGTTCACGCAGCAACTCGACCAGCGCCGTATGCAGTTCGATGGTGCGTGCGACGACCAGCAGGCCGCTGGTGTCTTTGTCGATGCGATGCACGATGCCGGCGCGCGGCACGGTAGCGAGCTTCGGATCCCAGGCCAGCAGCGCGTTTTGCAGCGTATTGGACGGGTTTCCAGCACCCGGATGCACCACCAGACCGACGGGCTTATTGAGGACCAGCAAATGCTTGTCCTGCCAGCGCACATCGATGGGGATGGACTGTGGCTGCACCGTGACGTCTGGCGGCACCTCGGCCTGCACACTGACCTGCTCGCCGCCATACATCAGATCGCGGGGCCGCGCAGGCTGGCCATTGATGCGCACAGCACCGTCGCGGATCCAGCCGGCCAGACGCGAGCGAGAATATTGGGGCAACGCTA
>RGQD01000520.1 GCA_010030205.1 Betaproteobacteria bacterium
GTCGGCAAGCTGCCCGACTCGTCGTCGTGCAGGTCCTGCGCACCCGGCGTGCCACGCCCACCAGGCCAGTCAAGCCCGCGCGGCGGGCTGCGCGCCCAGCTGCGAGGGTCTAACTTCGGGTAGATCTGCTCGGCCGGCATACCGATATAGGCGTTGTCGATCAAGCCGCCCGCAGGCAGCTGGAAGCCCTGGTCCCTGAGCAGCAGATTGATCGCATGGTCGCAAGCCAGATTCCAGCCCAGTGCATCGCGCTCACCGCGGCGGCCGGCGTGGTCCAGCAACACATGCATCACCTCGTGGGCCAGCAGGCCGCGCAACTGCGCGTCGCTCAGGCCGCTGACCCAGGCCGGGTTGTAGAAGATGTGATAACCGTCGGTCGCAGCGGTATCGCACCAGCTCAGCCCCGAGACATCGAGCACCGGCAATCGCATCACGGCTGAGGCCAAGAAGGGCTGCGCCAGCGTCAAGCGGATGCGCGCGCGCAGCACGCGCTGGCGCACGGCGTCGCGGCTTGCTACCGACATCGCTGCGGGAGTCACGGCAGGTATCACTGCGGGTATCACTGCAGGTATCACCGCTGACCTGTCTGCCGACGGCACCAAAGCCCTGCGCCCGCGTGCCGAGCCCTCAGCGCGTGATGAGGTGGCCATGGGTTTTCAAGAAATCCTTGTAGCCCGCTTCGCGCAGGAATCCCGGTCTGGCCTTGAGCATGTCGCGCGCCAGCACCACGCCAAACTCCGGCGGCAACCGGCCCAGCAATTCAGCGCTGGCCTGTGACACGGCCATCTCGTCGGCGTTGTGCGCCAGCCAAGAGGTCAGCAGGTAGATGCCGTCCAGCCCGGTCGGGATCTCGGCATTCTTCGGGTCGTCGACGATCGCGCGCATCTGCCGCTCGTTGATCGCTTTCTTGACGAAGGACGCAAACTCGACCGCCGCGCCTGTGCCGACGATGCCGGGCAGCACGTCAGCACAAGCCTTGTGCCCGCCAAAACTGCCCAGCAAGTCGGACAGCATCTGCCAAGATCTCGGCGTCGGGTAGGCGGCCGAATCACCCGGCTCCTGCCACAGCAGTTGTGGCCGCACGCCGATGAACGACACCACCAGCGGCTGCAAGCGGTGCGCAAGCGCCCAGTCACGCCAGTCCTCGACATCGGCCTCCAGGTCCAGGTGCACAAAGCGGTTGGCCAGCGCGCTAGACATCCTGAAAGTCACCGCCCTGTCCTGCTGTCGGTTGCCGGCGGCCACGATCCACCAGCCCTCGGGCAGCACGTACTCGCCCACCCGGCGGTCCAGCACCAGTTGGTACAGGCTGGCCTGCACCAGCGGCGGCGCGGCGTTGATCTCGTCGAGAAACAGCACCCCCGGCGGCTCGCCCTCGCGCGGCAGAAAAGCCGGCGGGCACCAGACCGCACGACCGCCCTCGATCGCCGGAATGCCGCGCAGGTCGGTCGGGTCGAGCAGCGAAGCGCGCAGATCGATCACCGGCAGGCCGCGCTCGGCCGCGATCGCATGCACGATCGAGCTCTTGCCGATGCCCGGTGGGCCCCAGATGAAAGCCGGCCAGCGCTGGCCCAGCATGGACTCGAGAACAGCCTTGAGGCGGGAAGGTTTCATGGGTTGGCAGGCTCGGTCAGTTCAAGGTGTTGTGGCAAGGCGGCGGCGCAAGCCGCCAGCCAATCGGCAGAGTTGGCCGCAGCGGCCCAGGCAAAGCGCTGCATCAAGCGCTGCGCCAGCGCGCGGTCGATCGGCATCGAGACCTTTGCGGCGCCGCCCAGGCCTTCAGACAACGCGTCCACCGGGCACAACCACGCGGGGCTGCGGGCGCCGGCTTCGGTCAGGTCGGGCAGCGGCGCCAGGCAGCGCAGTGAGCCCTCGATCAGCAACCAACTGCCTTGGATAGCCGCCGCCTGCATCTCCATCAGGTGCTCGACACGCATGCCCGTCAGCGCCAGGCCGCTCGGGCCGGGTGCCAGCGATGCCGGTCCCAAGCTGCGAGCCGGCAGGCCAGGACGCAGCAGGCTCAGCCGCAGCGGCCCGGCTGGCGCGCGCAGCCAAGCGCAGCCCACGATACGCAGTGCCACCGAGTCGTCCTCGGGCACCTCGATGAACAAAGGCTTGCGCTCGGCACCGCGCAGCAATTTCAACAAACGCCGCAAGGCTGGCGCGGCCAGCAGTTCAGACGCGCGCCAACCCTTGCCCACGCGGTCGACATAGTCCACGCGGCGAAAGTTGATCTGGAAGTAACCGGCCTCAACCTCGGCACCCTCGGTGAAAAAACTGAAACTCTCGCCGCTGTCGGCCATCGCGCAGGCGTAAGCCTGGTCGAACGCGCTGCGGTT
>RGQD01000053.1 GCA_010030205.1 Betaproteobacteria bacterium
GTCAATGCGGTCGCGCCGGGCTTCGTCGAGACCCCGATCCTGGCCACAGTGCCCGAGAAAGTGCTGCAAAACATGCGCGACCAGGTGCCGATGCACCGCCTGGGGAAGCCCGAGGAGATCGCCAACGTCTATGCCTTCCTGGCCAGCGATGAAGCCAGCTACATCAACGGTGCGGTGATCGAAGTCTCGGGCGGGATGTCGGTGTGATGCCGCGCCGAGCTGTCCAGGCGATGGAAGGGCTGCGATGAACGATGACGCCAAGCGCGCCTGGCTGGCCCATGCACTGCAGCACATCACCGCCGATGCACGCCGCTCGGCCGATACCCATCTGATCCCGCTGGCGCTGGCCGAAGCGCCAGGCGTCACGGTCTACCTGAAAGACGAGTCGACCCACCCCTCGGGCAGCCTGAAGCACAGGCTGGCGCGCTCGCTGTTTCTGTACGGGCTTTGCAACGGCCTGATTGGCCCAGACACGACCATCGTCGAGGCCTCGTCGGGGTCGACTGCGATCAGCGAAGCCTATTTCGCCAGATTGCTGCAACTGCCCTTTATCGCCGTGGTGCCGCGCGGTACGGCGCGCCGAAAACTCGAAGAGATCGCGTTCTATGGCGGCCAGTGCCACGAGGTGGACAGCCCGCAGGTCTACGCCGAGGCCGAGGCGCTGGCCGCAGCGCGCGGCGGCCACTACATGGACCAGTTCACCCACGCCGAGCGCGCCACCGACTGGCGTGGCAACAACAACATCGCCGAGAGCCTGTTCGCCCAACTGCAACTCGAGCCGCACCCGCTGCCCCGCTGGATCGTCGTCGGCGCGGGCACCGGCGGCACCTCGGCCACCATCGGGCGCTACATCCGTTACCGGCGCGACGCGCTCGCCACCACCCGGCTGGCGGTGGTCGATCCACCCGCGTCTGTGTTTTTCGAGGCCTTCGTGCAGTGCCGCAACGACCTGCACTCGACCGAACGCAGCCGCATTGAGGGCATCGGCCGACCCCGGGTCGAGCCCAGCTTCGTACCGACCGTGATCGACCGGATGTTGCGGGTGCCTGACGCGATGAGTTTTGCCGCCGCGCTGGACTTGTCGGCCCGGCTGGGGCGGCGCGTCGGACCGTCGACCGGCTGCAACTTCGTCGGCGTGCTGCACCTGGCGCGCGAGATGGCTGCGCGCGGCGAATCCGGCAGCATCGTCAGCCTGATCTGCGATTCGGGTGAACGCTATACCGACACGGTGTTTGCACCGGATTGGCTGGCGGCGCAGCGGCTGGACACCGACGCGGTGGTGGACGACAGCCGGCGCTAGCGCGCGGTCAGATGCCGCGGACGAACTCATGCCGCTCGGACTGGGTTTCCTCCCAGGCCAGGAAATCGGCAAGGCTCAAGATCGGCTGTGCATGTCCCATGCCGTCGATCTTAGCGCCGGGCCGGCAGCGGCGACAATCCTCCGCATATGTCCTCCTATGCCTTGTTCGACGATGCCGGCAAGTTCCTCGCCGGTCGCCTGATGTCGGAAGCCGACTCCTCGGTACAGATCGAGCTTGAGTCCGGCAAGCGCGTCAAAGTGAAGTCCGCCAACGTGCTGCTGCGCTTTGCCAAGCCAGAACCTGCGGCGCTGATCGCCGCAGCCCAGGCCGCGGCCGCCGAGATCGACCTGGAGATGGCCTGGGAGTTCGCGCCCGAAGGCGAGTTCAGCTTCGGCGACCTGGCGCGCGACTACTTCTCAGCCCAGGCCGGACCCGAACAACAGGCCGCCGTGTTGTTCAAGCTGTTCGATGCACCGCATTACTTTCGCCGCGCCGGCAAAGGCCTGTTCAAGAAAGCGCCCGAAGAGACCGTGAAAGCCGCGCTGCTGGGGATAGAGCGCAAGGCCGCGCAAGCCCTGCAGATCGAGGACTGGGCCGCTGAGTTGGCGGCTGGCCGCTGCCCGGACCCGGTGCGAGAACAGCTCTACCGCATCCTTTTCAAGCCCGACAAGAATGGCCCAGAGTACAAAGCGGTGGTCGAGGCGGCCAAGCGCGCCCAGCGCGCGCCGCTGGACCTGCTGCAGACCGCGGGTGCGATCGCTTCGCCTTACCAGTTTCACTGGAAGCGCTTTCTGTTCGAGCAGTTCGCCAAGGGCACGGGTTTCCCGGTGCTTGCCGCACCGGCGGTCAAGGACGAGCTGCCGCTGGCACCGGTGCAAGCGTTCTCGATCGACGACTCGCAGACCACCGAGATCGACGATGCGCTGTCGGTCAACGGGCTGGAAACCGGCACCGTGGTCTTTGGCGTGCACATCGCCGCACCAGCGCTGGCCTTCGGGCCCGATTCGCCGATCGACAAGCTCGCCCGCGAGCGCCTGTCCACGGTCTACATGCCGGGCTACAAAATCACGATGCTGCCCGACGAGGTGGTGCAGGCCTACACCTTGACCGAAGGCCGCGACTGTCCGGCGGTCAGCCTGTACGTCAGCTACGACGAAGCGACGCTGGCGGTGCTGAGCACCGAGACCCGGATCGAGCGCGTGCCGATTGCCGCCAACCTGCGCCACGACCAGCTCGACGAGGTCATCACGGTGGCCGCGCTGACCGGCGAGGCGGTGGCCGAGTACCGCTTCGCGCCCGAGCTGGCCTTCGCCTTCCGGCTGGCCAAGCATCTCAAGGCCCAGCGCGAGGTGATTCGAGGCAAGCCTGAGAACTTCAACCGGCCGGATTACAACTTCCGCCTCGACCGCGAAGGTGCCGACAGCGAGGGTGAACCGCGCGGCGACGAGACCGTTCGCATCAGCGAGCGCAAGCGCGGCGCGCCGCTCGACTTGATCGTCAGCGAGGCGATGATCCTGGCCAACAGCCACTGGGGTGGCTTCATCGCCGAAGTCGGCGTGCCAGGCATCTACCGCAGCCAGGCCAGCATGGCGCCGGGCGTGAAGGTTCGCATGGGCACCAAGCCGGCGCCACATGCCGGCATGGGCGTGCCGCAGTACAGCTGGGCGACGTCGCCGCTGCGCCGTTATGTCGACCTGGTCAACCAATGGCAGATCATCGCCGCCACCCGCCACGGCCGCACCGCCGCGCTGGTCGCGCCGTTCAAACCCAGGGACGCGACGCTGTTCTCGGTGATCTCGCTGTTCGACGCCGCTTACATGGCCTACAACGACTTCCAGCGTGACATCGAGCGTTTCTGGACATTGCGCTGGCTGCAGCAAAACGAGGTGACCGAGCTCGACGCCGCGGTGCTCAAAGACGGCCTGGTGCGCGCCGACACGCTGCCGCTGGTGTTCAAGGCGATGGGCTGTGAGCCCTTGCCGCGCAACACCCGCGTGCGGGTGCGCATCACCGGCATGGACTTGCTCACGCTAGACCTGCACGCCAGCTTGCTGGCCCGGCTCGACGACATGTCGACCCAGGGCGGCGCCGTCGACGACAGCGCCGACGATGACGATGCCCAGGCCGCTGCACCGTTGGCGCTGGCCTTCGACCTCGGCGACACCGCACCGGCGCCCGCCGAGGATGCCGCGGGGCTCGCCGAGCCGGGCGCTGCCTGAGCCAACGCATGGCCTGGCGCGGGCCGACCAGCTTGCAGTGGGCCATCGGCCTGTCGCTGGCCGCGCATGCGCTGCTGCTGGGCTTTCGCTGGGTCGATCCGGCAGGCTTCGACCGGGTGTTCAGGGACACGCCGCTGGAGGTGATCCTGGTCAACGCCCGCTCGAGCGAGGCGCCAGTCCAAGCCCAAGCCGTCGCCCAAGCCGCGTTGGCCGGCGGCGGCGAACAGGCTGGCGGTCGCGCCACGTCACCGTTGCCAGCCGCCGCTAGGGCCGAACTCGGCCAGTCCAATGACGAAGCGCACCGAAAGGTCGACCAGCTGCAAGACCAGCAGCAGCAACTGCTCGCGCAAATCCGACGCGAGATGGCGCTGCTGCCGCCACCCGACCCGAACCGCAACCCAGGCAAGCCCACCGAGCGCGACCTGGAGGAGCGCAGGCGATTGCTGCTCAAGGTGCTGGCCGAGATCGAAAAGCGCATCAACGACGAAAACGCCAGACCGCGCAAACGCTACATCAGCCCGGCCACCCGAGAAGCGGTGTACGCGGTGTACTACGACCGGCTGCGTCGCCGCATCGAGGACCGCGGCACCCGGGAGTTTCCCGAGCACCAGGGTTACAAGCTGTATGGCGAGCTGACGATGAACATCACCGTCGACGCTGCTGGGCGGGTGTTGGTGGCCGAAGTGGTGCGCGGATCGGGCAATGCCGAGCTCGACCGCAGGGCGCGGCAGATCGTGCTGGCGGCGGCGCCGTTCGGCGGTTTCAGCGCGCCGATGCGGCGTCAGGCTGACCAGATCGTGGTCACCTCACGCTTTCGCTTCACCCGGGACGACGGGCTCGAGACCACGCTGAGCACCAGCCCCGCACTGAGACAATCCAACTCGCCATGAATTCGCTGCCCTCTCCCTCAGTTGCGGCCGACGGCGCCGCACCCGACCGCTACGCGGTGCTGGGCCACCCGGTCGCGCACAGCCAGTCGCCGTTCATCCACGCAGAGTTCGCTCGCCAAACCGGCCAGCTCATGCATTACGACCGGATCGACTGCCCGCCCGACGGCTTCGAGGCCAGGCTGAGGGCTTTCATCGCCAGTGCCGACCCGCGGTCCGGGCTGGGGTCGGTGCGTGGCTGCAACATCACCGTGCCGTTCAAGTTCCAGGTCCTGCCGCTGGCCCGCGCAGTCAGCGAACGCGCGATGCTGGCCCAGGCGGCGAACGTGCTGTGCTTCGATGCCCAGGGCTGGTCTGCAGACAACACCGATGGCATCGGCCTGGTTCGCGACATTGAGCAACACGCGGGCCAGCGCTTGGCGGGCCGGCGCGCACTGCTGATCGGCGCCGGCGGTGCGGCTGCCGGCGTGCTGGGCCCGCTGATCGCTGCCGGCTGCGCCAGCATCACGGTGGCCAACCGCACGCTGGCCAAGGCCATGGTGCTGGTCGAGCGCCACCAGGCCTGGGCCGAGCGCCACGGCGCGCGGCTGGTCGCCAGTGGCTTGGAAGACTGCGGCGAGGCCTTCGACCTGGTGCTCAACAGCAGCGCCAGCAGCCTGGGTGGCAGCCCGGTGCCGGTGCATGCCCGCGTGCTCAAGCCCGACGCGCTGGCGCTGGACCTGATGTATGGCCCGGCAGCCCAAGCCTTTCTGGATTGGGCAGCGGCGCACGGCGCGATCGGGCGCGACGGACTGGGCATGCTGGTCGAACAAGCAGCCGAGGCCTTTGCGCTGTGGCGCGGTGTGATGCCAGAGACCTCGCCGGTGCTGCGCAAGCTGCGCGAGCGGCTGGCCTTGAAGGTCTGAGCGCTTGAGGATGCGTCCAGTGACCTCGCGGGGCCCGCCAGGCTGGCGTCGCCACCTGCTGCGCCTGGGCGCCTTGCTGCTGCTGTGCGGGGCCTCGCTGCAGCTTTACTTCGTCGCCAGGATCGGCTTGATGGCTGTGCTGGCACCGCAATCGACCAGCTTTCAGCGCAGCGAAGCCTGGCGCTTGCTGGTCGAGAAGCACCGCATCGACTGGCGCCAGGACTGGGTCGGCGACGCGCGCATCGCCGCGACCCTCAAGCGCGCCGTGGTCGCCAGCGAGGACGCCGGTTTCGTCGACCACCTGGGTGTTGAATGGGATGCGCTGGAAAAAGCCTGGGAGAAAAACCAACGTGCCGAGGCCACAGCGGCGCGCCGCAACGCCCAACTCGGCCAACGCCAGGGCGCCGCCTCGACGGCGCCCAAGGCCGAGCCCAAGCTGGTCGGTGGCTCGACGATCAGCCAGCAACTCGCGAAGAACCTGTTTCTCTCGGGCGAGCGCACGGCGCTGCGCAAGGCCCAGGAGTTCGTGCTGACCCTGACGCTGGAAGCGCTGCTGAGCAAGCGCCGGATCCTGGAGATCTACCTCAACCACGTCGAATGGGGCGAAGGCTTGTTCGGCGCGCAAGCCGCAGCGCGGCACTACTTCCACACCGACGCTTCGCGGCTAGACGCGATGTCCGCAGCCCGGCTGGCGGTGATGTTGCCGGCACCCAAACGCTTCGAGAAGAACCCGCGTGGCGCTGCCCTGAACAGGCCAGACCGCCGGACGGGTTTTTCTACAATGACAGCAACATGGATCAGACCCTGAACCAAGAACTCGCCGCGACGGCTGCCAGGCTGGTGGTCGACGAAGGCATGGAATACGCCGGCGCCAAGCGCAAGGCCTTGCGCACGCTGGGTCGCCACGGCGGCAGGCTCAGTGCGCTGCCGAGCAACGAACAGGTCGAAGACGAGGTGCGCGAGTACCTGGCGTTGTTCTGCGCGGACACCCAACCCGGCGAGCTCGGCGCGCTGCGCGCGCTGGCACTGCAGTGGATGGACAGGCTGGCCGAGTTCCGCCCTCATCTGACCGGCGCGGTATGGCGCGGCACCGCGACCCGGCTGTCGGCGATCCATCTCGACCTGTATTGCGACGACGCCAAGTCGGCCGAGATCGCGTTGATCAACCACGGCGTCGACTACGACGTCGGCAGCCGACCGGGTCCAAGAGCTCAGCCTATCGACCTGCTGAGCATCGCTTCGCACAGCCCGACACTGGGCGAGACCGTGACACTGTTCCTCAGCATCCTGGACCACGACGACCTGCGCGGCGCCCTCAAACCCGACGCCCGCGGCCGCAGTTGGCGCGGCGATGCAGTCGCGCTGCGTCGTTTGCTCGACCAAGAGAGCGAGCACGCATGAGCGACCAAACGCAGCCCAAGCGCACGAGGCGCCGCCAATTGATGGTCGCACTTGGCGCAGGGGCATCAGGGCTAGGCCTGGGATGGTGGCTGCAGCGACCGACGCCACAGGCGCAGGGGTCTGACGCCGACAGCCTGGCCGCGCTGTGGGCGCTGCGCCTGGACCGCCCCGAGGGCGGCGAGCTGGTGCTGGCCGACTTTCGCGGCAAGCCGCTGCTGATCAACTTCTGGGCCACTTGGTGCGCCCCCTGCGTTCGCGAGATGCCAGAGATCGACCGCTTCCACCGCGAATTCAGCCCGCGAGGCTGGCAGGTGCTGGGTCTGGCGATCGACAGCCCGACGCCAGTCCGCGAGTTTCTGGTCCGCGTCAAGGTCGGATTTGCGATCGGACTGGCCGGGCTGGAAGGCACCGACCTGGTCCGCAAGCTGGGCAACACGCAGGGCGGCTTGCCGTTCTCGGTGATGGTCGATGCGCAGGGCAAGCTGATGCAGCGCAAGATGGGCGAAACCGACTTCAAGCAATTGGCGGGCTGGGCAGGCAAATCCTGAATCAGCGCCATCGCAAGTCCGACGGGTCGATGCACCAAGCATTAAAAGCCCTCAAAACCATAGAAAATCTGATGATCTGGCGCAAAAATGCCGATCGTCAATAAAACCGACACCCCCAGAACGCCGTCAACCCAGTTGCAGGCTGTGACACAATTCACTGCAATTACCGCCTGAAGACTGCAATTGATCGCGGACCAGCATTCAGCGACGTCTGCTCACGGCGAAAGCCATGCCATCGGTGCGACAGACGCCTCCGGCTTCACCGCCCAGCCCTAAGGAGTTCATCACATGGACCTGCGCAAACTCAAGACATTGATAGACCTGGTGTCGGAATCGAATATTTCAGAGCTCGAAATCACCGAAGCCGAAGGCAAGGTTCGGATCGTCAAAGCCGGCGCTGCCAACGCCCAGCCGATGATGATGATGGCCGCAGCGCCCGCTGCCGGGACCTATCCCATGGCGGCGACCCCCGCCGCACCGGCCGTGGTGCCTGAGATCATTGAAACCGGACATGTCGTCAAGTCACCGATGGTGGGAACCTTCTACCGCGCCAGCAGTCCAGGCGCCAAGCCCCTGGCCGATCTGGGCCATTCGATCAATGAAGGCGAGTCGATCTGCATCATCGAAGCGATGAAAATCATGAACGAGATCGAGGCCGACAAGAGCGGCACCGTGATCAAGGTGCTGGTCGAGAATGGCCAGGCGGTCGAGTTCGGCCAGCCGCTGTTCATCCTCGAATGATGACGGCAGCAGCCACCCACAAGCCCGGCACGCGCAGCGTGCAGGGCGATTGAGCCGAGCGACCCATGTTCAAGAAAATCCTGATCGCCAATCGCGGAGACAGCGCTGCAGGCGCTGCGGCGCAGGCCGGCTTCGCGCCAGCGAAGTCGACCGCAGCCAAAATGCTCAGCACGCGCAGCGTGCAGGGCGATTGAGCCGAGCCGCCATGTTCAAAAAAATTCTGATCGCTAATCGAGGCGAAATCGCGCTGAGAATCCAGCGCGCTTGCCGCGAGATGGGCATCAAGACGGTCGTGGTGTATTCCGAAGCCGACCGCGAAGCCAAATACGTCAAGCTCGCCGACGAAGCGGTCTGCATCGGCCCGGCTGCTTCGTCGCAGAGCTACCTCAACACGGTCCGACACCCGAATCGATCCGCGTGATGGGCGACAAGGTGTCGGCCAAGCAAGCGATGATCAAGTCTGGCGTGCCCTGCGTGCCGGGATCGGAAGGCGCACTCAACGACGACCCCAAGGCCACCGTGCAGGCCGCGCGTTCGATCGGCTACCCGGTGATCATCAAGGCATCGGGCGGCGGCGGCGGCCGTGGCATGCGGGTGGTGCACACCGAAGCCGCGCTGCTCAATGCAGTGGCCACCACGCGCAGCGAGGCCGGTGCAGCCTTCGGCAACCCGGCCGTCTACATGGAGAAGTTTCTCCAGAACCCGCGCCACATCGAGATCCAGATCATGGCCGACTCGCACCGCAACGCGGTGTGGTTGGGCGAGCGCGACTGCTCGATGCAGCGTCGCCACCAGAAGATCATCGCCTGCAAGAAGATCGGCTACCGCGGCGCCGGCACCTTCGAATTCCTGTTCGAAGACGGCGAGTTCTATTTCATCGAGATGAACACCAGGGTCCAGGTCGAACACCCGGTGACCGAGATGGTCACCGGCATCGACATCGTGCAGATGCAAATCCGCGTGGCGGCCGGCGAAAAACTGCCCTTCACGCAGCGCCAGATTCAGCTGCGCGGCCATGCCATCGAGTGCCGGATCAACGCCGAGGATCCCTACAAGTTCACCCCCTCGCCAGGCCGAATCACGACCTGGCATGCACCGGGCGGGCCTGGCGTTCGGGTCGATTCGCACGCGTACAGCAATTACGTCGTGCCGCCGAACTATGACTCGATGATCGGCAAGCTCATCACTCACGGTGACACGCGCGAACAGGCGCTGGCGCGCATGCGCATCGCACTGTCGGAAACCGTGATCGAAGGCATACAGACCAATACCGCGCTGCACCGCGAGCTGATGGTCGACGCCAAGTTCGTCGCCGGCGGCACCAGCATCCATTACCTGGAAGGCTGGCTTGAGCACCGCAAGCGCTAGTCCGACGGCCATGCATGAGCTGGTGCTGAGGTTGCCGGAATCGCTGGTCGAAGCGGTGTCCGAAGCGCTGGTCGACGAGCTCGAAGCGCTCAGCGTCTCGGTAGCCGATGCCGACGCCGGCACCGATGCCGAACAGGCGCTGTTCGGCGAGCCCGGCATGCCCGTGCCGCGCGAAGGCTGGCAGCGATCGGATGTGACCGCGCTGTTCGCCAACGAAGCCGAGGCCACCGAAGCCGCCACCTTGCTGCTGGCGCAGGACTGGTCAGCGGACATGTCCGTGCTGGCGCTGCGCGAAGTGGCCGACCAGGATTGGGTACGGCTGACCCAGTCACAATTCGCACCGGTTGAGGTCACGCCGAGCTTCTGGATCGTGCCGAGCTGGCACGAAGCGCCGGCGGCAGCACGGACGGTGATCCGGCTAGACCCGGGGCTGGCTTTCGGCACCGGCACCCATCCGACCACCAGGATGTGCCTGCGCTGGATCGCCAACCAGGCCCCAACGCTGGCGCAGCATTGGGAGCGGTTGCTGGACTACGGTTGCGGCTCAGGCATCCTGGCGATCGGCTGTGCGCTGCACGGCGCTCGCGGCATCACCGCGGTCGACATCGACTTGGCTGCGGTCCAGTCCACGCTCGCCAATGCCCAGGCCAACCAGGTGACGCTGCAAGCCGGCCTGCCCGAGCTCGCCGCCGGCACATACCCGCTGGTGCTGGCCAACATCCTGGCCACGCCACTCAAACTGTTGGCGCCGCTGCTGGCCGGCCATGTAGCGCCCGACGGGCATCTGGTGCTGGCAGGCATCCTGGCGCGTCAGGCCGATGAGCTGAAAGCCGCCTACGCGCCCTGGCTCGCGCTCGAGGTCAGCGACAGCGAGGACGGCTGGATCCTGATGACCGCCAAACGCCAGGCCTGAGCCTTCGCGCCGCAAGCTCATGACGACTATCTTTCTCCGATGAGCCTGGCCACACGCTGTCCAGCCTGCGGCACGGTGTTTCGCGTCGCGCCCGACCAGCTCAAGGTTTCCGAGGGCTGGGTGCGCTGTGGCCGCTGCAACAGCATGTTCAGCGCCGCCGGCCTGCTGTTCGACATCGACAGCGGTCTGTCGGTTCGGCTGCCAGGTTTCGCGCAGTCTGCCAGGCCGAGAGGCGAAGAGCCGTCGATCACCGATTGGACTGGCCCGCCCGATGAAACCGCTGAAAGGCCCGCCGCAACGCCAGCGCGCCGACCGGGCGGGCCCTCGCAGCGCCAAGAACCGCGCTTCGACCCGGATGTCAGACCCGGCTTGCTTCGCGCGCCATCATCGCCGTCGAACGACGATGACTTGCGCGAGCGGCCCGGCCAGCCGCGCCAGGATCGACAGGCCAGCCCTGCCTCTGTGGCGAAGTCGGCGTCGGCGCCAGAACTGCCTTCGTTCCTGAAAGCAGCCGACCGCTCGGCGCGCTGGCAAAGACCCGCAGTACGCAGCGCGCTTGGCACTACCGTGCTACTGCTGGCGCTGACATTGCTGACGCAACTCGCGCTGGTCTGGCGCGACACCTTGGCCGCACACCTGCCGAGCACCGAGCCCACGCTTCGCGGGCTGTGCGAGCTGGCTGGCTGCCAAGTGCAACCACTGCGCCGCATCGAAACGCTGGCGGTCGCGAGTTCAGGCTTGACCCGTGTTGAAGGCTCAACGCTCTACCGACTGCAACTGGTGCTGCAAAACCGCGCCGACACCGCCGTGAAGATCCCTGCGCTAGACCTCACGCTCAACGGCGGCCAAGGGCAGTTGCTGGCGCGACGGGTGCTGCAGCTGTCCGATCTCGGCGCGTCGCAGCCTGTGCTGCAAGCCGGCGAAGAACTGCCGCTCAAGGTCTTGATGTCCACCGGCGAGCGGCGCGTCGAAGGCTATACCGTCGAGCTGTTCTACCCCTGAGGCCGCACCAGCGGCTGCCCATCGCCCTCACTCCAAAGACCCAATCCACCATGTCAGTCCTGATCTGCGGCTCGCTCGCCTTTGACACCATCACCAACTTCCCGGGCCGCTTCGCGCAGCAAATCCTGCCCGAGCAGGTGCACATCCTCAACGTCTCGTTCCTGGTGCCCACGCTGCGGCGCGAGTTCGGCGGCTGTGCCGGCAACATCGCGTACACATTGCAGCTGCTGGGCGGCGCGCCGCTGGTGATGGCTGCGCTCGGCAACGACGGCGGCGAATACCTGCAGCGGCTCAAGAGCTGGGGCCTGGACACCTCGCTGGTGCGACAGGACACCGAGGCTTACACCGCGCAGGCCATCATCATCACCGACCAGGACAACAACCAGATCACCGCCTTCCACCCCGGGGCGATGCAGCAGGCCCACGCAACCGCCGTGCCGACCGAGCGCGGCGACATCGCGCTGGCGATCATTGCACCGGATGGCCGCGACGCGATGATCGAGCATGCAGCGCAACTGGCTGCGGCCAAGATCCCCTTCGTCTTCGACCCCGGCCAAGGCCTGCCGATGTTCGACGGCGACGAGCTGCGACGCTTCACCGCCCAAGCCAGCTGGGTCGCCGTCAACGACTACGAGGCGCGGATGCTGTGCGAGCGCTTGGGCACCACGCTGGAAGCGCTGTCGCGCCAGGCCAACCTGCGCGGCGTGATCGTCACATTGGCGCACGACGGCTGCGAGCTGTGGCAAGACGGCCAGCGCACCCATGTGCCGGGTGTCGCGGCCACCGAAGTGCTGGACCCCACCGGCTGCGGCGATGCGCTGCGCGGCGCGCTGCTGCACGGGCTGTCGCTGGGCTGGACGCTGGAGCGCTGCATGGCCTTGGGCAACCAGGTCGGCGCGATCAAGATCGCGCAGCGCGGCGGGCAGAACCACCGCATCCCAGCCGAGCTGATCGCGGTAGCCTGAGCCGGACGACGGGGCCTGCCTGCGCAGGGCCTGTCGCCTGCTCCACCGCGAATTCGCCGAGCACCGGTGCTCGGCTAGGCGTTCGCTTGGTGCGCCTTGCGCAGCAGGCCGTCGATCGCCAACGCATAGCCGTCGATACCGAAACCCACCACGATGCCTGCCGCTGCAGGTGACAGATAAGAGTGGTGGCGGAATGCCTCTCGGGCGTGAACGTTGCTGATATGCACCTCGATCACCGGCACTGCGCTGCCCTTGATCGCGTCATGCAGCGCGACGCTGGTGTGGGTGTAAGCCCCAGCGTTCAAGACCACACCCGCGAGTTGGCCAGCCCGGTGTTGCGCGCCAGCTTGCTGGATCCAATCGACCAACACCCCTTCATGGTTGCTCTGTCGGCATTCGACTTCGGCGCCCTGCCCGGCCGCAGTGGCGTGGCAAAGTGTCTCGACGTCGGCCAAAGTGGCTTTGCCGTACACCGCCGGCTCGCGCAAGCCCAACAGGTTCAGGTTGGGGCCATTGAGGACGAGGATCTTCATGGGGCGTTGCTTTCGGTCGCGGAAGGTGCCTGATGGTAGCGAGTGCTGCGGCCGGTGCGCAGGGCCCGCGCAGCCCGGTCTTCAGACCCCTTGCCCGCGCCCGATACGGGCAAGGCCGTCACGAAGTCTACGCTGCGCGGGCACTTGTAGCCGCCGATCAGCGGGTCATCGCGCCATACACAAGGTTTTGCAATTGCTCGCGATAAAGCTTGCGGATCTCGCCGGGCGCCGCCGTGCCGGCCACCACCACCAGTTTCTCAGCGGGGTCGGCAAAGAAGATCGTGCCGTAGGCACCATTCCAGCTGAATTCACCGACCCGTCCCGGCACGGCGGCAACGCCCGGTCGGGTTCGCACAGCGACCCCCAAACCGAAGCCATAGCCTTCCCGATGCGGTTCGGTCAGCGCGATCTTGTTGATCATGCTGCCGGTCAGATGGTCCGAGGTCATCAAGGCCACGACCTGCGGGCTGAGGATGCGCTGGCCCTCGAACAGGCCGCCGTCATGGAGCATCTGCCCGAAACGCAGGTAATCGGACACCGTCCCCAGCGCGGCCGCGCCACCCCAGTCGTGCGAAGTCTGCTGCTCGGCAACGGGCACCACCTGGGGCTTGCCATCGACAGGACTGACCGAAAAGGGCCGCGCCGCGCGCGCCTTGCGCTCCTCGGTCAACTCGAAACCGGTCTGGCTCATGCCCAGGGGCTTCCAGAGGATCTCAGAAAGATAGTCGCGCAGCCGTTTTCCAGTGACCTTCTCGATGACGAGTCCGAGAATGTCGGTGGAGTAGCCGTACTCGAAGGCTGTACCCGGCTGATGCGTCAGCGGCAAGGCGGTGATTCGCTCGATGAATGACTCCGCGCTGTCCGAGAACATCACCGCACTGGTCGCAGGCCACAGCGCGGCGGCCGGTCCGGTACCGCGTCCGCCATAGGTGATGCCGGCGGTGTGGCGCAGCAGGTCGTGGATGAAGATCGGCCGCTGCTGCGCAAAAAGCGCCATGCCGCCGTGGCCGTCATCCAGGCCCACTTTCATGCGTCCGAAGCCCGGGAAGTAGCTGTCCAGGCGGCTCTTCAGAGGCAGACTGCCCTGCTGCATCAGCCGCAGCGCAGCCACGCTCACCATGATTTTGGTCATCGAGGCCAGCGCAAACACGGTATCGAGCTTCATCGGCTTGCCTGCCGCCGGATCACTGAGACCATAGGCTTTGTGATGCAGCAGACGCCCCTCGCGCGCAATCGCCAGCACTGCACCGGGCAGGCGCGATGCCGAGATTTCGCGATCAAAGAACGCGTCGATGACCGCCAGGCCGCTGGTCGAAAAACCGAGCGATTCGGGTTCTGCGCTGGGTAGAGGAAAGGTGTTCATGCAACGGACCTTTGTGTTCAATGATGCGGCGAAGAAGTGACTAGTGTCTTCGAACACCCAATTTCCTTGCCCATGGCAGCCCGAACATGGCGGCCGATGCGTTTGAGTCGGTCTTGGAAGGTGACCAAACTGCGCTTCTGTCGAAGGGGTCGGCCGCACCCTGTGCGACCAGAGCACTATTGCGTTCGGGCGGCGAAGTAAGCGGCGATCGGCGCCCTGATCAACTCGGGCGCGGGGCCTACGTCGAACTTCAGCGTCTGGTTGAGTTGCGGATGCCAGGCCTTCGCACGCGAGAGCCAAAGCTCACAGATCGGCGCAAACAGGCCAGGGTCATCTAGGCTGGCAGCCTGCACGAATTGGACGGGCGGTGTTTCGGGGCGGTCGATGGCCAGCGGCGACGCACACGCCCCGCCAAAGAGCCGCCGCATCTTCCGGCCACCGTGGGGCCCTGGCAGTCTCGTCGGGCTTGTTCCAGTAGCCCAGCATCGCGGCCGGGCTGAGCACCATCTCGCCCACCTCGCCGCGCAGCAGTTCGGCGCCCTGTGGGTCGAGGATGCGCACCTCGACACCGAAGGTGGCCTTCAATATCGCGATGGTCACCGGCTCCATCCCCCTGGGCGGCGTGCCGCTGCCACTGGTCTCCCATGGCGGGTCGGCGATGATCATCGTGATGATCGGGATGGGCTGCTGATGAGCGCCCATGTCCATCGTGACGTCGAATTCGCCGATGGGCGTGACGAGGCCTAGCGCCCCGCCACGCTTGTTCCTCAGCCAGCCGGCGGCATCGTCCCCGCCATCGCCGGCAGCTTGACCACGCGGGCATACCAGGCGTCGAGCTTCGGATGGCCGGGGCGCCAGGGCTCGTTGGCGAAGCGGAAATCGAGATACCCCAGCGCACAGGCCACCGTGATCTCGCCGATCGTCGTCAGATCGCCGAAGCTGCCCGCCTCGGCCTCCAGAGCATCCACCGCCGCCGCCACCTTGCCGCGCTGCTGGGCGATGTAGTCGGTCCGCCCCTCATCCTGCGGCAAGCCAATCTCGCGCCGGCGCGGCTGGCTCGCATCCATGATGCCGTCGCCCAACGCCTGCAACCGCAGCGCCGTCCAGCGCGCCGGACCGGCGGCCGGGAACAGCTGCGGCGCGCTGCCGACACTGTCGAGATATTCGCAAATCACCGGGCTGTCATAGAGCGCGGCCCCGGTGTCCGGCACCAAAGTCGGCACCTTCGAGAGCGGATTGATCGCCCGCAACGCCGCGTCCGAAGTGGCGATAGTCCATTTTTCAAGCTGCCCATCAATCCCGCGGGCAATCGCACAGGCCAGGGCCTTGCGAACATAGGGGCTGGCGGCGGAGTAGGTGATTTTCATGGTGGCGTTTCGTTCCCGTGTGTGGTGCGGCCGATTTTGAGGCTTTGGCAGGCAAGGGGCAAGACTGACTGCGGGTTGACAACTGTTGTCAACCCGCCCAAGATCTCGCCATGAGTCGCCAAACTATGAGTTTCGCCTTGCCCGAGTCGATGCGGGCGTACATAGACAACCGGGTCGCCGCTGGCAACTACGGCAACACGAGCGAGTACATCCGCGACTTGGTCCGGCGCGACCAGCAGGAACCGGCCATGGCCGGGCGCTCGCGACTGACCGCTTCGGAGCCGTCTGATCAACCGGCGGCCAAGCACTCTGGCGTTGGCACGCTATAGATGCGGCATGGCCGGGCAGCCAACACACTTGCTTTCGATGTTGCGCAGGGCGAAGGCTAGTGGCAGTGCGCCTGCGGCCGCCCGACCTGCTTGAGCAGCGCGCCGAGTCCTGCCGACATCAATAGCAAGCCGATCAAGGGCCCTAGCACCGGGAGCAAGGCCAGCAACGACAGCGCCAGCAAGAGCGCCGCCGCCCAGGCCGGGCGCAGGTTTCGGTGTTCAGCGCGCTGCGGCCGCCAGCGCTGCAGCCCCCACTGTCCAAATGCAAGGGCGGCAACGACATAGCCTATCGGCAGCAATGCCACGTACAGCGCCAGCGTGACCATGCCCAGCGGCAGGCCGATCACAGTCACGAAGAGCAGGACCACCCCTACCGGCACGCCGACCACCCACCCGAGACCGAGCAGCAGGCTCGAGCCAGGACTTGCGCGCAGCGAACGCACGACCGCGCTGCAGAGGTCCGGAAAAAGGCCCACCAGCAGCCCGGCAATCGCCGCGAGACCCAGCATCCAGAGCAAACCCGCGACCGCCGCACCCGCGCCGTGCCAAGCGCCGTTGTGTCCGCGCTCGGCCTAGCTAGGCCTAGCTCGGCCTACTGCGGCCTACTGCGGCCTTTCCTAGGCGCCTGCGGTTTCGGCGCCCGGTCCGAGCACCTGCGGGTCAGTGCGCCGGCGCCGAATCGCGTCGCCGCTTTGACAAAGCTTGACGAACCGTCATCAGCGCCAGGTGATCTCGTGGCGCATCACCAGCGGGTTCAGTCGCTCGTGCAAGGTCGCCTCGACCGCCGCCCGCTGGGCCGAGCCCACCCCGCCCAGCGTCACCGAGATCAGATGGCCGTGCACCGCGTGGGCTGCCACCACCACATCGAGCGTGGCACCGGCGGGCACGGCGTCGGTCAGCAGCGCGCCGACCATCTGCCGCGCCGCATCCAGCCTCAGCGTGGGCTTGAAGATCTTGCCCACGCCGGTCAGCGGCATCGCGTCGATGAAGCTCAGGCGCACCGGAACGGCGGCCCGCTCGGGCGTGCGCTGGCGGACGAAATCGAGCAGCTCGCCGGCTTCGACCTGGGCGCCAGGCTTGAGTTGCACATAGGCCACCGGCAACTCGCCGGCGTAAGCGTCGGGTTGGCCGACGACCGCAGCCAGCGCCACCGCCGGATGCTGGAAGAACACCTCCTCGATGGCCAGTGGGTCGATGTTGTGGCCGCCGCGGATGATCAAGTCCTTGGCGCGACCGGTGATCCACAGGTAGCCCTCTTCGTCGATCCGGCCCAGGTCACCAGAATTCACCCAGCCCGGTTCGACAAACGCACCGCGGTTGTGTTGCTCGCCGAGGTAGCCGCTGAACACGCCCGGGCCGGCCATCGCGACGACACCGATCTCGTTGACCGCGCAGTCGCCCAGCAAGCGGCCATCGGTGTCGACCTTGACGATGCGCACCCGGCTGTAGGGCAGGGCATGGCCGACCGAGCCCAGGCGCAGCGGCCGTTCGGGATAGCTCATCGTGTGCACGCTGGAGGTCTCGGTCATGCCGTAGACCTCCAGCACCGGGGCATGGAGCATCTCGGCGTAGGTCTTGCACACCGCCACCGGAATCGCCGAGCCGCCGCCCGAGGCGATGAGGATGCTGCTGATGTCGGCGTCGCCCACCGGCACGGTCAGCGCTGCCGACAGCACGGTGGGCACACCGCCGAACACCGCCGGCCGGTAGCGCTCGACCAGCTTCCAAACGTTGCGCAGCGACGCCGGGTCGCGCCAGCCCGATGGGCCGAGCACCACCAGCGAGCCGCCGCTGGCCAGACAGGCCAGCCCTTGCGTCAAGCTGCCGCCGACATGGAACAGCGGCAGGCCGAACAGCACCGCGCCGTTGCTGCGCAAGGGCATGGTCAGCGGCAGCGCCCAGGCCTGGTAGACCTGGTTGCCATGGCTATGGCACACCAGCTTGGGCGTGCCGGTGGTGCCGCCGGTGTGGAAGTAGCCCGCCAGGTCGGTCGAGGCGATGCGTCGGCCGCTGCTGAGCCGGTCGTCGGGGTACCCGGCGATCTTCTCGTCGAAGTTGTAGACGGCGTTGGCGGCGTCAGTGGCGCCATGCACCACCAGGATCGCCTTGAGCTGCGGCAATTGGTGTTTGAGTTGCTGCACCTTGTCCCAGATGTCGCTGCCCGGCAGCGGCCCCAGCGCCACCAGCACCTTGGTGTCGGCCGCGCGCAAGATCTCGCCGATCTGCTCGGCCGACAACATCGGGTTCACCGGGTTGGCGATGCCGGCAGCCTGCGCGCCGTACAGCCCGTAGAAGCTTTGCGGCAGCAAAGGCATCAGGAAGCTCACCACGTCGCCGGGGCCGATCCCCAGGTCGTTGAACATGTTCGCAGCCTGGGTCACCCGCGCGAAAAACTGTCGGTGCGAGATCACCACCGGTTCTTGATCGGCGTCGACCTTGGGCAGGAACTGGATCGCCGGCGCATCGGGGCTGCGCGCCGCACCGAGCTGCAAGGCTTCGTAAGTGCTTTGCGCGGCGATGCGCTCGGCATAGGGTGTGGCCTCAAAGGCCAGCACGTCGGCGCTGTTGCGCAGCGGCGGCATCTCGCTGCCGATCAGTTTGTCAAGCAGGTGGGCTGGGGTCATGGCGGGCCTCGGTCGGGTCTTGATGGTCTGCTGTTCGATGGCGCTGGCATCGACGGTGCGTGGAAGGCGAGTTTACGGATAGGCTGATTGAGGACAGTGTTTTCAAACGCCCTTTTCCTTCCCCATGGTGACACAAACACGGCCCTCGACGTATGTGAGTCGGTCTTTGAAGGTCGCTGAGATCCGTTGAGCGTTGA
>RGQD01000521.1 GCA_010030205.1 Betaproteobacteria bacterium
AAAGGCTGCCACAGCGGCTCGGTGCCCAGCATCACGTTGTCGAGCACGCTGAGGTTGTCGGCCAAGCTGAAATGCTGGTGCACCATGCCAATGCCCGCAGCCAGCGCGGCACTGGGGTTGCCGGGTGGCAGCGGCCGGCCGTCGACCGTGATCGTGCCGGCATCGGCGCGGTAATGGCCGAACAGAATAGACACCAGCGTGCTCTTGCCTGCGCCGTTCTCACCCAGCAAAGCCAGCACCTCGCCGCGCGCCAGTGTCAACGAAATGGCATCGTTGGCCACCAGCGCGCCGAAGCGCTTGGTGATGCCCGAGAACTGCAGGACAGGTTCGGTCATCGGGTCAGCCGCTGGCCAAGCGCCCTGACCCTGTGGATCACTTGGCCTTGGGCACCGTGTCGTCGATCACGACCTTGAAGCTGCCGTCGAGAATGGCCTTCTCCTTGGCCTTGACCTTGGTCACCAACGCCGCCGGCACCTTCTTCTCGAACGTGCCCAAGGGGCTGAGCTCGCTGCCCTTGGCCTTCATGAAGCTCAGGTGACCGTAATCCTCGGCCTTGAACTTGCCAGCCTTGACGGCGGCCAATGCTGCGTTGACGCTGGGCTCCATGTTCCAGATCGCCGAGGCCACGACGGTGTCGGGGTATTCCTTCTGGGTGTTGATCACGTTGCCGATGGCCAGCACCTTGCGCTCCTTGGCCGCGTCGCTGACGCCGAAGCGCTCGGCATACATCACGTCGGCACCTTTGTCGATCATCGCGAAAGCCGCTTCCTTGGCCTTGGGCGGGTCGAACCAGCTGCTGATGAAGCTGATGCTGAATTCGACCTTGGGGTTCACTTCCTTGGCGCCGGCCATGAAGGCGTTCATCAGCCGGTTGACCTCGGGGACCGCAAAGCCGCCGACCATGCCGATCTTGTTGGACTTGGTCATGCCACCAGCGACCATGCCCGACAGGTAGGCAGGCTCATGGATGTAGTTGTCGAACACAGAGAAGTTGGGCTCCTGCGGCTTGCCCGAGCTGCCGAGCAGGAAGCTGACCTTGGGGTAGTCCTTGGCGACCTTGCGCGCAGCGATCTCGACCGCAAAGGCCTCGCCGACGATCAAGGTGTTGCCCTTCTCGGCGTACTGGCGCAGCACGCGCTCGTAGTCGGCAGCGGTCACGTTCTCGCTGAAAACGTACTCGATCTCGCCTCGCGTCGCGGCGGCTTTGAGCGCCTTGTCGATGCGACTGACCCACTGCTGCTCCACCGGAACGGTGTAGATGCCAGCGACCTTGATCTTGTTTTGGGCCAGCGCAGGGGCGCTCAGGCTGGCCAGGGCCAGGGTGGTGGCCAGGATGTGGCGACGGGACAGGGACATGCGAGCTCCTCGGTTTGAATTCAACAGGTTCAGCGATTTGACAAGTGACGCTGCCACCCATCCACCGGACTCCACCCTCTGTCGAGGTGACGATAGCCCGCATGAAGGCGCAGCAGATTGACGATGCGGTTCTCCTGGGATGGGGCCCCACAGTGAACCTCAGCTCGCCGATGGTAATCGCAGCAACAAGTCAGCAAGCTCAAGCTGCCAACTTGCGAGGCATCGGGCGGTGGATTGATCGCAGGCGGTTCGCGAATCGGCGCTGCGGCTGACTGCGCGGATCGGTCGAATCAGGCGCTGCGCCAGCTCGCTCTCGCTGCATCGCTCGCCGAGCATCAGCACGAAATCGAAAATCAGCCGCTTCAGCGCTGCATAGGCCAGGTCGGCCAGCGTCGGGGTCTCGGGCGGCTGCGCGGCGCCGCCAGCAGGCCCAAGGTGCTGGCTGGGGTCGTGGCTTGGCGACATCGCGGCAACGCGCTCATGCGGCCTCCGGGATCAAGCCAACAGGGATTGGCGCTTCGACATGGGCCTTGCCGCCCATGAACGCACCCAGCTCGCGCCGGTCGGCCTGCCGGGCGGGCCCGTCGAAGACGATGCGGCCTTCGCTCATCACGACGATGCGGTCGGCCAGCAGCAGCAACTCGTCCAGGTCTTCGCTGACCAGCAGCACCGCAGCACCCCGGTTGCGCGCGGCCATCAGCCGGCCATGGATCTCGGCCACCGCAGCAAAGTCCAGCCCGAACACCGGGTTGCTGACCAGCAGCAGCGCGGCCTCGCCGGCCAGCTCGCGCGCCAGCACGGCGCGCTGCACGTTGCCGCCCGACAGGCTGCGCCAGCGTGCGCGCGATTGGATCGCCGAGTACGGCGTCAAGACCCAGGGCGAGCGAGCGGCGATGCGCAGCCTGTCGGGCGGCAACGTGCAGCGCGCCGTGCTGGCGCGCGAGCTGGCCGGCGAGGCCGCGCTGCTGCTGGTCAGCAA
>RGQD01000522.1 GCA_010030205.1 Betaproteobacteria bacterium
GCGGGGCTCGATCACCTTTTCGTCGATCATCCAGGCGCAGACCCCGGGCACGCAACCGGGCCGCGTGATCCACGGCAGCTATGTCGTGAGTGGCGCGCCCTATGCGAAGGCCACGCTCGAGGGCCAGCAGGCGGGTGCCGTGATGAACATGATCGACTTCAGCACCGGGCAACTCTTCGATTGGTTCATCTCTGGCAGCAAGGCGTTCACGCTGGTCGAGCGCCTGCCATCAGCCGTCACCAACCCGGGTTTGCCAGCGACCGATCCCAGCTACGTCGGCCGCAGCAAGATGTACACCCAGATCGTCGACGAGGTGTCGATCGGCCCCGGCCCTCACAAGGTGGCCATCAAGTTCACCCGCAAGGACGGGCAGGGGACGGTCGAATTCTTTCTCGATGGCAAGCGCGTGAGCAAGGTGCGCAATGTCGGCGTGCCGCTGGACGTGCAGCACAAGCCCTACACGGGCATCTACCCATCGATGGGGCCGGGTGAACCGCTGGCCAACAAGATCAACGGTTTCGCCATCGGCCACGGGCTGTTCAGCCTGCTCGACGCTTTCCCCTTCCAGCACCCTGAAGCGCCGGAGCTGGCCGTGTCTATCCCCCTGGCGAACCGCCTCTTCGGTCAGGGCGCACGCGCCACCTTCGACGAGTTCCGCGTCATCACCGACCCGGACGACGACCGCGACAACGACGACTGAGGCCCGCACGTCAACCGGTGCTGCGCAAACCGGCCGCGATGCGTTGAAGGAGAAGTCGACGCCGCGCTGCAGGCGCTCCACCTCTTCCCCGGCGCGGTCGTCACCAACCCGACCTTGCCATCGACCGATCCCAGCGACGTCGGCCGCAGCAAGATGTACACCCAGATCGTCGACGAGCTGTCCATCGGCCCCGGCCCTCACAAGGTGGCCATCAAGTTCACCCACAAGCAGTCGGGCCGCTAGGCGGACGCCTGGCACGTCATGGGCCACGATCTCCAGGTTCTGCCGGGCCAGTCAGCTCTGATATAAAGCGTCAAAAATCAAAGCTCGGCCAGTCCGGCGCCGCATGATCCACATGTCCACCACCTGCCGCCGCTGGGCCTCGCTGCTCGCAGCCTTGGTGGCCTTGCCCGCCTGGGCGGCGTCGCCCAAGCCCGTGGAACCCGCCCCCTGGAAGCCCAACCGCACCGTGACCCTGGTCGTGCCCTACAGCCCTGGCGGCGGGGTGGATGCGATGGCCCGACATGTGGCCAAGGAACTGCAGGCCAAGTGGGGTCAGACCGTGCTGGTGGAAAACGTGCCTGGAGCCGGCGGCCTGCTGGGCACTCGGCGGGTGCTGGATGCGCCGCCCGATGGCCACACGCTGCTGGTGCAGATCCCTTCGCTGCTGGTGATCCGCCACACACCGATGTACAAGGGGGTGGACCCGGCTGCCCGGCTGGTGCCGATCGCCACCTACTCGATCACCGCGGGCGTTTACGCGGCGCATGCCGGCATCCCGGGCAAGACCTACGCCGACCTCAAGCGCCATTGCAATGCCGCGCCCAAGCCTTGCTCGTTCGGCACCACCGAGAACATGGCCCGGGTTCGGCTGAAGATGCTGGAGAGTGACATCCCCAACATGATCGTCGTCAACTACAAGGGCGGGGGCCAGTTGGTGAATGACCTGCTGGGTGGCAATGTGGACATCGGTGTGATGGGCTATACCGCCATTGCGCCGCATGTGAAGTCGGGCACCGTGAAGATCATGATGACCAGCGGCACCACCCGCTCGCCAATCGTGCCCGACGCGCAGACCGCCGTGGAAGTGGGTCTGCCCCAGATCGCCAGCGAAACCTGGTATGGCCTGTTCGCGCCGCTTGGCACGTCCAATGCCGTGGTGCGCACGGTTGCCGCGGCCGTGCGCGAGGTGGCCGGCATGGAAGACACCAAGACCTTCTTTGCCGCCCTCGGCGCGTCGGTGCTGATCACCTCGCCTGAAGAGTTTGCAAAGCTGGTGCGTGACGAAGAGCAGCGCCTGACCGCTTTGCTCAAGAAGTACCCGCTGGATTGACCCGGCCCGCCGGAGCTCGAATTGGAACGCCTCTGCCAGGAGCTCGGCTCAGCAGATCGAGAGGCTTCTACGAGAAGGTCCGCAGACGGCCGCTCAGCTGATGGCCGCGACGGCACTCAGCCAGCCAGCTATTTCACGAACTATGCGGCGACTGGCGCAGCCTCGAAACGAGTGCGCGAGGCCGTGGCAACCTGGCGCAAATACGCGTGCAGTTCGGCGTCGGCCGCATGGAGGTGCTCGCACTCCGCGCTGTAGGCCTCGCAGTGCGAGAGTTGCATCAGCAGTTCGG
>RGQD01000523.1 GCA_010030205.1 Betaproteobacteria bacterium
TGGCGCAAGTCCTATTACAGTTTCAGGTTTAACCAATGGAACTGCTTATACATTTACAGTAACTGCTACGAATATTAACGGTGTTTCTACTGCAAGCAGTGCATCTAATTCTGTTACCCCTGCTGCTGTTGCTAAAGCATCAGGTGGCAGCATTAGTTATTCTGGTGGATATACCTATCATTACTTTGGTAGCACTGGTACCTTTACACCTTTTGTTAGCCTAGCAACAGAATATGTAGTTGTTGGCGGTGGCGGTGGTGGCGCAGGATATCCTTCAAATAACCCAGCAGGTGGTGGCGGTGGTGGTGAGGCTTCAACCGGAAGTGCAACTTTAAGTTCTGCACTTACAGCAACCTGTGGCGCTGGTGGTGCAGGTGCGGCAGGTGGTGGCAGTAATGGCACTGGCGCAGATGCATCTGGAAGTAGTTTTAATAGCCTTAACGCCGCAGGCGGCAAAGGTGGTCGTGGCTGGAATGGTGGTGTTAGACCAGGCAGTGGTGGTAATTCTGGTAACAACAACGGCGGCGGCAATGGTGGACAAAATAACGCTGGCGGTGGCGGTGGTGGTGGTGCTGCTGGTTCTGGTAGTTCTGGCGCCAATCAACCTGATGGCAGTGGTGGTTCTGGCGGTTCAGGATATTCTTGGAATGGTTACACACTTGGCGGTGGCGGTGGCGGTGGTGGCGGGGCATTTAATGGTGGGTATCCGGCTGCTGGTGCTGGCGGTTCTGGCGGCGGCGGTACTGGTGGATTAGGCGGCAATAACTACAACGGTAATGCTGGTTCTACTGGCGGTGGCGGTGGTGGTGGTGGTGCAGATGTTGGCAATGGCGGTAACGGCGGCACAGGCGTAGTAATTGTAAGATATTTAACGTGAGGATTAGTTAATGGCTTATGGCGATGATATTACCGAAGGACTACCCTACGTACTTTCCAACCCTTCAGGAATTACAACATATACACCTACTGGGCCAGCCTATGAAATAGCAATTGGCGCTTTGCCATTCTTTCTTGCTAACTCAGATGAGATGCCTTATCGCCGCGTTACTGCCCAGTATCGCAAGCAACAGATTGACCAGACTCGTGAGGCTGGAGAGCAGACACTCACCGGTTGGTGGGTTCGATCTCAGTCATCCTTTCACCTTGGCGCAGGTATTAAGTACTTTGAACCACAGCAGGAGGAGTCACTACGCTTCCAGTACACAGAGTCTAAAGGTTTAGATGTTTGGACTAGAGGACAGGCTACCCTGCTCAATGACACAGCCAGCTTCTATGCTGGAACTGTTGGCCCTGCCCAACTTATAGGTGTCAACGATGGCACTGATGACTGCATCCTAGTAACAGATGGAACTGCGTTAAAGAAAATTACAACTGGTGGCTCGCCAACAACTATTACACAAGCAGGCACTGCTTCAACTATTTATAGCATTACAACTGATGGTTCTAACTATTACTTTATCAATGGCACTAAAGTACACAAAGGTTCAGTTGGTGCAACTCCAGCAGATGCTGAAATATATGCAGCAGCATCAACCACTAGAGCCACTATTCGTTTTGTTAAACAGCGTCTTATCTTGGCTAAGGGAAATGTTTTATATGAACTTAACGCTAACGCTACTGCCTCTGCTGCCTTACCTACTGCTCTATATACCCATCCTAATACCAATTGGGTTTGGTCATCTATTGCCGAAGGACCACAAGCTATTTATGTATCAGGATATGATCCTAATGGAACATCATCATCTGTCTTTAAGATTACCCTAGATGCAGCCGTTCCTAACTCTTTAGGTTTTCCAACTCTTAATACACCTACAGTTATTATTGATATGCCACAAGGTGAGCGCATCAATGACTTTGATGTATACCTTGGAGTCTACGCAGTCCTTGCTACCAATCTAGGTTTTAGAGTGGGTATATCAGATGCTAATGGAGATATCCAGTATGGACCATTACTCTTTAGCGATGCACCTTGTAACTCCATAGCATTTCGTGACCGCTTTGCATACATTGCAACCCTTATAGATGGTACGGCAGGCTTACTACGTGTAGACCTATCGGTCACAGTCATTGCAGGTTCTTTATTTTTTCCTTGGGCTTGGGACTTAGTAGCCTCTGGCACCACAACTACTGCATCTCAGGTCGCTTTCTTTGGCAACTCAGACAGGGCAGCATTTACCAATGGTAATAATACCTGGGCTGAATCAACTACTAGCCTAGTAGCAACTGGTTACTTGCGTACCGGTTATATCCGCTATAACACACTAGAGACTAAGATATTTAAGTTACTCCAAGCTCGTGTAGATACCACCA
>RGQD01000524.1 GCA_010030205.1 Betaproteobacteria bacterium
TTGCTGGGCGCGCCGCTGTTCGACCACGACCCCTGCCTGCACCTCAACAACTACCCCACCCGAACCTGGAACGGCATGGTGTTCGAGGACAACGGTGGTGACATCGAGACCGAACTCGGCCATGTCGGACCACGCGCTGATCTCGATTTCACGGGCTACGTGCTCGACAAAGTGCACCTGCACGAGTGCGCCTACAACTGGAAGACCTTCATCGAGGTCTACCTGGAGGATTACCACGTCGGACCGTTCCACCCTGGACTGGGCCGCTTCGTCAGCTGCGACGACTTGAAATGGGAGTTCAGCCGCCACCATTCGGTGCAGACCGTGGGCATCAACGACTCGCTGCGCCAGGCGGGCTCACCGGCCTACAAGCGCTGGCATGAGGCGGTGCTGGCGCTGGGCAATGGTGCGCCACCCAAACAGGGTGCGATCTGGCTGACTTACTACCCGAACATCATGGTCGAGTGGTATCCGCATGTGCTGGTGGTCTCGACGCTCTACCCCAAAGGGCCTCAGAAAACGGTCAACATGGTGGAGTTCTACTACCCCGAGGAGATCGCCGCCTTCGAGCGCGAATTCATCGCGGCTGAGCAGGCCGCCTACATGGAGACCTGTGTCGAGGATGACGAGATCGCGCTGCGCATGGACGCAGGACGCAAGGCGCTGATGGAGCGCGGCGACGACGAGGCCGGCCCCTACCAGAGCCCGATGGAAGACGGCATGCAGCACTTCCACGAGTGGTACCGGCGCATGATGGGCATAGGCCGCGCGCCCTGGTGATCGCAGCGAGCACGCTTATCGGCGGGCTCGTTGACGACATGCTTGGCCGGCTTGCGCTCCGACCCTCCTCTAGACGGCCTTCAGCGCATCGCGTCACACTGCCGACAGCGCGAAACCCTGTCATCGGGCGGCGACTTTTCGCAGCAGTTCAATCAGCATGGCGTGCTCGGCGCGGCTCAGGCGGTCGAACAAGGCCAGTTCCATCGTGGACGCAGCGTCGGCTGAGGCCCGTGCGACGCGCTCGCCCTCCTCGGTCAGCACCACGTTCTGCGAACGGCGATCGACCTGGCTGCGTTCCCGCCACAGCAGACCGCGCACCTGCAGACGGTCCAGCAACATCGTCAGGTTCGGCGCCGACAGCGCCAGCGCCTTGGCCAGGCGCTTGGGCGCGAGCGGACCATTGGCCAGGATCAACATCAGCAGCGAATACTCCACCTTGCGCAGACCGAGCGGGTGACCGATATGGCGCTCAAACAGGTCGCCTGTGGTGACCGAAGCCTGGGCGATGTGATAGCCCAGCACGCCGCTCAGCGGGCCCAGCGACAGCGCCGAAGCGTCTGCCGGGCGATCTACAGGCGAGGCAGGATCAAGCGCCATGCCAGCAGATCTCCCTGGTCGTCACATTCAGGATGCTGGCCGCCAGGCAGGACCACATCGCAGTTGAGCCACAAGATTGCATCAAGATGGCTTGCGCGCCGCACCGAGGTAGGTCTCGATCACGCGCGGATCGACCGCGAGTTCAGCCGCCGGCCCGTCGAGCGCAAAGGCACCGGTCTCCAGCACATAGCCGTGGTCAGCGACTTCGAGTGCGGCGCGGGCATTCTGCTCGATCAACAGAATCGAAACACCCGAATCGCGCAGCTGTTCAATGATGCGAAAGATTTCGCGCACGATCAGCGGCGCCAGTCCGAGGCTGGGCTCGTCGAGCATCAGCAGCTTGGGGCCAGACATCAGCGCGCGACCGACCGCCAGCATCTGACGCTCCCCGCCCGACAGCGTGCCTGCCAACTGCAGGCGCCGCTCTTTCAAGCGCGGGAACAAGGTGTAGACGCGCTCGATCTCGTGGCGCCAATTCGGCACGCGCTGTTTCATCGCACGGTAGCCGCCCAGGATCAGGTTGTCCTCGACCGGCATGGTGCCGAACAGTTCGCGCTTCTCGGGCACCAGCGCCAGTCCCAGCATCACCCTGTCTTCGAGCGATGCGTCGGCCAGATCGACCCCGTCGAACAACACCTGACCGCGGGACGGCAACACCGCCATCAACGCATTCAGCGCTGTGCTCTTGCCGGCACCGTTGGGGCCGATCACGGTCACGACCTGGCCCTTGGCCAGCGTGAAATTCAATCCGGTCAGCACCTCGGCACGGCCGTAGCCGGCGTGCAGGTCGGTAACATCCAACAACAGGTCGGGCGAATTCATGTCAGTTCTCCACGCCCACTAGGCGGCACCCACGACGAAGATGTCCGGTCGAACCCAGCAGACGCCGTGGATCCGGCGCCGCCGGGCCACTGGCGGCGC
>RGQD01000525.1 GCA_010030205.1 Betaproteobacteria bacterium
GAGCCGCTGGCCGCTTGCAGCCGCTCGACCAGCAAGGCTCGCACGGCCAGTGCCTCGTCGGCCTCGACTTGTGGCGCCAGTGCGGCAGCCACCAGCGAGCGGATCTGGTCATTGCACTGCAGCAGCAGCGTGCTCAGCTCGGGACTCAGCGCGAGCTGGCCCTCGCGCAGCCGATCGAGCAAAGTCTCGACATGGTGGGTAAAGCCCACCACCGCGTCTAGGCCGAAGATGCCAGCCGATCCTTTGACGGTGTGGGCGCAGCGAAACAGCGCGTCCAGCAGTTCGCGGTCATCGGGGGCGCCCTCGAGCTGCAGCATCAGCTGCTCGATGGCCTCGACCTGCTCGCGCGCCTCGCTGATGAAAGCCGGCAGCGCGTCGGCGATGAAGTCTTGCTCGCTGGGTTTCACGCGTGGGCCTCGTGGGTCGCTTCGTCGGCAAGCAAGGCATGCAGACCCAGGGTCTGGCAGGCGCTGCGCAGCGGCTCGCTGTGTGCGACCAGTCGCAGCCGGCGAGGCGTCAGCGCCAGCGCCAGCGAAGCCAGCAGCTGCACGCCGGCCGCATCGACCTGGTCGACCGCGCCGGCATCGACGAGCGCTGCGTCGGTGCGCCGGTCACTGAGCGCCCCAAGGCCGGCCGAAGCCGGCCGCCCCCCGTGGGGATCAAGCCCAAAGCCACATTTGCTTGAGAGCTGAGAAGTCAGCCAGGGCAGCCAGGCGCTGCGGGTTTCGGCGACGGTGTAGATCGTCAGCTCGGTAGGCAGGCGCAGCACCGCGTCGGGCGACGGGGGCATGGTGGTGTTCGTCACGTCAGGCATGGGGGTCCTTCCGGGGTCAGGGCAGGATCAGCTTGGACACCGCGTCCAGCAGCTGCGGCGGGTTGAAGGGCTTGACGATCCAGGCCTTGGCACCGGCTGCCCGGCCCTGCGCCTTCTTCTCGTCCTGGCCCTCGGTCGTGAGCATGATCACGGGAGTGAACTTGTGGCGCGGGTGCTGCTTGACATGGGCGACGAAGGCGATGCCGTCCATGTTGGGCATGTTGACGTCGCTGACGATCAGGTGCACCTTGGCCGCTTTGTAGCCAGCACGCACCAGCGCCATCTTCACGACGGTGCGCAGCGAACTCGAGTCATCGACGATCAAGATGGTTTTGGCCATGGCAGGTATTTCGGGCACTGGGGCAGGTAACTTGAGCCCCTTGCGCGCCGGCCTTTCAAAAGAATGTGGTTTCGCTGCCGGCTTTGACCAACGCACTGCCGCCACCTGCGCGTTGTTCGGCTGTGGTGTAGCCCAGACTCAGCAGCGCAGCCCAATCGCCGGCGTCGGGCGCACGGCCCTCGGCCAGTGCGGTCTTGAGCTGCGCGGTGGCGCCGTTGATCGACGCGCTGACCTGGTCGAGGATCTGGCTGACACGGTCCTGGAACTGGAAAGCCTGCATCAGCTGCTGTACCTGGGCTTTGACGGCCTCGCCGCGGGCGCGCAACTCGGCCGCGCGGGCGTTGAGCTGCGACACCGCGCCGTCGACATCGACCACCACCTGTTGGATCGTCGCCTCCGAAGTCTTGATCGCGCTGGCGCCGCGCACTGCTTGGTCGTCGGCCTGGGTCAACGCTTGCTGCATCTGGTGGCCGAACTGCTGCACCTGTTCGGCGATGCGCCTGCCGGTCTCGCCCGATTCGCTCGACAGCCGCCGCACCTCGCCAGCGACCACTGCGAAGCCACGCCCGCTCTCGCCGGCGCGCGCGGCCTCGATCGCTGCGTTGATCGACAGCAGGTTGGTCTGGCGCGCGAGCTTGCCCACGTCCTCGGCCATGTCGCCGAGATTGGCCGATGCGGCCGAGAGCGAGCGCACCGAGCCCAGCACCGTGTCGCGCGATTGCACGAAGCCTTGCAACGTGACGAGCAGCCCGCGCAATCGATGCTCGCACAGCGCGAGCATCGCGGCGCGCTCGTCGATGTTGGCGCGGGCCGGTCCGGCCGCGCCGGCGTCGGGCGGGATGATCAGCAGGTCGAGCTCGTTCAGGATCGCGCCGAAGCCTTCGAGCAATTGGCTCGTGGCCTCGCGCATCTGCGATTGCGCGGTGCCCACATGCGCGGTCCAGAGCTGCGCGGCCTGGTCCAGGCGATCGCCGAATTCGATCAGCACTGGGGTGGTGGCAGACTTTGTGGGCGCTGGCGCGAACCAGCGTTGCCACAGCGAGGGCCGGCGCTGGGCGGCAGGCAGCAACGTCGACAGGTCGATGGCAGACAGGGCAGCGCTGGGGTCGTTCATGAGGATGGGGCGTATCGC
>RGQD01000526.1 GCA_010030205.1 Betaproteobacteria bacterium
GCGCTGGCGCTGCAGGCCGATTTCAAGCTCGCGCTGACCGGCACGCCGATCGAGAACCGCTTGAGCGAGCTGTGGTCGATCATGGGTTTTGCCAACCCCGGCCTGCTCGGCAGCATGGAGCAGTTCAACCAGCGCTTCGCGTCGCCGATCGAGCGCGAAGGCGATCCGCAGGCCGGGCGCCGGCTGCGCCGGCTGGTCGCGCCATTTCTGCTGCGCCGCACCAAGACCGAGGTGCTCGACGACCTGCCGCCGCGCACCGAGATCGTCCACGAGGTGGTGCCCGGCAGCCGCGAACGCGCGCTGCTCGAGGCGCTGCGCCAGCAGGCCGAGGAAAGCGTCAACCAGGTGCTGGCCGCCGGCGCCGCCGGTGGGTCGGGTCCAGGCGAAGGCCAGGCCCAGATGCATGTGCTGGCTGCACTGACCAAGCTGCGCCGCGCCGCCTGCGACCCACGCCTGGTCGCGCCCGAGCTCGGGCTGGTCGGCGCCAAGGTGCAGGAGTTCGAACGCCTGGCACAAGAGCTGGTGGCCGGGCGCCACAAAGCGCTGGTGTTCAGCCAGTTCACCGATTTTCTGGCGCTGCTGCGCGAACGGCTAGACAGCGCAGGCCTGCGCTACCAGTACCTAGACGGCAGCACGCCAGCAGCGCAGCGCACCCAGCGCGTCGCGGCATTCCAGGCCGGCCAGGGCGATTTCTTCCTGATCAGCCTGAAGGCCGGCGGGTTCGGCCTGAACCTGACGATGGCCGATTACGTGATCATTGCCGACCCCTGGTGGAACCCGGCCGCCGAAGACCAGGCCAGCGCCCGCGCTCACCGCATCGGCCAGCAAAGACCGGTCACGGTCTACCGGCTCGTCACGCAAGGATCGATCGAAGACCGCATCGTCAAGCTGCACCACAGCAAACGCGCGCTGGCCGAGGGTGTGCTGGCCGGCCAGGACGGCGGCGGTGCGCTGCTGGGCGCGGCCGACATGCTGGCCTTGCTGCGTGGCGACGACAGCGACGCCTGAACCTTGCTGGTAGCAGCCGCTCAGTCGACCCGCCCTCAGTCGACCTGCTGCCAACGCGCCCAATGGCGGCCGGCGCGGGCCAAGCCCAGGTCCGTGACAAGGGCCAACAGGCCTACCAGCAACGCGCCCTGGATCACATAAGCCGGGTTGAAGCCCGACAGGCCGACAATGATCGGCGATCCCAGCGTGCTGGCGCCGACCGTCGAGGCGATCGTCGCGGTGCCGATGCTGCCGATCACCGAGCTTCGAACGCCCCCCAACAGCACCGGCAGCGCCAACGGCAGCTCGATGCGCAACAAGCGCTGCGTGCCGCTCATGCCCGCGCCGTCGGCGGCGTCGATCGCGCCCTGCGGCACCGAGCCCAGACCGGCGATGGTCGCGCTGAGCACCGGCAGCAAGCCGTACAGCGCCAGCGCGATCAGCGCCGGCAGCGCGCCGAAACCGATCAGCGGCACTGCGATCGCGAGCACCGCCACCGGCGGCACGGTCTGGCCGACCGCGACCAAGGTTTCGAGCAGCGGGCGGAATTCACGCCCTGCGGCACGCGTGACGAAGACGCCCGCCGCGATGCCCAAGCCTGTGGCCACCGCGCTGGCCAGTGCGACGATCGCCAGATGCGACAGCAGCAGCGCGGCGAAGCTGTCCTGCTCGTAGAGCGGCCGGTCCAGCGCCGGGAACAGCGCGGCAAACAGCGGTTTGAGACGCGGCATGCCGAAAGTCAGCAGCAACAGCGCTGCCAGCGCCCAGCACAGCGGGTCGGCCAGCCAGCGACTGCGCGGCAGACTCATTCGCGCCGCCGCAGCAAGTCATTGAGCCCGATGGCACCGACCGGCCTGCCCTGCGCGTCGACCACCGGCAGCCGGTCGGTCTGGCGAACGACGAAAGCCGACATGGCCTCGCGCAGGCTCGCGCTGACGAGGATCGGCTCGCCAGGTGCTGACTCGCCAGCGCGCAGGCGATCAGCCACGCTGAGCAGGCCGAGCAGCTTCAAGCCCAGGTCACTGCGGCCGATGAAGTCGCTGACCGCATCGCTCGCGGGCTGCAACAACAGCTGCGCCGGAGGGCCGGCCTGGACGATGCAGCCCCGATCGAGCAACACGATGCGCGAGGCCAGACGCAGGGCCTCGTCGATGTCGTGCGTGACGAGCACGATGGTCTTGCCCGACGCGCGGTGGATACGCGCGAGTTCGCCCTGCAGCGCCTGCCGCGTCACGGGGTCTAGCGCGCCAAAGGGCTCGTCCATCAGCAGCACCTCG
>RGQD01000527.1 GCA_010030205.1 Betaproteobacteria bacterium
GTCAAGGTCTGGCCTTGCGTGGGTGCGCCGCTCAGGGTCACACCACCGGTTGGGCTGCTGTTCTGAAAAGCGCTCAGACCCATTGAAAATGTAACCTCTTGTCCACTTCCGTTGGTGCCAGCGGCCAGATAAGTTGTAGCGCTAAACGCAGGCATGGCGTTGGCAAACTTCAAGACGGCCTGACTGGTATTGCTCAAAGAAAGTGTGGCCGCTAAGCTGGGGCCGGAACCGTCAATGGGCGTCAGCGTCAAGCTGGAGGGCAATTTTGTCGAAGTCAGGCCCAGGCCGGAGATTGAAATTTGCTGCCCTGCCACCCCGGGGGTCAAAATACTCAGTTGCGGCGCTGTCAGCTGAACCCGTTCGGCCAGCAAGCTGCCATCGAACATGCCCAGCGTCAGGCCCGTGCCCGTGTAGTTGAGATCGTTTGATGTAATGCCCACTATGATCGATCCCAGCGAACTGGTGCTGCCACTGGGGGCATCTATCGTTTGGGATGCCGACCAATTTTGGTCAGTGAAAGTCTTGGTGCCAATCGGGACATTGCTGCTAGAAGACAAGGACACCGAGACATTGGCGCTGGGTGTGCCGCCCCACAGACGCACTCCGTAGCTGACGCCGCCGGCAGCGGTCTTGCCAACGGTGATCAAGGCGCCATTGCTCTGAAAACCAAAGTTGCTGGCGCCTGTCGTAAAGTTCTCAGGCGTCAGTTGATTGGCGTCCACATTCAACAGCCTGGCGACCGGTGAAAAAGACGCATTGGGCTGATAACCATCGGTGTCGTAGCCCACCAGCACGTCCGGCCCGTCTTGCTGCAACTGGATGAAGCCCAGCGACCAGGGGTACTTGGCCGTGGTCAACAAGCCGCCCGTCAAGGTGAGCATATTGGTAGCGTGTATGGCATCAAGGTTCAACTTGTCGCCGCCTGCGCCGGGCTGGAAGTCGACAACGATGTCTTTTTGCCCTTGAAAACCCGCGTAGTCGAAGACAAAGATGTCAGACCCCGCGCCGCCTTTGAGCACGTCCCCGCCCTTGCCGCCTGCGACGGTGTCGTTACCGGCGCCAGCGCTGACCGAGTCGTTGCCGTCACCCCCGTCCAGCGAGTCTGCGCCGCTGCCCGAAGTCAGCGTGTCATTGCCTGCGCCACCGAGCAGCGTGTTGTCGCCTTCGCCGGCATTGAGCGCATCGTTGCCGTCGCCCCCCGAAAGCCAGTCGTTGCCGGCCCCGGCGTTGAGCACGTCGTCCTCGGTGCCGCCGTCCAGCCGGTCTGCGCCGCTGCCCGAGGTCAGCGTGTCGTTGCCCGCGCCCCCGCTCAGGCTGTTGTCGCCCTCGCCCGCGCTCAGGCTGTCGGCGCCGTCGCTCCCGCGCAAGGTGTCCTTGCCGCTTCCCGAGAGCAGCGTGTCGTTGCCCGCGCCCCCGTCGATCGAATTGATGCCTTCGCCGGCGTTGAGGTAATCATTGCCCAAGCCGCCCAGCAAGATGTCGTTGCCCACCAGGCCCACCAAGCTGTCATCGTCGGCGCCCCCGTCCATGGTGTTGTTGCCCAGGCCACCCAGAATCGTGTCATTGCCCGCTTCGCCCAGCAGCGAGTCGTCGCCCACGCCACCATCGATGCTGTCGGCATCGGTGCCGCCCCAGATCGTGTCGTTGCCCGCCTCGCCTAGTAGCGTGTCCTGGTTGTCGCCGCCGTTGATCGAATCGTTATCGTCGCCACCGCTGATCGAGTCCAGACCGATCCCACCCAGCAGCGTGTCGGCTCCCGTGTCACCCCAGACCGTGTCGTTGCCAGCACCGGCGTCGACCGAGTCGTTCTCCGTGCCCGCCTGGATGCTGTCGTTGCCACTGCCCGAGACAATCGTGTCAGCGCCCGCACCACCGACGATGTTGTTGGCACCATCACCGGCCGACACCGAGTCGTTGCCATCGCCTGCGTCTATCGTGTCGTTGCCGCTGCCCGCGATGATCGTGTCGTCGCCGTAGCCGCCAATCAGGCTGTTGTTGCCGCCGCCGCCGTCAATGGCGTCATTACCCGTGCCGCCGTCGATCGTGTCGTTGCCGGCCACTGCGACGGCCTGGGTCCATGACAATTTGTAATCGTAAATTTTTACTTCGCCCGTAGAAGCGGGCGCCGAGTAGCTGTCGTAGCTGTCACCCCAGAGCGTGTCGTTGCCCGCGTCGCCGCTTATCGAATCATTACCGCTGCCCCCCGCCAGTTGGTCCTCGAGTGCGCCCCCGGTCAAGGTGTCGTCACCGGCCCCACCGGCA
>RGQD01000528.1 GCA_010030205.1 Betaproteobacteria bacterium
CGCCCGGAACCGCACCAGCCGCTGGTACAGCCAGATGTACTGGAGGGCAAAAGCCAGCATCAGCAACATCAGCGCGAGCGTGCTGCGGATGAAGACGCACGACAGCACGCCAAATAGCAGCGCCTGCAGCCAGAAATAGGGGGCCACGGCGGCATTGGCTGCGTTCTTTTGTGCGGGTGACAGATCACGCGCCGGGTTGAAGAGCAGCCGGCGGTAGATTAGCGAGTGCAGGTGCAGCGCGTCGGGCATGTTGACCGGGTGGCTGCGCACAAAATGCCGCCTGTACATCGAAAACAGGGTCTCGACCAGCGGCAATATGCCCACCAGCACCGGCGCCATCGGCGACATGGACGGGTTGCGGATGCCCAGCCACAGGCCGAGGCCGACGACCCATATGCCGAGCAGGTAGGCGCCGCAGTCACCGAGAAATATCTTTCCAAACGGCCAGTTCCAGACAAAGAAGCCCAGCGTAGCGGCGAGGCTCAGCAGGCACAGCTGCGCCACCAGCGCGTCGCCCACCAGCCAGGCCTGCGCCAGCAGGCCGCAGAGCATCAGCAGCACCAGCCCGCTGGCCAGGCCATGAAAGCCGTCGACGATGTTGACCGAATGGGTGAAGCCCGCCACCACCAGCAGCGTCAGCAAATAGCCCGCAGCCGGCAGGGTCAGCAGCCAGTCGACCGGCGCAACGTCGGTGTGCGCCACCCGGATGTCGAGCATGAAATAGAGGACCGACGCGGAAGCCAGCGACAGCAGCATGCGCGCCGCAATGCCGACCCTGTGCGTCAGGTCTTCAACCAGGCCGCCGGCAAAGGCCGGCAGGCAGGCCAGCAACAGAACGCCTAGGGCGCCGGCGGCATGGTCGGTCGATTGGGGCGCCGCGAGCTGCGCCGCAGCCAAGCCGGCAGCCAGACCAATCAGGATGGCCAGACCCCCAAGCCGGGAGGTTTCACCGCAGTGGAACTTTTGCACCCCCTCGGACCGGTCACGCCCTAAGCCGGAGCGTCGGCCTGCCATGGCCAGCAATCCACTGGCAACGGTCGCCACTGCAAAGGCAAGCAGGCAGACCAGCCCAAACGGGTGCTGCGCCATCGCGGCCCAATCGCCCGGCATCAGCGCAGCGACCAGGACCGTCGGATCGCCTGCAGCTGGCCCTTGCCTTCGGGCGAGGACTTCAGCCGGCGCAGGTAGGCTTTGAGCAGGGCGGCGACCACGCCCACGATCAGCCCGGTGACGCCCCATGCCGTCACCATCTTCCTGCGCTGGGGCTGCGAGCGGATCTCGGGCGGCAGGGCGACGTCGACCACCTGAATAGGCGGCCCCTCCTTGGACTCATCGATACGAGCGAGTTCGAACTGGCGCAGGAAGCCCTCGAGCATCGCCTCCTGCATCTTCAGATCGCGAAAGGCCTGGGCGGCCTCCTGACTGCGCTCCGGGTTAGCACCTGGCCGCGCACCCGATCCCTGTTCGAATTTAGCGAGTTGCGAGCGCAAGGCAGCCACCTCGCCGAGCGCGCGCTTGACATCCGGGTTCTCAGCCGTCGCAAAACGGGTCATCGCCTGGATCTGTATTTCACGCGTGATGATCTGGCTGCGCAGGTCGACCCCGCCGCGCAGGCTGGCCTCGGCGAGCATCGCGGTGTTGGGCATGCCAGAGCGCTCCTGCGCGCTGCGCATGCGCGCGTCTGCCTCCAACAGCGTTGCCTGCGTCTTCTTGACCTGCTGCTCGTAGTAGGCGCGGCGCTGCTGCGCCTCGGTGACGGAGAGCCGGCCCAGCAGGATGGCGAGTTCGGCCACCTGCTGGTTCGCCAGCCTGGCGGCGAACTGCGGGTCGCCGTCACTGGCCTCTATCACCAGCATGCCAGAGCCCTTTTGCACCGACAGCGAGACGGCGTTGCCAAGTGAGAGCCTCGCCTCCTCGATGTTGCGGCTGCCGTAGCGCTCCTTGAGCTTGAACTTCTCGATCAGGCTGTCCTGCACCGACTGGCTGCGCATCATCGCGATGTACATCTCGTCGGAGCTCTTCGCCATTCCCGCAAGCCCCGACAGGCCGGCCATGCCCGCCATCCCCGAAAGGCCTGCCAGCGCGCCCGCAGCCCCACCGCCGCCGCCCTGCTGCATCGGCATCAGCATCGTTCGCGCGGTGTAGATGGGCGACGCCGTAAAGCTCAAATAAATGGCGAGCAGGCATGCGACGAAGGGCACCAGGAACAGGGTGAGCTTCTCCTCGCCGAGTGCGACCACCAGGTCGATCAGGCTCAGCTCA
>RGQD01000529.1 GCA_010030205.1 Betaproteobacteria bacterium
GCGGTGTTGTGGTAGAGCGGCGGCATGCACAGGTTGATGTCGTCAGCGTCCAGCCCCTTGGCCACATGCACGATGTTCTGCGCGCAGCCCAGCGCGTTGATGTGCATCGCCATCGTGCCCTTGGGCGCACCGGTGGTGCCCGAGGTGAACGAGATCGCGCACAGGTCCCACTCATCGATGGTCTCGTGCACCTGCGTCTCCAGACCCGGCCGGTTCAGCGCCGAGAAAGCGCTGCAGCCCTGCGGCGCTGCGTCGCCGGTGATGAACACCGATTCAACGCTGGCGAGTTGGCCGCGCACCGACTCGAGCTTGGCCTGCCAGACCTCGGGCGAGACCAGCAAGACCTTGGCGCCGACCTTGTCGATCTGCGCGGCCAGGCCTTCGGCCGTGAGCCCGAGGTTGACCGGCACCGCGATTGCGCCGAGCTTGATCGCTGCCAGGTAACTGACGACATAGTCCGGGCAGCCCAGCGTCAGCAGGCACAGCCTGTCGCCTTTGACCAGGCCGTGGTCGCGGCGCAGGCGCGCGGCGACGCGGTCAACCTGCTCACCGACCTGGCGCCAACTCAGCCGCTGACCACCGGGATGAAACACATAGGCTTCGCGGTCAGGACGCTGCGCAATATTGGCCTCCAGCACCTCGACCAGGTTGGCAGGCCGGTCGCGGTAAGCCCAGATCTCGGTGCCTTCCCAGGCAATGCCACGGCCCACCGGCGCGGTGATCCGTTCGACCTGCGCGGCCAGCGCGGCGTCGATGTCGCGCCAGGATTTGGCCGTGCCGCGGGCCGGTCCGTTGATCTGCCAAGCGCCCATTGATTTCTCCCGTGGTTTGTCGATTCGCCGCAGCCGGGCTTCAGACCCTAACCATTCGCTTGCCGCGGTTCTCGCCGGCAAGCAGTCCGATCAGGGCTGCCGGGAGGTTCTCCAAGCCCTCGACGATGTCTTCCTTCACCTTCAATCGACCGTCGGCAACCCAGGACTGCAGGTCGGCCAAAGCCTGGTCTTGCTGGTCGGCAAAATCCATCACGACAAAGCCGCGCAGGTTCAAACGCTTGGTGACGATCAGGCCAGGAATGCCGCGAGGGCCGTGCGGCGGCGGCGCGCCGTCATACTGCGACAGCGCACCGCAGCAGGCGATGCGGCCGAAGTTCTTCATCGCGAACAGGCAAGCCTCGAACACATCGCCACCGGTGTTGTCAAAGTACACATCAATGCCTTCGGGGACTGCTGCCCTGAGCTTGCGCTTGAAATCGGGAGACTTGTAGTCCACCGCAGCGTCGAACCCGAGTTCGTCGACCAGCCAGCGACCCTTGTCCTCTCCGCCGGCGATGCCCACCACCCGGCAGCCTTTGATCTTCGCGATCTGCCCGACGATCGATCCGACCGAACCTGCAGCCGCCGACACGACCACGGTCTCGCCGGGCTTGGGTTGACCGCAGGCGAGCAAGCCGAAATAAGCCGTCAAACCGGCAATGCCAAAGACACTCAGCAAATGGGTTTCAGGCTTCAGGTCGGGTAGTTTGGAGAGATTTTTTCCGGGCAAGACGGCATATTCCTGCCAGCCGACATCGGCAAACACCAGATCCCCGGCTTGCAGATGCGGCACATGCGACACCACGACCACGGCCAGCCCGCCGCCGGCCATCACCTGGCCTGAATTCAGAGCCGAGCGGTAGGTGGCGCCCTGCATCCAGGCACGATTGGCCGCATCGAGCGACACATAGCGGGTTTGCAACAACACCTCGCCCGGCCCGGCTGACGGCCGTGGCGCGAGCTTGAGCGCGAAGTGAGATAGGGAGAGCTTGTCGCCTTGAGGCAGGCTTTGCAGCACGATTTGTCTATGGGTCATGGCGATCGGGCTTGGGTTGGGCGGCTGGTCCGCGGGGTGCCGGGCGCACTGCGACGCCGGCTTTGTTCGGTTGAATCTGTGCTTGATGTCCGAGCGATCTCGGCCGTGTCCAAAGCCGACAGGCCATCGACACAGCGCTCTCGAGACATCTGCACCGGGATCGCGCGCCTCGATCAGCGACCTTGGGCAACGAGCCCGGCACTGATGCCATTCTTGCTGTTCGATCCAACGCCGTCACGGGTGAAAACCCGATCGACCTTGGCGCCTAGGCCCGCGGGCTCGAGAGTGATGCACAAGCGCACAGCGCCTGGTCCATCAGCCGAAAACCGCGTCAGCTCAGGGCGCACCCAGCGCCAGCTTGGCGATGGCCGACTCTGTCATCGTCGCGCCCTCGGCCTTGAGCGCGG
>RGQD01000530.1 GCA_010030205.1 Betaproteobacteria bacterium
CCGGTCTTCAACGCCTTGCCGCTGCTGCGCACCCATGTGCTGGTGTGGTTGGAAAAGCCGCTCGGCGCTGGCTGAGCGGCGCTGCATTCGATCCAGCGCAGGGATCAGGCGCCTATTGCGGCGCAGACGCGCTGGAATTCGACCTCGAAATCACGCGTGCTTGGCGCCACGTCCAGACTGTCGGCACACAGAACAAGAAGCCTGCAACTGGCTTTGATCAGTACCGGTGCTAGCGTTTGGAGTTCATTGAAATGTTCTGCGATCAGCGCGTAATCGGTCTCGTAGTCGTGCGCTGCCAAGTTGCGTGCTGTCCGGCACAGTTGCCAACTGTTGATCGAATCGATGACAGCCAGCTTCTCGAACATTGAAAGCACTCTTAGAAAGGGTGAGGTGGCTTCGCTCATCAGCAATGCGCAGTGGCGCATGGCTGCGCCCAAGGTGTCTTGGAGCTTTGCGAACCGTTCATTGAACGCCGCCAAGGCCTGGAACAGAGCTTCGTCCTTTTGTTGCAGCTTGAGTACGTGACCTGCCAGGGGCCATTCAACCTTGGCCTGGCTGGCGTACAAGAAATGCGCACAACGCTGCACGGCTTCCAGAAGATTGGCCAGGTGATCGCGCTCTGCGGTCAAAGAGTTGCTGCTCATACGACCTTCGATCGATGGCTTGCCAGCGGCATGGCTCGGCTGCGCGCAATTCGCGCAAAAGCACTGCTCGGCGTGCCGCGTTGCTGGACCACGATGTCGACGGGCAGGGCCAAGGCCTGCTCGATGGCCATGGTGACAAGCGCTCGCTGGCGCAAGGTTGGTGGGGTTTCGCACTCCACCAGCAGGTGGAAGTGGCCGGGCCAATTGTTCTTGTTGTGGGGCAGTCTGCGCCAGTTGCTCAGGCGTCAGGATCCATGCCCTGAAACACCTGGGCCAGCGTGACCTTGCAGACTATGCTCGCGCATTCCATCGCCTCGTCCTGGCTCATGTCGTGCAGCACCCAAAGGCCGTCCTCGCCGCGCCGAAAACCTTCTACCCGGCGCGTGTCCGGGTCGACCAGGATGTACTCCTGCAGCGAGGCCAGCCTGCGGTAGAGCGCGAACTTCTGGCCGCGGTTGTAGGCCTGGGTGCTGGGCGACAGCACCTCGATCACCAGCCTGGGCGACCTGAAGATCATCTCGGTGGCGAGGTCGGCCTTGTCGCAGGTGACGAACACATCGGGATAGAGGATGGTGTCGGCAGCGATCTGGACCTTCATCGATTCGGCGAACACCTGGCAGGGCGATCCTTCAAGGCGCTCGCCAAGCCTGCGGGCCAGATTGAGAACCACCCGTCCATGCGTGCGCCGCCCACCGACCATCGAAAACACTTCGCCCCGGTAGTACTCATGCCGGTCGGGCTGTTCGTTTTCCCAGGCCAGAAATTCATCGAGGGACATTTTCCGCTGTACCAAAGCCATGATGGCATCTCCATGCGCGCATTGTGAACCAGCCCACGCGGCGGCGGCGTGTCTTGAGGTCGGGCCCTAAAATCAGTGATTCCGCCCTGGCTGATGACGTCAATGCCTGGCCCGCCGACCCAGACCCCTTCGAATGAACCCCACCGATCCGTCCGCCCTCGCCACGCTGCCGTTCTTGCCTTTCGCCTTGCCCGAGATCGGTGAGGACGACATCGCCGAGGTGGTCGACACGCTGCGCAGCGGCTGGATCACCACCGGCCCCAAGGCCAAGCGGTTCGAGGCCGATTTCCTGGCCTGGCTGGGCGACGCGGGCGACGACATCGAGGGCCTGCACTGCATCGCGGTGAACTCAGCCACCGCCGGCCTGCACCTGGCGCTCGAAGCCTTGGGCATAGGCCCGGGCGACGAGGTGATCACCACCACCCACACCTTCACCGCCACTGCCGAGGTGGTGCGCTACCTCGGCGCCGATGTCAAGCTGGTCGACATAGACCCAGCCACGCTCAACATCGACCCCGCGCTGGTCGAGGCCGCCATCACGCCGGCCACCCGCGCGATCATCCCAGTGCATTACGCCGGCCTGGCCGCCGACATGCCGGCGATCCTGGCCATCGCGCAACGCCATGGCTTGAAGGTGGTCGAGGACGCCGCCCATGCGCTGCCCAGCACCAGCGCTGGCGCGCGCGTGGGCACGCTGGGCAGCGCTGCCACGGTGTTCAGCTTCTACGCCAACAAGACGATCACGACGGGCGAGGGCGGCATGCTCGTGACCCGAGACGCCGAACTGGCCCGGCGCGCCAGGGTGATGCG
>RGQD01000054.1 GCA_010030205.1 Betaproteobacteria bacterium
CGGTGGTCGAGAACGGCGTCTGGGTGCGCCAGGAGCCGGTGTTCGACTCGCCCATCAACCTGGGCGCGCACTGCGCCAAGGGCGCGGCACTGCGCGAGCATGGCCACGGCGAGTACCGGTTGAAGTACCCGATGAAGCTGGTCGGCGGCAAGTACGAGCGCATCTCCTGGGACCAGGCCTTGACCGAGATCAGCGCCAAGATGCTCGAATTGCGCAAACAGAGCGGCCCGGATTCAGTCTTTGTCGTGGGTTCTAGCAAGCACAACAACGAGCAGGCCTACTTGCTGCGCAAGTGGATGAGCTTCTGGGGCAGCAACAACACCGACCACCAGGCGCGCATCTGCCACTCCACCACGGTGGCCGGCGTGGCCAACACCTGGGGGTATGGCGCGATGACCAACTCCTACAACGACATGCAGAACTCGAAAGCTGCGATGTACATCGGCAGCAATGCGGCCGAAGCGCATCCGGTGTCGATGCTGCACATGCTGCACGCCAAGGAAAACGGCTGCAAGATGATCGTCGTCGACCCGCGCTTCACCCGCACCGCAGCGAAAGCCGACGACTACGTTCGCATCCGCTCAGGGTCCGACATCCCGTTCCTGTTCGGTGTGATGCACCACATCTTCAAGAACGGCTGGGAAGACAAAAAATACATCGCCGACCGCGTCTACGGCATGGACAAGGTGCGCGAAGAATGCCTGAGCAAGTGGACACCGGACAAGGTCGAAGAGGCCTGCGGCGTCGATGAAGCGACCTGCTACAAGGTCGCCAAGACCATGGCCGAGAATCGGCCTAGCACCATCGTCTGGTGCATGGGCCAGACCCAGCACAGCATAGGCAACGCGATCGTGCGCGCTTCCTGCCTGCTGCAGCTCGCGCTGGGCAACGTCGGCAAGAGCGGCGGCGGCACCAACATCTTCCGTGGCCACGACAACGTCCAGGGCGCGACCGATGTCGGCCCGAACCCCGACAGCCTGCCCGGCTATTACGGCCTGCTCGAAGGCTCGTGGAAGCATTTCGCCAAGGCCTGGGGTGTCGACTTCGAGTGGATCAAGAAGCAGTACGCGCCCGGCATGATGGGCAAGCCGGGCATGACGGTGTCGCGCTGGATCGACGGTGTGCTCGAGAAAAACGAGTTGATCGACCAGGAAAGCAACCTGCGCGGCCTGTTCTTCTGGGGCCATGCGCCGAACTCGCAGAGCCGCGGCCTCGAGATGAAGAAAGCGATGGACAAGCTCGACCTGCTGGTCGTGATCGACCCCTTCCCGTCGGCTACCGCAGCAATGGCGGCGATGCCCCCGGTCACCGGCAAGGCCGAAGACCAGAATCCGAACCGCGCCGTCTACCTGCTGCCCGCAGCCACGCAGTTCGAGACGAGCGGGTCGGTCACCGCGTCGAACCGCTCGATCCAGTGGCGTGAGAAGGTGATCGAGCCACTGTGGGAGTCACGCACCGACCACATGATCATGTTCCAGCTGGCCCAGAAACTGGGCTTCGACAAGGAACTGGTCAAGAACTACAAGATGGTGCCGGCCAAGGCCGGAATGCTCGAGCCCGAGCCCGAGTCGATCCTGCGCGAGATCAACCGCAGCGTCTGGACGATTGGCTACACCGGCCAGAGCCCGGAGCGGCTCAAGGCCCACATGCGCAACATGAACGTCTTCGACGTCAAGACGCTCAAAGCCAAGGGCGGCATCGACAAGGAGACCGGTTACTCGCTGGATGGTGACTACTTCGGCCTGCCCTGGCCTTGCTGGGGAACGCCCGAGCTCAAACACCCCGGGTCGCCCAACCTCTACGACACCAGCAAGCATGTGATGGACGGTGGCGGTAACTTCCGCGCCAACTTCGGTGTCGAACGCGAGGGCGTGTCGCTGCTGGCCGGCGACGGCTCTCACTCACTGGGCGCTGACCTGACGACCGGCTACCCCGAGTTCGATCACCTGCTGCTCAAGAAACTCGGCTGGTGGGGCGACCTGACCGAGGCCGAGCAAAAAGCCGCCGAGGGCAAGAACTGGAAGACCGATTCGTCAGGCGGCATCATCCGCGTGGTGATGAAAGTGCACGGCTGCCACCCCTTCGGCAACGCCAAAGCCCGCGCATTGGTCTGGAACTTCCCTGACCCGATCCCGCAGCACCGCGAGCCGCTCTACAGCACCCGTCCCGACCTGGTCGCCAAGTACCCGACACACGACGACAAGAAAGCTTTCTGGCGCCTGCCCACGCTGTTCAAGAGCGTGCAGGACAAGAACAAGGACATAGGCAAAACCTTCCCGCTGATCATGACCAGTGGCCGACTGGTCGAGTACGAAGGCGGCGGCGAGGAGACGCGATCCAACCCCTGGCTGGCCGAACTGCAGCAGGAGATGTTCGTCGAGATCAACCCCAAGGCTGCCAACGACCGCGGCATCCGCAACGGCGACGACGTCTGGGTCAAGACCCCGACGATGCGCGACCTGCCCAGCTTCAAAGGCATCAAGGTCAAGGCCCAGGTCACCGAGCGGGTCAATGCCGAGACTGTTTTTCTGCCTTTCCACTTCTCGGGCCGCTGGGGCGGGCTGGATCTGGCGGCCTACTACCCCAACGGGGCGATGCCGGTGATTCGCGGCGAGGCCGTCAACACCGTCACCACCTACGGCTATGACAGCGTGACGATGATGCAAGAGACGAAGACCACCGTCTGCCAGATCGAACTCGCCTAGAAGGAGACCCACCATGGCACGCATGAAATTCATTTGCGACTCCGAGCGCTGCATCGAATGCAACGGTTGCGTCACCGCCTGCAAGGCCGAACACGACGTCCCCTGGGGTGTGAACCGCCGCCGCGTCGTCACCCTCAACGATGGCGTGCCCGGCGAGAAGAGCATCTCGGTGGCCTGCATGCACTGCAGCGACGCGCCCTGCATGGCGGTGTGCCCGGTCGACTGCTTCTACCGCACAGACGAAGGCGTGGTGCTGCATGACAAGGACATCTGCATAGGCTGCGGCTACTGCAGCTACGCCTGCCCGTTCGGCGCGCCGCAGTTCCCGACCAACGGTGCATTCGGCCTGCGCGGCAAGATGGACAAATGCACCTTCTGTGCCGGCGGCCCCGAGGCCAACGGCAGCGACGCCGAGTACGAGAAGTACGGCCGCAACCGGCTCGCCGAAGGCAAGCTGCCGGCCTGCGCCGAGATGTGCTCGACCAAGGCCTTGCTGGGTGGCGACGGTGACGTGGTCGCCGACATCTTCCGCAACCGGGTGCTCACACGAGGCAAGGGCAGCGAAGTCTGGGGCTGGGGCACGGCTTACGGCAAGCCAGGCGGCAGCGTCCAAAGCCCGGCGACCAAATCATGAAGACCGCCCACACCCTCACGCTGGTGGCCGCCGCGCTGCTGCTGGGCGCCTGCGCCGAGAAAGCCCAGACCGCAGCCACGCTGAAGTCCGACGACAAGCCCTGGGCGGGGGCGCGCGCTGACTTCGTCGCCCAAGGCTGGCAGGTCGGCGACAAGACCAGCTGGGAGCAGCAACTGCGCAAGCGCTCGCAGGGCCAGAACGAGTATTCCCGCACGCCGATCACGCCTTGACAGCGCCATCGGCCCAGGAGTGGACATGCAAAAACTGATGCAACAATGGTTGGGCAGGGTCGTGCTGGCCACCGCCATCACTGCTGTTACCGCCGTCGCGGGGCCGGTGCTGGCCCAGTCCAGCGCAGACCCCAAAGCGCCGCCCGCAGGCTATGTCGCAGCGCCAGAACCCAAGCCGGCTGACACCAATGCTGAGCGCGGCAAGAGCCAACCCGGCAACAACGCGCCGATGTGGCGTGCGGTGCGAGAGTCCGGCACCGCCCCAGGCATCTCCAACCTGCCCGGGGCCGAAAAAGGGGTGCTGATCCAGCCCATGGTCCAGTACCCAGGCGTTCGCCTGAACAACGCCGGCGAAGCCTGGCGCCAGGTGCGTAACCAGTGGATCATTCCCTACGGTGGCTCGCTGATCCTGATCGCGCTGCTGACACTGGCCTTGTTCTACTGGCGCAAAGGACCGCTCGGTGGCCACCGCGCCGACACCGGTCGGGTGATCGAACGCTTCACGCCGTTCGAGCGTGCGACCCATTGGTCGAACGCGATCGCTTTCGTGACGCTCGCGGTGTCAGGTCTGGTGATGGCATTTGGCAAGTTCTTGCTGCTGCCGGTGCTCGGTGGCACCTTGTTCGGTGTGCTGAGCTATGGGCTCAAGACCGCGCACAATTTTGCCGGTCCGCTGTTCGCGGTGTCGCTGCTGCTGGTGCTGATCACCTTCGTCAAGGACAACCTGCCGAGCAAGGATGACCTGGCCTGGATGATGCGGCTCGGCGGCATGTTCAGCGGTCAGGAAGTCCCCTCGCATCGCTTCAATGCCGGTGAGAAGGTGGTCTTCTGGGCGGGCGTGCTGGTGCTGGGCGCCCTGGTGGTCGCCTCGGGACTGGTGCTCGACAAGCTGATCCCCGGCATGGCCTACCTGCGCCCGGACATGCAGATCGCTCAGATGGTGCATTCGGCGGCCGCGATGGTGATGCTGGCACTGTTCGCAGGCCATATCTACATGGGCACGATCGGTATGAAAGGCGCTTACCAGGCGATGCGCACCGGCTATGTCGATGAGGCCTGGGCCCGCGAGCACCACGAACTGTGGCACGACGACGTCAAGGCTGGCAAGATACCGGCGCAACGCTCGTCCGAGCCGGCGCCGCTGGCCGCGCCCCAAGCCTGACCGATCACGACCAACCCGAAGCTGGAGACTCCATGAAGCGCATTGCTGCAACCACGCTGTTGGCACTGGCCGGCACGCTGATGGGCTGGTCGGCGTTGGCCAAGCTGCCAGCGCCCAGCGACGAAGCCAAGGCCAAGGCGGCCGAAGCCGCCGCCAAGACTGCCCACGCCGGCAAGGTCGATGCTTTCAAGCTCTGCCAATCGATGGACAAGGTGGCCAGCAGCCACCAGGCCAGTGCCAAGAAAGCAGGCAAGCCGGCATCGGCACCGACCGCCACACCGCCTTGCGCCGACCCTGGTCCCTATGTCGCGGCCGGTGCCGCGTCGGCACCGGCTGCGGCCACACCACCCGTCGTGGCCAAGAAATAAGGACCTTCGCACACCCATGCCGGCCGACCCGCTACCCCTGTTGGCCTTCGATGCACCGAGCTGCCCGCAGCCGGTGCCAGGCGCGCCGAGGCTGACGTCAGCGCAAGGCGAATTGCTGCGCGAGATCACCATCCTCGACGAGTACGGCGAGCGTCGCTGCATCCACATCCCGGTTGAACGACCGCTGACGGTATTCATCGACAAGCGTGAACTCGTCACGCTGATGACACTGGGCGCCAGCCCTGAACTGCTGGTGCTGGGCTATCTGCTGAACCAGCGGCTGATCGATCAGGTGGCCGAGGTCGAATCGATCACGGTCGACTGGGATGTCGGTGCCGCAGCGGTCAAGACCCGTGGCGGCATCGCCGACATCGACAAGAAGACAGCCCGCCGGGTGGTGACCACCGGCTGCGGCCAGGGGACGGTGTTCGGCGACATGATGTCGCAACTCGGCTCGGTGACACTGCCCGTCGCCAGCCAAGCGCGCATCCGCCAAACCACGCTGCACGCGCTGCTCGAGCAAATGCGCCAGCGCAACAGCATCCACCGCAAGGCAGGCTCGGTGCACGGTTGTGCCTTGTTCTGTGGCGCCGAACTGCTGATGTTCGTTGAAGACGTGGGTCGCCACAACGCGATCGACACGATTGCCGGCTGGATGGGCCTGCACGGCGTGGTCGGTGCCGACAAGACTTTCTACACCACCGGCCGATTGACCAGCGAGATGGTGATGAAGTCGGCCCAGATGGGTGTGCCCATCATCGTCTCGCGCAACGGCGTCACGGCGATGGGCCATGGTCTGGCCGAACAACTGGGCATGAGCTTGTTCGGCCGCGCCGCGAACCGGCATTTCCTGTGCTACACCGGCTTCGAGCGCTTCGACTCCGAACCCGAGCCCCAGCGCGCGGCGGTTCGTGTGGTCTCGGGCTGACCCCTGGCGAGCAAGGCCAGCCGCCAACGGCGAAAATACCGGGGTGAACCCTCTCAACGCCGACCTGCATTGCCACAGCCGTTACTCAGATGGCACACTCACGCCCAAAGCCCTGGCCGAGCGAGCCCACGCCAATGGCGTAGAGCTCTGGGCCTTGACCGACCACGACGAGACGAGCGGCCTGGCCGAGGCCGCGGCCACCGCGCATTCGCTAGGGCTTGATTTCCTGACCGGGGTCGAGGTCTCGGTGACCTTTGCCGGCGAAACCGTTCACATCGTTGGCCTGGGCTTCGACCCCGATGACTTGGCGCTGCGTGAGGGCCTGGCCCGTACCCGGGGCGGTCGCCTGAAGCGGGCGCGTGAGATGGCGGACGGCTTGGCCCAGGTCGGCGTCGGCGGCGCGTTCGAAGGTGCGCTGCGTTATGTCAGCAACCCCGACCTGATGTCACGCACCCATTTCGCGCGCTGGCTGGTCGATGCGGGCGTCTGTCCCGACACGGGTTCAGTCTTTCGGCGCTACCTGACCGAGGGCAAACCAGGCTTCGTGCCGCACCGTTGGGCTGGACTGGGCGAAGCGGTGCAATGGATCACCCAGGCCGGCGGCGTCGCAGTGGTCGCTCACCCCGCGCGCTACAAGTTCACGGTCAACGAAGAATTTGCGCTGTTTTCCGAGTTCAAAGCCCATGGCGGCCAGGGCGTTGAATTGCTGACCAGCAGCCACGGCCATGCAGACACGGTCAAGTACACCGGCATGGCCCAGGAATTCGGCCTGCTCGCCTCACGCGGCAGCGATTTCCACTCACCTCTTGAGAGCCGGATCGATCTGGGCGGTCTGCCCGACCTGCCCGCAGCGGTGTCACCGGTTTGGCAGTCGCTGACGCACCGGGTTCGGCGCGCGGCATGAGCTGCCACTGAGCGCCCCAAGGCCGGCCGACGCCGGCCGCCCCCCGTGGGGATCAAGCCGCAAAGCCACATTTGCTTGAGAGCGTGAACGGCGCTCGGCCACTTCGACAATGCGTCGAATTCACCGCCGGCGTTAGAGTCAGCGGTTACCCTGCTCACGGACAGCACGCATGTCGCAGTACTTCGAGGTCCATCCCGACAACCCCCAGCCGCGGCTGATCAAGCAAGCGGTGCAGTTGCTGCACAGCGGCGGCGTTTGCGCAGTGCCGACCGATTCGAGCTATGCGCTGGTCTGCCACCTCGATGACAAGGTCGCGGCCCAGGCTTTGCGCCGCATCCGCCAGGTCGATGACAAACACCACCTCACGCTGCTGTGCCGCGACCTGTCTGAACTGGCGAGCTACGCCCAGGTCGACAACCGACAGTTCAGGTTGCTCAAGCTCGGCACGCCCGGGCCTTACACCTTCATCCTCGACGCGACCAAGGAAGTGCCTAGGCGACTGTCACACCCGTCGCGCCGCACCATCGGCCTGCGCGTGCCAGAGCACAAGGTGACGCAAGCGCTGCTCACCGAGCTGGGCCAGCCGCTGCTGGCGACCACCTTGATCGCGCCGGGAGCGATCGACCCGCTGAACGACCCCGAGGAGATCCGCGAGCAATTCCAGAAATTACTGGCCGCGGTGATCGATGCTGGCGCCTGCCCGATGCAGGCCACCACGGTCATCGACCTGACAGGCGAGCAGCCGCTGCTGGTTCGGCAAGGGCGTGGCGATCTGGCCCGGCTGGGCCTGTAGTCTGCCGCGGGCTACAGCGCTGCGGTGATGACGATCTCGACCTTCCACTCGGGTCGCGCCAGCGTGGCCTGAACTGTCGCGCGGGTGGGCGTGTGGTTGGCCACGACCCAGGTGTCCCAGACCTTGTTCATCGCGGGGAACTCGGCGATGTCGGCCAGGAAGATCTGGGCGTGCAGGATGCGGCTCTTGTCGGTGCCGGCCCGGGCCAGCAGCGCGTCGATGTTGGCCAGCACCTCGCGGGTCTGACCTTCGATGTCGGGCTCCCCCTCCACGGCCACCTGGCCGGCCAAATAGCAAACCCCGTTGTGCACAGCCATCTCGGACATGCGGGCGCCGACATCAAATCGCTGGACCATGATTTCTAATTTCCTTTTGAACGGTGGGATGAAGTGCTTGAAGCGCGGTCGTCGTGCTTGTGCCGAATCCGCCGCCGACGCTTGCGTTCGGTCGGATCAGCTTTCTCGCCAAGCCTGGATTCCTTGCCGGCGATCAAATTGACCAGGTTGCGCCAATGGCGCCAGATCAGCAGCAAGCCCATCGCGCTGACCGCCATCGCCAGCATCGGCCGGTCGAAAAACAGCAGCGTGAAGAAAGGCGCCAGCAAGGCCGCGACCACCGATGCCAAGGAAGCGTAGCGAAACAGCGCCGCGACCGCGACCCAGGTCGCCAGCGTGGCCAGGCCTAGCAGCGGCTCAAAAGCCAGCAGCACACCGGCCGCTGTGGCAACGCCCTTGCCACCTTGAAATCGGAAGAACACCGGAAACAGATGCCCCAGAAATGCCGAGAAACCTACAAAGGCAAGCGTCGTGTCTTCGAAACCCAGTCTGGCGCCGTAGTGCTGGACCAGCGCCACCGGCGCGTAGCCCTTGAGCGCATCCAGCAACAAGGTCAGCACCGCCGCCAGCTTGTTGCCCGAGCGCAGCACATTGGTCGCGCCCGGATTTTTCGACCCGTAGCTGCGAGGGTCGGACAGACCCATCACGCGGCTGACGATCACGGCGAACGACAGCGAACCGACCAGGTAGGCGATCAGAAGGGCGCTGTAGCTGTAGACCAAGTCCATGGCAGATTGGCTGGTGGTGAAGTTTGCAATCGTCAGGCGCCGCATCGGCACCCAGCCTAAACCCTCTGGCGCAACAGTGTAAGCCGCCGCCACGCGCAGCGGCCAAGCGCTATGCTCGCAGTCGGACCGGGCCCGTTGGGTCGTGGTCCGATTCGCATGAAATCAGCCCGCCGATGAACCGAGGATGAACAAATTGACCGCTGTCCGCCTGATCGCCAGCGCCGCGCTGGCCACAACAATCGCCCTGCCCGCGTTGGCGCAGACCAGTGTCAAGCAAGCCTGGGTGCGCGGCACCGTGGCCGAGCAAAAAGCCACCGGCGCGTTCATGCAGCTGACCTCCACCCAGGGCGGCAAGCTGGTATCGGTGAGCTCGCCCGCCGCCGGCGTGGTCGAAATCCACCAGATGAAGATGGAAGGCAGCACGATGAAAATGGCGGCCATCGCTGCGCTGGACCTGCCCGCAGGCAAAGCGGTCGAACTCAAGCCTGGCGGCTACCACATGATGCTGATGGACTTGAAAGCGCCGCTCAAAGCCGGCGACTCCGTGGCGTTGACGCTGGTGATCGAAGGCAAGGACGGCAAGAAGGAGACAGTTGCCGTGAAGGCACCGGTCCAAGCGCTGGGCGCGCCGACCGAGCACAAGCACTGAGCCAAGTCAAAGGCGGTAGCCATAGGCCTGGATCACCGCCTGAGCTGGTTCGGATTTTAGCCAGATCAGCAGAGCGGCCGCGGCCGGCTTGAACGCGCCGGCCTTGAGCAGCACGGCGTCCTGCCGGATTTCAGCGTACAGCGATTGCGGCACCCGCCAGTGCGAACCGCTTGCCGGCTTGCCCGGCACCATCACTTGCGACAGCGCAACAAATCCGAGTTCGGCGTTGCCAGTGGCGACGAACTGGAAAGCCTGGCCTAGGCTTTCAGCGGTCACCAACCTGGGCCTGACCGCGTCGGTCAGACCGCGCGCCCTCAGCACCTCGATCGCGGCCTGACCATAGGGCGCGAGCTTGGGGTTGGCCAGCGCCAATCGGCTGAACCGGCTTGACGCCAGCACTGCGCCCTGATCGTCCACCAGACCAGGCTGCGCACTCCACAGCACCAACTGGCCGACGGCGTAGGTGAACGCGCTGCCTGCCACCGCATGGCCTTGCAGCATCAGCTTCTTCGGCGTTTCGTCGTCGGCTGCGATCAAGACATCGAATGGCGCACCGGCGACGATCTGGCTGTAGAACTTGCCGGTAGACCCCACCGAGACCCGCAGCTGGTGGCCAGTGGCTGCGGCAAAGTCCTCGGCGATCCTGGCCAAGGGGCCAGCGAAATTGGCCGCGACCGCGACCGACACCTCGCCGGCCAGTGCGTTGATCGACCCACCGGTCAGGGCCAGACCGACCAGCAGCCTCAGCATCGCAGTTGCCGCGCTCATGGGTGAGACCGCCTCGCGATGTTTGAGCGAGCGGTCCGGCAAGCTACTTGCGCCCGCGCTTGACGAAGGTCTGGGCCGCAGGCTCTGGCGGCGGATGGCCGCCCGGCGGCGCGGTGAACAGCTTGGCCGCGCGGCCTTTGAGCTCGAGCAACTCGCTGGGCGTGATCGAGTACTTGCGGCCGACCACGTCGACCTCGATCCGGAACTCGACATCCTTGCTGCCGTTGCTCAAGGTGCCACAGGTGAAATCGTAGTCCTGGCTCTCGGCGGGGAATCCGCCAAGCTCGGGGTCGAAGTCGACATATTTGACATCGCGGATTTCGCCGCTGGCCAGGTCGAGCACACCGGTGGATTCAATCACCTCCTCGTCCAGTTCGTCGTGAATCGTGATCGGCAGTTTCAAGTCCATCTTGGGTCGCTCAAGCCGCGCAAAGCAGCGATCGTTCGGGGGGCCGGATGATGCCACAGCCGATACGCGGCTGCACTGGGCTTGTGCCATTGAGCAAAGCCCGCAAGGGCTCAGACCAGCGTCATCAGCTTCTGACAGCGCGGTATGTCCGGTGACTTCAAGCGGGTCGTCCGCACGGTCGACGACAAGCGGCATTACTGCGCAGCGCTGCCCCGCGAACGCGGGCCCGGCCCCTCATCCAGGGGTCTCTGGCGCCTTGAGGCAAGCGCCACGCCACCGATACTTTTTGACATGGAACATTCTTCGACCCTCAAAATACTGCCTTGGGCGGCAAACCTGGCGACGATCGCCACCGTGCTGGGGGCCATCTGGTGGTCCAGCGATCAGCGGCCGCCCAATGGCGATACCGCTCAGACCCGGATTGCTGCCCCCACAGCAGCAGCCCGCGAGCCCATGGCGAGCCCCGCGATTTGGCCATCGCAAGCCGATACGCAACAGGCTGGTGGTGTGAAATCTCTGGCCTTCAACACCGTACGAAGGTCATCGCCTAACCCGTGAAGAGGCCGAAATCGGCCAAGGTCAAATCGCGCAATCCACGGCTTGTGCTTCCAGCAAGTCGAGCAACACCGCAGGCGCAATCCCCAGCAAGTAACCACGGCGGCCACCGTTGATCAGCATCCGGGGCAGTGCCAGCACCGATGTTTCGACATACACAGGCATCGGTTTGCGAACGCCGAACGGCGAGGTCCCGCCGACCTGGTAACCGCTGTGGCGTTGCGCCACCTCGGGTTTGCAGGGTTCGACGCTCTTGGCCCCGATCGAGCGGGCCAAATTCTTGGTGCTGACCTGCTTGTCGCCATGCATCAGCACGATCAGTGGCTCGGCGCGCTCGTTTTGCATCACCAAGGTCTTGACCACCGCGTGCTCGGGCCAGCCCAGCGAGCGCGCCGACTCCGCGGTGCCGCCATGCTCGACATAGTCGTAAACATGCTCGGTAAAGCTCACCCCGGCGGCGCGCAGCCGCTGCGTCGCCGGGGTTTCGCTGACGTGTTTTTCCTTCCTGGCCATTTCACTGCGCCGGGTCGCGGATCTCCCAGCGGATGCGGTCGATCGCTGCCAGCAGTTCAGGCGCCAGCGTCGTGCCCCAGGCGTCGATGTCGTCATCGAGTTGGGCCCGCGTGGTCACGCCGATGATGGTGCTTGCCACGCGCCAGCTGGTGTAGCAAAAAGCCAGCGCCAGCCGGGTCGGCGTCAGGCCGTGCTCGCGCGCCAGCGCGTTGTAGCGCCGCGCCGCGACCAAGGTGTCGGCCCTGCCCCAACGCTGCTTGCGCATGCTCTCGAAGCGAGAAAGCCGACCCAAGGCGGGCTGGGCCAGATCGAAGCCCGGCGCATCGTACTTGCCGGTCAGCGCGCCGAAGGCCAGCGGGCTGTACGCCAGCAGCGAGACGCCGGTGCGCAGCAAGCTCTCGTCCAGCCCGTTGTCGACCACGCGGTTGACCAGCGCGTAGGGGTTTTGGACCGACACCACCTTCGGCAGGCCGTGCAGTTCGGCCTGGTGAACGAACTCGCCCAGACCCCAAGGGGTCTCGTTCGACAGCCCGATGTGACGCACTTTGCCAGCCTTGACCAGCGTGGCGAGCGCCTCGAGCTGGACCCGGATCGACGTGAACTCGCGATCCTTGGCGGGATCTAGGTAGACCACGCCGAAAGCCGGCGCATTGCGGTTCGGCCAGTGGATCTGGTAGAGGTCAATGACATCGGTCTGCAGGCGCTTGAGGCTGTCGTTGCAGGCCTGGACGATGTCGGCCACCGTCAGGTTGTCGGCACCGTTGCGAACCCAGTCCATGCCGCGCGCTGGCCCCGCCACTTTGCTGGCAAGCACGATACGACCGCGCATGCCCGGTCGCGCCGCCAGCCAATGGCCGATGATGGTCTCGGTCGAGCCATAGGTCTCGCGCCGTCCCGGCACCGAATACATCTCGGCGGTGTCGATGAAGTTGATGCCGCGCGCCACCGCGTGGTCGAGTAACTCGAAAGCACCGACTTGGTCGACCTGCTCGCCGAAAGTCATCGTGCCCAGGCAGATGCGGGTCACCCGCAGGTCGCTGTGGCCGAGAAGGGTGGTCGGTATCGTGGATGGGGTCATGCGGCGCTGCCTCGGCAAAAAACCGCCAGTGTGCCGCAGCAGGGCTCTACCGGGCTGGCGCCAGGGTGAATAGAGGCTCGCGTGGGGCACCGGCGAGTCCTGCCTTCAAGCGCCAGTAGCCACCGGCGCTTGGGGCCTGCCACACCATTCGCTCCACGACCCCGGGTACAGCGCCGAACCGCCCAGGCCAGCGGCTTCCAGCGCCAGCAGGTTGTGGCAAGCGGTGACGCCCGATCCGCACTGCTGGACCAGGTCGGCAGGACGGCGGCCGCCGATCAGGTCCTGCCATTCGCTGCGCAGCTGATCGGCTGCTTTGAAGCAACCGTCAGGGCCCAGGTTGTGGCGAAAAAAGCGGTTGGCGGCGCCCGGGATGTGGCCGCCGACCGGGTCCAGCGTCTCGTTCTCGCCGCGGAACCGATCGGGTGCACGCGCGTCGACGATCAAGCGCGACCCACGACCCAGGCCGTCAAGCAGATCGTCGAAGGCCAGCGTGCTGACCAGCGGCGGGCGCAGCGTGAAACTGCCGCTTGACCGCGCCGCTACAGGGCCGGACTGCAGCGCGCCGTCGGCAGCAGTCCAGGCCGCCAAGCCGCCGTCGAGCACCTGCACCGCCGCATGGCCGACCCAGCGCAGCATCCACCACAGCCGCGCCGCGTACATCCCGCCCGAGCCGTCGTAGGCCACCACCGGCAGGTCGTCCCGAAACCCCAAGGCCGCCAGTCTGGTCGCGAAAGCCTCGCGCGTTGGCAGCGGGTGGCGCCCGGCGCTGGGCGCGCCAGCCACTGTGCTCTTGAGGGCCGATAGATCCTGGTCCAGGTTCAGGTAGATCGCCCCGGGCAGATGGCGCTCGGCGTGGCTGCGAACACCCGCACCGGTGTCGCTGAGGTCGAAACTGCAGTCGCACAGCAGCAGCGGCGAGCCGCTGGCCAGCAGAGCGCGCAGCGCGGAGGCGGTGATCAGGGGCTGGGTCATGGTGGGCAGGCTGGTTCTGAGTGGATGGGCATTGCAGCGCAGGCAGGGTCTTGTTCTGGCCGGCGCTTTCGGCTGTGGTGGCAGGGGCAAGCGTTTGCACGCTCGCGGCAAGCCTGCCCGGGTTCAATCCTCGGCCGACTTCGGCACGAAGGCCTGCAGTGCCGCACCGGTGACCCGGCAGATGCGCCAATCCGGCATCACGGTAGCACCCATTTTCTCGTAGAAGCGGATCGCGTTCTCGTTCCAGTCCAGCACGCTCCACTCGAAGCGGCCGTAATTGCGCGCGCTGGCCAGCGCACCGAGGTGGCTGAGCAAGGCCTTGCCGATGCCCTGGCCACGGCAAGCCGGTTGCACGTACAAGTCTTCCAGGTACAGCCCAGGCTTGGCCAAAAAGGTCGAGAAGTTGGTGAAGAACAGCGCAAAACCCACGATCCGACCGTCTGTCTCGGCGACCACAGACTCGACCACTGGACGCTCGCCGAACAGATGCGGCGACAGCGTCTCGGGCGTGAGCTGCAGAAGATGCGCCAAATGCTCGAACTCGGCCAGTTCGGTGATCAGGCCGACGATGGCCGGTACGTCGCGGGGCTGGGCGGGGCGGAGATTGAAATTGATCATCGCCTGATTCTGGCACCAGGCCGAGCAGGCCTGTCGGATTGCACCAGGCCGAGCAGGCCAGTGGGATGGCGAACTGCCCAACAGGCCCGCCGGCTGTCGCCGCACCGACAGCCGATGCTTGGTGCTGCCACCTACAGTGCGGGCATGAGTCAAACCTACCATTTACGGCGCACCAGCCGCAGCCGCCAGCTACCGGTGCGCGGCCTGCAGTACCACCTGACGCAATGGGGCGAGCCGGTGGCGGGTCAGCCCTTGCTGGTGATGGTGCATGGCTTCATGGACGTGGGCGCTTCGTTCCAGTTCGTCGTCGACGCGATGGCCGACGGCCCGCTGGCCAATCGCTGCATCGTCGCACCCGACTGGCGCGGCTTCGGCCGTACCGAGTCGCCGCCCACCGACAGCTACTGGTTTGCCGACTACCTGGGCGATCTGGACGCGCTGATCGACGCACTGTCGCCCGACGCCCCAGTCGACCTGGCCGGTCACAGCATGGGCGGCAACGTCGTGATGACCTACGCCGGCGTGCGGCCGCAGCGCGTGCGTCGGCTGATCAACCTGGAGGGCTTCGGTCTGCCCGACCAGGCACCGGCCGAAGCACCCAAACGCCTGGCGACCTGGTTGGACCAACTCAAGCAAACCAAGCGGCTCAAACCCTATGCCAGCTTGGACGAGGTGGCACAGCGCCTGCGCAAGAACAACCCGCGACTGCCCGCCGACAAAGCACTGTGGCTGGCTGGCCACTGGTCCGAGCCTTCGTCCGACGGGCTCTGGCATCTGCTGGCCGACGCGGCGCACAAACGCATCAACCCGGTGATGTTCAGAGCCGCAGAAGCGATTGCCACCTGGTCCGCGATCACCGCGCCACTGCTGTGGGTGCAGGGCCGCGGCAGTCGGATCGACAGCTACTGGGCCGGCCGCTACACCCACGCCGAGTTCCAGTCGCGGCTGGCCCATGTGTCCGAGGTGCGGCAAGTGCAGCTCGACGACGCCGGCCACATGCTGCACCATGACCAGCCTGAGGCCTTGGCGCGGGCGCTCGAGGCGTTTCTGGCTTGAGCCAGCCAGCGGCGTCAGTCCACCGGTGTCAGCTTGGCGATGGCCAGCGCCAGCCACTTGGCGCCGTGGCGGCCGAAATTGACCTGCGCCCTGGCGTCGGGGCCCGAACCTTCGAGCGTGAGCACCACGCCTTCGCCGAACTTGGTGTGGAACACCGATTGCCCGACCCGCAGCCCGTGCGACGGCGCCTTGGGGACCAAGGCCGCTGGCGTTTGCGTATAGGCTGACCCTGGCACCCGCCCTGCCCCGACCACCGACCCCAGCCCGCTGCCTTTTTGCCAAGCTTGCTGGTACTCGCGGGCATAGCCCGACCCGAAGCCCTGGTTGCGCGGCGTCAGCCACTTCAGCGCGCTTTCTGGTAGTTCGTCGAGGAAGCGGCTCTTGACGTTGTAACGGGTCTGGCCGTGTAGCAAACGAGTCTGCGAAAAACTCAAGTAAAGGCGCTTGCGGGCTCGGGTGATCGCCACATACATCAGCCGACGCTCTTCTTCCAGGCCGTCGGCATCGGTGACCGAGTTCTCGTGCGGGAACAGCGACTCCTCCAGCCCGGTGATGAAGACGCAGTCGAACTCCAGCCCCTTGGCCGAGTGCACCGTCATCAGCTGGATCGCGTCCTGGCCTGCCTGGGCCTGGTTGTCGCCGGCCTCGAGCGCCGCGTGGGTCAGGAATGCGGCCAGCGGCGACATGATCTCGCCGGTCTCGGCGTCGGGTGTCAAGTCCACCGCCGCCAGCGCGGTCGGTGTGCCCTTGGCCGGGTCGCCCGCTGCCATCACACCGGGGCCGTGCTCGTCGACCGGCAGCGCCACTGCGTCCTTGCCAAAGCCCTCCTGCGTGACGAAGGCCTCGGCCGCGTTGACCAGTTCCTGCAAGTTCTCGATCCGGTCGGCGCCTTCCTTGTCGGTCGCATAGAAGTCGAGCAAGCCCGAGCTCGCCAACATCTGCTCGATGATCTCGCGCAGCGTCAGGCCACGGGTGGCTGCGCGCAGACCGTCGACCAGCGCGTTGAAGGCGACCAGCTTGACCCCCGCCTTGCCGGCCACCGCAGCCACGCTCTGGAACAGGCTGCGGCCGCTGCTGCGCGCAGCGTCCTGCAACAACTCGACGCTGCGCGCACCGATGCCGCGGGTCGGAAAGTTCAGGACCCTCAGATAGGCCGTGTCGTCGTTCGGGTTCTCCAGCAGCCGCAAGTAGGCCAGCGCATGCTTGACCTCGGCGCGCTCAAAGAAGCGCAGCCCGCCGTAGACCCGGTAGGCCACGCCGGCGTTGAACAGCGCGCTCTCCATCACCCGGCTCTGCGCATTGCTGCGGTAGAGGATCGCGATCTCGCTGCGCGCGGTGCCGCTGCGGTGCAGTTGCTGGGCCTCCTCGACCAGCCACTGCGCCTCGGCATAGTCGCTGGTGGCTTCGCTGACCCGCACCGGCTCGCCCGGTCCGGCCTCGGTGCTGAGGTTCTTGCCCAGGCGCCGGGTGTTGTGGGAGATCAACGCGTTGGCGCTGTCCAGGATGTTGCCGAAGCTGCGGTAGTTGCGCTCCAGCTTGATCACATGCCGGACCCGGTACTCGCGCTCGAAGTCAGCCATGTTGCCGACCTGCGCACCGCGGAAGGCGTAGATGCTCTGGTCATCGTCGCCGACCGCGAAAACGCTTTGCGTGCCGCCGGGCGGGGCGAACATCTTGATCCAGGCATATTGCAAGCGGTTGGTGTCCTGGAACTCGTCGACCAGGATATGGGCGAAGCGCTGCTGGTAATGCTCGCGCAACGGGGTGTTGTCGCGCAGCAGCTCGTAGCTGCGCAGCATCAGCTCGGCGAAATCGACCACGCCCTCGCGCTGGCACTGGTCCTCGTAGGCCTGGTAGATCTCGACCATCTTGCGCGACTGCGGGTCCTGCGCCGCCACATCCTGCGGCCGTTCGCCGTTGTCCTTGCGCGCGGCAATGAACCAGCTGACCTGCTTGGGTACGAAGCGCTCTTCGTCGAGCTGCATCGCCTTGATGATGCGTTTGACCGCCGAGAGCGAGTCGGCGGTGTCGAGGATCTGGAACGACTGCGGCAGGCCGCTGAGCTTCCAGTGCGCGCGCAAAAACCGGTTGCACAGACCGTGGAAGGTGCCTATCCACATGCCGCGAACGGCCACCGGCAGCATCGCCGACAGCCGGTGCAGCATCTCCTTGGCCGCCTTGTTGGTGAAGGTCACCGCCATCAACCCGCCTGGTGAGACCTGACCCGTGGCCATCAGCCAGGCGATGCGGGTGGTCAGCACCCTTGTCTTGCCCGATCCGGCGCCGGCCAGGATCAGGCTGGGCCGGGCCGGCAGCGTGACGGCGGCGAGCTGCTCGGGGTTCAGGCCCTTCAGCAAAGACCCGGTGCCTGGGACTGCGGCGGTGTCCGCCTGAGAGTACTGTTCTTCCATCCATGGATTCTAGGAGCCGAGATGAGACGACCCGAGCTGGCCGCAATGCGCTGCGTAGAATCAGCCACCGGGCCCAAATGCTGGCGTCCGGTCACCGCACCAACCCCGATCGGATGGCGTCGCGGCAACACCGGGATCCAGGTCAAGCGCTCGCAGCCTTCGCCGTGGCACTGCACAACGCCTCGGCTCACCGCTACGAAAGCTCCTCCGCCATGGAAATCTTTGACTACGACAACATCTTGCTGCTGCCTCGTCAATGCCGAGTCGACAGCCGCGCCGACTGCGACACCTCGGTCGAGTTCGGCCCGCGCCGCTTCAAGCTGCCGGTGGTGCCGGCCAACATGAAGACGGTGGTCGACGAGGCCATTGCCGAGCAGTTGGCCGCTGGCGGCCATTTCTACGTGATGCACCGCTTCGACCTCGACGCTGTGGCGTTCGCCAAGAGGATGCGAGACCAGGACTTGTTCGTCTCGATCAGCTCGGGCGTCAAATCCGAGGATGTGGCCGTGATTGATCGACTGGCCGCCGAGGGCGTGGGCGCTGACTACATCACGATCGACATCGCCCATGGCCACGCTGAGAGCGTGCGCCGAATGATCGCCCATATCCGGCAGAAGCTGCCCTCGGCCTTCGTGATCGCCGGCAATGTCGGCACGCCCGAAGGCGTGATCGACCTCGAGAACTGGGGCGCCGACGCGACCAAGGTCGGCATCGG
>RGQD01000531.1 GCA_010030205.1 Betaproteobacteria bacterium
CAGTGGGTGCGGGTTCTCAAGCCGCTGGCCTGAACCCGGGTGCTTGGCCTTCCTGCGCGGGCCAGGGCTGCGCGGCGCCTAGGTGTAATCCACAACATGAGTTCTGGAAAAATCCGGGCACAATGCGGGGGATCAAGAAAACCGTCTGAGGAGACAAGGAATGAATATCAAGAGTCAGAAGGACTTTTTCTCGGGGCTGATGTTCATGGCCGTCGGGCTCGCCTTCGCATGGGGTGCGACCAGCTACAAGATCGGCGATGCCGCACGCATGGGGCCGGGCTACTTCCCGCTGCTGCTCGGCGTGCTGATGGCGATCCTGGGCGGGGTCATCACCTTCAAGTCGCTGGTGGTCGAGACCGAGGATGGCGACAAGATCGGCAGCTGGGCCTGGAAGCCGGTGGTGTTCATCATCGCCGGCAATCTGGCTTTTGGCATCCTGCTCGGGGGTCTGCCGAGCATCAAGCTGCCGGCGATGGGGCTGATAGCCGGCATCTACGCGCTGACGCTGATTGCGGCGAATGCCGGCGACGAGTTTGACCTGAAGGAGGTGCTGGTGCTGGCGACGGTTTTGTCGGTCATCTGCTACTTCACCTTCATCAAGCTGCTCAACCTGCAGTTCCCGGTCTGGCCTGCATTCATCACCGGTTAAGGACTAGAAAATGGACCTGATTGCCAACCTTTCGCTCGGCTTCGGCGTGGCCTTCACGCCGATCAACCTGATGTACGGTTTCATCGGCTGCATGCTCGGAACGCTGATCGGCGTGCTGCCGGGTATCGGCCCGCTGGCGACCATCGCGATGCTGCTTCCTGCCACCTACGCGCTGCCACCGGTGTCGGCGCTGATCATGCTCGCAGGCATCTACTACGGCGCGCAGTACGGCGGCTCGACGACCGCGATTCTGGTCAACCTGCCGGGCGAGTCGTCGTCGGTGGTGACCGTGATCGATGGCTACCAGATGGCGCGCCAAGGCAGGGCGGGCCCGGCGCTGGCTGCCGCAGGTCTGGGCTCCTTTTTCGCCGGCTGTGTCGGCACCCTGGTGCTGGCGGCCTTTGCCGTGCCGCTGACCGAAGTCGCTTTCAAGTTCGGCCCGGCAGAGTATTTCTCGCTGATGGTGCTGGGCCTGATCGGCGCGGTGGTGCTGGCGTCGGGCTCGCTGCTCAAGGCGGTTGGCATGATCCTGTTGGGACTGCTGATGGGGCTGGTCGGGACCGATGTGAACTCGGGCGTCGCGCGCTATAGCTTTGACATACCGGAGCTGACCGACGGCATCGGCTTTATCGTCGTCGGCATGGGGGTTTTCGGTTATGGCGAGATCATCAGCAACCTGGGCAAGCATGAGAGCGAGCGCGAGGTGTTCACCGCGAAGGTGGAGGGCCTGTTCCCGACCAAGGCCGACTTCCTGAACATGATCCCCGCCGTTTTGCGCGGAACTGTATTGGGGTCGATGCTCGGCATTCTGCCCGGCGGCGGCGCGGTGATGGCGGCATTCGCTGCTTACACGCTGGAAAAGAAAACGCCGCTCAGGCCCGGCGAGATACCTTTTGGCAAGGGCAACATCCGCGGCGTCGCGGCGCCCGAGTCGGCCAACAACGCGGCCGCGCAGACCTCCTTCATACCGCTGCTGACGCTGGGCATTCCGCCCAACGCGGTGATGGCGCTGATGGTCGGCGCGATGACGATCCACAACATACAGCCCGGCCCGCAGGTGATGACCAGCAACCCGGAGCTGTTCTGGGGTCTGATCGCGTCGATGTGGATCGGCAACGCGATGCTGATCGTGCTGAACCTGCCGCTGATCGGCATCTGGATCAAGTTGCTGACGGTTCCCTACCGCTGGCTGTACCCGGCGATCGTGCTGTTTTGCGCCATCGGCGTCTACTCGACCAACAACAACACCTTCGATATCTGGTTGGTGGGCCTGTTCGGTGCCATCGGCTACCTGTTCGTCAAGCTCGGAACCGAGCCTGCGCCGCTGCTGCTGGGCTTTATCCTGGGGCCGATGATGGAAGAAAACCTGCGCCGCGCGCTGCTGCTGTCGCGCGGCGACTGGAGCGTCTTCGTCACCCGCGGCTTGTCGGCGAGTCTGCTGGCGGTGGCGGTGTTCCTGCTGGTGATCGTGATGCTGCCGGCGGTGAAGAAAAGCCGCGAAGAGGCTTTTGTCGAAGACTGAGCCTGCCCGGCCCCCGCACGCGGCGCCGAGGCTGCCGCGTTGCGTATGCGGCAGCCTCGGGTGCCGTTGCGACTTCTTA
>RGQD01000532.1 GCA_010030205.1 Betaproteobacteria bacterium
TCAGTTATCAGCATTTTTAGGAAACATGGGTTTCACTGGAATTTCTGATGCACTTGCAAAAAACGTAAATCCAAATTACGGCAATGAAGGTATGAATTCTCCGCCTACAGTAGTCGGAAATACCAATTACAGCAATGAAGGTTTAAACAAACCTGCACCAGTTAGTCCAGCATCGGCAGTAGCAAATTATTCAAATCCTATATCTGGATACTCAATTGGCCCATCAGGAGATGGTGACTCAGGTGACTCAGGTGACTCAGGTTCTTCTTTAGCAACAGGTGGACACATCATGCCAGGTATGTTGTCAGGTCCAAACCCTGCTGGTCCAGATGATGGGTATCACTCACTTAAAACTGGCGAGTTTGTTATCAACGATAAGGCTGTAAAGAAGTACGGCATCGACTTAATGAACGCCATTAATAGTGGCAAGATTTCTAAGGGCAAGCTACGCGGCTTGCTCGAAATGTAAAGGGGAAACGTATGAGCAAAGGCGGCAGTCAGACGGCGACAACGAGCATTGATCCCGATCTTAAAAAAGCATTCTTGTCAAACCTAGAGCAGGCGCAGGGTGTTGCTGGTGCATTACCCGTGCAGCAGTTTGCTGGCTTCAATCCCATGTACCAGGCTGGTGAGCAGCAGTTAATCAATACTGGACTTGCTGGCCCTGGCATTGCCAGCGTTGACGAGGCGGCAGCTAGAACTAGCATGGAGGGTACTTATCAGCCTGGGATGGTTGGAGGATATAGCGGCGGCCCAGCGTCACTTGCTAGCACAACAGGTTATCAGGCTGCTAATTTTGGTGGCGCATCAGCAGGCCCAGAAACACTTGCTAGCACAACAGGTTATCAGGCTGCTAATTTTGGTGGCGCATCAGCAGGCCCAGCAGCCTATGCACGCGCACAAGGTTACGGCGCTACCGACGTTAATGCTGCACAGGCAAACCTTGGTATGGGTGGCGCTGGAAGTATCGGCAGCTACATGAACCCGTACAGTCAGCAAGTCAGTCAGAATGCTTTAGCCGACTTGGAGACTTCACGCCAAAACGCCATACGCCAGACTGCGCAGCAAGCGGGTGCTGCACGAGCCTTTGGTGGTTCGCGTCAGGGAGTAGCGGAGGCGCAGACAAACCTTGGCTATGGCACTCAGGCCGGAAAACTGTCTACGCAGCTCAATGAGAACGCATTTAACCAAGCTATGGCGGCGCAGCAGCAAGACCTTGCACGCCAGCAGCAGGCATCTATGCAGAACGCTGCGCAACGATCTGCTGCATCACAGTTTGGCGCTGGTGCGATGAACCAGGCTCAATTAGCAAATGCTATGCAAAGAAATCAGATGGCGCAATTTAATGCAGGCAATTTGCAGCAAGCTGGTTTGAGCAATATGGCAGCGCAAAATGCGGCATCACAGTTTGGCGCTGGTGCGATGAACCAGGCATCACTGTCCAATGCAGCATCAAGAAATCAGATGGCGCAATTTAATGCAGGCAATTTGCAGCAAGCTGGTTTGAGCAATATGGCAGCGCAAAATGCGGCATCACAGTTTGGCGCTGGAGCATTAAATCAGGCATCACTGTCCAATGCAGCATCAAGAAATCAGATGGCGCAATTTAATGCAAACCTTGGCCAGAACGCTGCATTGGCAAATCAAAGTGCTGGTCTTTCCGGTGCTCAGTTAAGGCTGGGTGCTGCTAACCAGTTAGGCAGCCTTGGTGGCCAGCAGCAGGGTCTGCGCATGAGTGGCGCTACGGCTGCTATGCAGGCCGGTGCAGCACGCCAACAGTTGCTACAGCAGCAGATGGATGCGCAGCGCAATATCGGTCTGCAAAAGCTACAGGTTGCGCAATCTGCTTTGGGTCAGGGGTTGCCTAATTTGGGTCAGACTACGACTACTCCATACACCAAGAACGTAGGTGCTGGTGTATTGGGTGGTGCTGCTGCCGGTTACCAGTTGGGCGGTCCTTGGGGAGCTGGAATTGGCGGCTTGCTTGGACTCTTATAAAGGATTGACATCATGGCAGATTTTGATTTAGGCGGCCTGCTGTTTGGCAATGCGCCAGCTACAGGATTTGAGGGTTACTTGGACCCAGAGCAGCTAAAGGCTATGCGCAACCAGGGCGTCATGCAAGCGGCTATGGCGCTGCTGAAGGCGTCCGGTCCTAGCGCTACTCCTATTGGTATTGGCCAGGCTCTGGGCGAGGCGTATGGAGCTGGGCAGACGGGTTACCAGCAGGCGCAGCAGCAGGGTATTGC
>RGQD01000533.1 GCA_010030205.1 Betaproteobacteria bacterium
CTGATCGAAGGGCCCCGACTGCGAGGTTTCAAACGTGGGCGTCAGGTGCCATTTGCCGGTGGCAAAGGTGTTGTAGCCCTGCGCCCGAAGCATCTCGGCCAATGTGCCAGCGCTGCGCGAGATGCGTCCGCGCATGCCCGGAAACCCCAAGTCCCAGTCCGCCAGTCCGCCCATCCCCACCGAGTGATGGTTGCGTCCGGTCAGCAGCGCGGCGCGCGTCGGCGAGCACAGCGCGGTGGTGTGGAAGTTGGTGTAGCGCAGGCCGCCGGCAGCCATCGCATCGATGTGCGGGGTGGCGATCTCGGAGCCGTAACAGCCCAGATCGGCGAACCCCATGTCGTCAAAGACGATGTAGATCACGTTGGGCGCGCCGGCCGGCGCGCTGGCCGGTTGCGGCCAATACGGCGTTGACTCGTCGGTGGTGTGGCCGATCGTTGCTTGACGGGTCTGTTCGTTCATGCCGTGTCCTGAGTTGGTCAAGGTGTCGTAGCGGGGGCCGCGCAGCGCAAACCCATGTGTCCGGTGGTGGCCATCGGGTCGTTCGAACTGCGCGACGCGACCCGGTAACGGAAGCAGTAACTCTCGTGGCACAGAAAGCTGCCGCCACGGATCACACGACGGCTGCCTTCGGCCGGCCCCACCGGATCGGCGGGCGGCGATGGGTCGGGTTCGGCGCTGAACCAGTCGGCACACCATTCCCAAGCATTGCCGCACAGATTGTGCAGCCCATAGCCGTTGGGCGGGTAGGCGTTCACCGGCGCCGTGCCGTAGAAGCCGTCTTCCAGGCTGTTGTGGCGCGGAAACCGGCCCTGCCAGATGTTGCACCGGTGCTCGCCACCCGGCACCAGATCATCGCCCCAGGGATAGCGCCGCCCCTGCAGACCACCGCGTGCGGCAAATTCCCACTGCGCTTCGGTCGGCAGGCAGGTACCGGTCCAGGCGCAGTAGGCCATCGCATCGTGCCAGGACATATGCAGAACCGGATGGTCTTGTCGCCCCGCGATCGTCGACCCCGGCCCCTCCGGCCGGCACCAGCAGGCGCCGGGGACCTCGCGCCACCAAGGCGCGTCGGCCACGCCTCGCGTTGGCGCGAAATCATCGGGCAGCAGACCGGCGAACACAAAGCTCGCGCCCATCTCCTCGGCCAAACTGACATGGCCGGTGGCGGCGACAAAGCTGGCAAATTCACGGTTGCTGACAGCGGTGCGCGACATCATGAAAGGCGACAACTGCACCAGCCTGGACGGCCCCTCGCCATCGGCCGGTTCGCCCTCCTGCCGGTCGCAGCCCATCCGGAACAGCCCGCCGGGCAGCCTGACCATGTTGGTCAGGTCGGCTCTGGTCGGCACGGCCGCTACCGCCGTGGACGCCAGCGCAAAGCCCTGTGCGCTGGCAGCCAGCGGCGGGCAGCAACTCATCCCGGGCTGAACAGGTTGCGAGTCCCGTCGTGGCTGACGCGCCCCTGGCGACCCAGAAAGTCCTCGGTCTGCATCGCGGCCCAGAGGTCCGTATCCGGCGCGGTGTTGGCGATGAAGCGAGACCCGTCGTCCAGCCGGCCGATCACGATCGCGCTGCTCGGACCTTTCTGGTCGTGGGTCACGGTATAGGTCTCGATGCTCGCAGCACCTTCGGCCAGATCGACAAAGCGCGGACGCGGCACCTGGTCGAGTTCGGCCTGGTAGGACGCCGGGTCGCGCGGCGCGAAAGGCTTGGCAGGCGCCTCGGTCGAGTAGATACCGGCCGAATGCTTGGTGATGTAGTTGCCGTTCGCTGTCACCAGCCCGCGCATACCGGGGCGGGCCCGCACACGCTGCATCATCTCGGCGATCGAGTGGCTGACGTAGTTGTTGCCCGGGCCGCCGAAGTAAGGCAGGCCGCCGGTGATGGTCAGGCCGCGCGGGTCGTCGAGGGCCAGACCGAGCGACGCAGCGCCGATCTCAACCGCCGACGCGAAGCAGCTGTAGAGATCAAAGGCGCCGATGTCGGCCAGCGTCGTGCCGGCCATCTCGAAAGCCTGCTCGAAGACTTTGACCATCGCCGGTGACGAGTGGTAGTCACGCCGGTCGCTGATGTACCAGTGGTCGTGAGCATCGGCGCATCCGTGTAGATAAACCCATTTGTCGCGCGCGATGCCCAGCTTGCGCGCCACGGCAACGCTCGTGACGATCAACCCAGCACCCTGGTCGATGAAGGCGTTGGCGCTCATCAAGCGTGTGTAGGGGAAGCTGATCACCGGGTTGTCGGCGCG
>RGQD01000534.1 GCA_010030205.1 Betaproteobacteria bacterium
TGAGCTACCGCTTCAGCGGGCGCCAGCACAATGCGCTGTTCAACACGACGACCGGCCAGTACAACGATATCAACCCGAACGTCTACGGCGCGGTCAGCCATTACAGCGTCTTCGATGCCAAGATCGCTTACAAGCTAACGAGGGAATGGAGCGGATCGCTGGGTATCAACAACCTTGGCAACTTCAAGTACTACGTCAATCCGAACCCCTACCCGCAGCGCACCTTGTTCGCGGGCCTGAAGTACGACCTGTGACGACGGACTGACCATGAGCCATGCCAAGACTTTGATGAGAGGGATGCTGGCGCTTGCGGTGCTGCTGGTCGGGCCGGTGCTCGCCCAACACGACCATGGCGGCAAGAAACGACCGCCGCCGCTGGCCATCGGCGCAGCGTTCTCGCCCTCGGGCGAGTTGTGGATCGTCGGTCTGGACGCGAAGCTCGGGCTCTCCGTCCAGACCAGCGCCGACGAGGGCCGCCAATGGTCGGTGCCTCGCGCGCTAGACACCGGTGGCGACAAGCCGGTGGCGGACGGCGAGAACCGGCCCAAGCTCGCTTTCGGCCCAACAGGCCAGGCGGTGATCAGCTACACCGTGGCGCTGGCCAAGCCCTACACGGGTCAGATCCGGATGCTGCGATCGGACGATGGCGGGCGCAGCTTCTCGCCGCCTTTCACGGTGCACCAGGACCGCCAGGTCATCACCCATCGCTTCGAATCGGTGGCCTTTGACGGCCAAGGCACGCTGCATACGCTGTGGATAGACAAGCGCGATGCCGAAGCCGCTGCGTTGCCCGAGACTGTGGTTAGCGCGTCGGGCACACCGAAAGATTCACGTAGACCGCGGGTCAAGACCGGCTACCTCGGTGCGGCGATCTACCGCAACGAGTCGCGCGATGGCGGACGCAGCTTTGGCCCTGACATCAAGCTGGCCGACCACAGCTGCGAATGCTGCCGCATTGCGCTCGCGCCGGCGCCCGACGGCTCGCTGGTCGCGCTGTGGCGCCATGTGTTCGAGCCCGGTGGCGCCGCAACGCAGCAGCGCGACCACGCTTTCGCGCCAGTGGCGAGCCTGGCTGCGACGCCGGTTCGCGCCAGTTTCGACCAATGGGCCCTCGAAGCCTGCCCGCACCATGGCCCCGGGCTGGCGCCTGCGGCGGGCGGTGGCTACCACGCGGTGTGGTTTGGCGACCGTGCCGGCCAAGCCCTGGTTCGCTACGGGCGGCTGGATGCCGATGGTTCGCCGATCGGTCAAGCCCGGCCGCTGCCTGACGAACAAGCCGAGCACGCGGCAGTGCAGAGCGCAGGCTCGCAACTGGTGATCGCTTGGCGCAGCTTTGACGGCCAGGCCACGCGCTGGCGCGCCTGGGTCTCGGCCGACGATGGCCGCAGCTTTGCGACCCGGGAGCCTGGCCGCAGCGCCGACGACAACGACCACCCGCTGCTGGTCAAGCGCGGTGAGCAGATCTTCGCGCTGTGGCGCACCGCCCAGGGGGTACGGGTTGAAAACATGTCACGCTGACCGCGCTGAGCGCGTTCACGCAACAGCGCTGGCGCTGCTGCGATGCCGATGGCGCGCTTGGCTGGCTGCGCTCGCCTTGTTATCGGCGGCCGTGCAACTGCCCGCGAGCGCTGCGCCGCGCCAGGTCGAGGCTTTCGACGCCAGCGCCTGGCCTGCGCTGCAGGCTGGCCTTAAGCAGCCGGCGATGGTGGTTTTCTCGACCACTGACTGCGGCCATTGCCCGGCGGTGCTGGCCCAACTGCGCCAGCAGATCGGCCGGCGTCGGGCCGCGCTGATCGCGGTGGTGATGGACTTTGCGCCTGGCCAGGACGATGCCATGCTGAAAGCCGATCCGCATTACCGCCATGCTGACCGATTGTTCGCTTTCGATGGGCAGGCGCCCGCGCTGCGCCACACGGTCGATCCGCGCTGGCGCGGGGTCACGCCTTACGTTGTTTTCCTGACACCGGGTTCGCCGCCGACAGCGGTCACAGGACCGCCTTCGACAGCCTATGTTGCAGCCTGGTTACGCGCTCCGACGCGCGACCCTCGCTGACGCTGCGAGTCCTCAACGCTTGAGGTGGCCTCAGTTTGGCGCTCAGTGTCAAACCAAATCTCGGCCATCGCCTGTTCGAAACGCTGGGCGATGCGCCCAGCCTGCCCGGGGTCGCGCAGCACCCAGCGTCCCGCCACCATGACGTCGCGCCATGTGGGTGCCGGACTGGAGAACACCAGCGCGTC
>RGQD01000535.1 GCA_010030205.1 Betaproteobacteria bacterium
TGGGCCGCATGCCATAGATGTCATAAACACGCGTCTTTCTCTACCCGCCGGCCATGGAAAACAAGAGCACACCCTCCCTCGCAAGTCAAGAGCTTAAAACCGCGCACGCGGCGTCGCGCATGCACGTGCCCTACTACGTCCCGCTGCTGCAGCTGCTCCATCGCGCGCCCTCGACTCCTCAAGACAGGCCGTCGCCGGGTGCCGACCGCAGTGCGCCCACCAGTCCTCCTGAGTCCGTGTCTTCGTCATGAGTCTCCAGCACCAACTGAATGCGTCAATGGCCAATCTTCACGAGCTCCGCCGAGGCCGTCTGATCTCTCACCTCTCTCGTCTACACACCACCACCACCCAGGCCGACCCGTCAGGGCGTCTGGTCACGGCTGACCCTCTACCACGGTCAGGGCCGAGCCGCTTAGTCCTTCTTCTCGGACTTGTTGGCGGGCTTCTCGCCGGTGATGTACATGCCGGTCTCCTCCTGCAGCGCCGTGAACTGCTTGTTCAGCGAGGCGGCGGCGTTGATCCAGGCCACGATGATGACGCACAGGATGGCGCCCAGGTACGGGGTCGAGGCGGCCAGCGAGCCCAGGCCGATGATCATGAACTGCTGGATCAGGGCACCGCCGGACTTGCCCAGCGGGTTGCAGATCACGTCAATGGCGGCCTTGCCCTTGGTCTTGACCTCGTCCTCCAGGGGGATGTAGGCCATCTCCTTGCAGGGGTCGAACAGGGAGTACTTGGACGACTTGGAGAAGACGTTCTGGGCGGCGCCGACCAGCACGGCGGCGTACAGGGGGGTCATGCCCCAGGCGGCCAGAGCGGGCTTGACGGTGTCGCCGGCCAGCACCAGGGTGAAGAACAGCAGACCGGTGATCAGCAGCATGATGGGGGTGATCAGGGCAGCCACACCCCAGCCGAACTGCTTGAAGATCCAGCGGGACAGGATCATCATGGTGAAGGTCACGGTACCGGTGGCGGTGGAGAACTCGCCCATGAACGACGAGTAGTCGTTGGGGTTGGGGAACTGGGCCTTGAGCTTGCCCTTCCAGGTCACCTCGACCAGGTTGATCGAGATACCGTAGGCGACCACCAGGGTGGCCATGTCGCGGATGTAGCTCGACTGGGCCAGGAAGGCGAAGGACTCGCCCACGCTCATCTTGGTCTTGTTCTTCTTCTTCTTGCCCTCGCGCAGCGACTTCAGCTTGGGCACCACCAGGCGCTGCAGCGAGAAGTAGATGCCGATAATGAGCAGGCCGCCGATGACGACCATGCCCATCAGGCCGTTCAGGGACACACCCCAGCCATCAACATCCGGGGGCAGACCGGCGCGGACCTGCGAGAAGTACTTCACGGCCTGGCCCGAGAAGATCAGGGCAACGTTGGCGCCCAGACCGAACAGGGGGTAGAACTGCGAGGCCTCCTCCACGGTGGTGATCTGGTTGGCAAAGCCCCAGAACAGCACGGACACGACGACGGAGCCCCACAGCTCGGCCATCACGTAGAACAGGCAGAAGGTCCAGTTGCGCAGAATGGCAATGGGGCCGGCGAAGCGAGGGCCCATCTGCTCCAGCAGGTTCTGGCAGAACTCAGTGGGGTGCAGAGCATCGCGCATGGGGTACATGAGCGCGGCGAAGGCACCGAAGAAGGCAATGAAGGGGATGATGCAAGTGTAGAACAGAGCCTCGCTGGACAGGCGGTTCGACAGCGCCGAGTACATGATGGTGAAGCCGATAGCCATGGGCAGGTTGACCCAGGTCTTCAGGAAGGGAATGATCTCAGCGCCCGAGCCGGGGGCAGTCACCACCAGCACGTCCTTGGTGTCACGCAGAATGGTGTAGTTGAACAGAATGCAGAAGAACATGGCACCCAGGGGCAGAATCTTAGCCCAGGTGATGGGCTCAAAGCCCAGGAACTTCTTGGGCTCGGGCGCCGGGGCGTCACCGGAGGCGGCCTGAGGCGCGGGCGCCAGGGGCTTCTTCTCCACGGGCTTGGGGGCGAAAGGGCGCTCGCCCAGACCACCCTTCAGGCCGACGCGCGCGGCAGCAGCAGTCGCCACGCGGGGAACGGCAACAGCAGGCACGGCCATCTTGGCCGAGCGCTGCAGCTTAAGGCCGCCCATCAGGGGCTTGCCGGCGAGCAGGGACGCCATCGCTGCCGGTGCTTGTGATCGGCAGGTTTGGTGCAAGTGTCGGGGCCCTATAGACCCTGCTGTGAAGCTACGCAC
>RGQD01000536.1 GCA_010030205.1 Betaproteobacteria bacterium
GCGTTGAAGCGGTGCAGCGGCTCGCCGAAAGCGTCCAGCGACAGTGGCTGGACGTGGTATTCCAGATTCGGCCAGGCCTGTCCCGGGTCCGACCGGGTGAAGCAGCCCAGTTGCGACGGTGCCATGCTCATCGGCCCGCTGCGCCGCAGCAGGTACTCCAGCCCGATCAGCCCCTTGCCCCAGAGCGAGTTGGCCATCGTGTTGAGGGTCTTGACACCCTGCACTTCGAACACCGCCCGGATCTGCAGGTGGTCCTGCAGGTTTTGCCCGACGCCGGCCAGATCCTGCTGCACGCTGATGCCGTGCTGCTGCAGCAGCGCCGCCGGGCCTATGCCCGACAGCTGCAGGATCTGCGGCGTGCCGATCGCGCCGGCCGCCATCACCAACTCGCCGCCGGCCGCCAGCCTGGCAATCAGCGGCGCACCGCGGTTGTGGTCATGGCCTTCGGGCCGCACCTCGACGCCGGTCACGCGCAATCCTTGGTCGTCGCGCGCAGTGATCAGCCGCGTCACTTGGGCCCCTGTCCAGACCTGGAGATTGGCGCGGTGCTGGATCGGCCGCAGAAACGCCTTGGTTGCGCTCCAGCGAACGCCGCTGCGCTGGTTGACGTCGAAATAGCCCACGCCCTCGTTGCTGCCGCGGTTGAAGTCGTCGGTGGCCGGGATGCCGGCCTCTTGCGCCGCGGCGGCGAAGGCGTCGAGAATCTCCCAGGACAGCCGCTGCTTCTCGACCCGCCATTCGCCACCGGCTCGATCGCCAGTGGCGTCGAACCCGGGTGCTGCGTGGTGGCCATCGGCGCCACGCCAGTGGTCCTCGTGCTGTTTGAAATACGGCAAGCTGTGTTCCCAGCGCCAGCGTGCATCGCCGGTGGCCTCGGCCCAGCTGTCGTAGTCGCGGCTCTGGCCGCGCATGTAGATCATGCCGTTGATGCTCGAGCATCCTCCCAGCACCTTGCCTCTTGGGTAGCGCAGTCGGCGGCCATTGAGCCCCGGGTCTGGCTCGGTCGAGTACAGCCAGTCGGTGCGCGGGTTGCCGATGCAGTACAGGTAACCCACCGGAATGTGGACCCACAGGTAGTCATCGTTGCCACCCGCCTCGATCAGCAGCACTCGCTTGGCCCGGTTGGCGCTGAGCCGGTTGGCCAGCAGGCAGCCGGCGGTGCCGGCGCCGACGATGATGTGGTCGTAGACAGGGATGGAATCGGTCATTTTTTCAGCCTGAGTTCAGCGCAGCGTCGCACTGGCGAGGATAGGGGACAGCTTGACCAGCCCGTCGGCCAGCAACGCCACCGCCATCGCGGCCAGGATCAGTCCCATCAAGCGCGTCATCACGTCGATGCTGGCGCGCCCCAGCACCTGGGAAAAAGCCAAGAACGCGCTGACGCGCAGGCTGCGCAAACGTTCTTCCCGGCGCAGTCCCTGGGCGAAAGCCAGAGAGAACGGCACCGCGCCCACCGGGTTGACGATGGCCAGAAGGGCGATCAGCGGTTTGAACAAGTCCATCGACGGTGCGGGCATGGGCATTCCGGTCAAGCCAGCCTGGGCGGCGGGTCGGGCAAGCGCGGGTCGGGCAAGCGTAAGCACGGATTTGAAGCCGTCGACATCAAACACAGCGTTGGCAAGCCCCTAGGACCCTGTATTTGTACCCGCCTGACAACACTCATGATACTTGCGGGTTTGCCCCTGTTCCGCCGCACTGGTGGTCAGGCGTGGTTTGCCACCATAATGATTCAAGGGGGCGTGTACGTCCCCGGCCCGTGTCTGGAGACGGCGCCTGTAGCTTGAGTGTTTCACGCTGGGTTGAAGCTCCACATGGTTTACTTTTCTTGAGAAGGAGCTTCCCGCCATGGGAAACAAGCTTTACGTCGGCAACCTCGCGTACTCGGTGCGTGACGAATCCTTGCAAGAGTCATTCGGCCAATTCGGCACGGTGACCTCTGCCAAGGTGATGATGGACCGTGAAACCGGTCGTTCCAAGGGCTTCGGCTTTGTCGAAATGGCCTCTGACGGTGAGGCGCAGGCTGCGATGAACGGCATGAACGGCCAGCCGCTCGAAGGTCGCGCAATCGTGGTCAACGAAGCGCGTCCGCGCGAAGAGCGTCCGCCAGGCGGCGGTGGCGGCTACGGCGGTGGTGGCGGTGGCTACGGCGGTGGCGGTAGTGGAGGCGGTGGCGGCTATGGCGGCGGTGGCG
>RGQD01000537.1 GCA_010030205.1 Betaproteobacteria bacterium
CAGCGCTCCAGGCCAGCAGGTCTTCTGCGCCTGAGGTGCGCAGATGAGCTGCGCCGTCGATCGCCACGGTCTCGCCCGAGATATAGCCGGCTTCGTCGGCCACCAGGTAAGCGGCCAGATTGGCCAACTCGGCGGGCTGGCCGACACGACCGAGCGGCACCTTGGCCCCAGGCGTGACGGCGCTGGCGCGCTGCGCAGGCATCAGTTGCTGGCTCGCACCCGGTGTCGGGAAGCTGCCCGGCGCGATCGCCAGCAGACGGATGCCGTGCTGCCCCCATTCAACCGCCAGGCTGCGCGTCATCGCCTGCAAGCCGGACTTGGCCATCGCCGACGGCACCGTGAAGGCCCGGCCGGTGCGCACCGAGGTCGACAGAATGCTCAGCACCACGCCAGGCCGCGCTGCGGCGATCCAGCGCTGACCCACGCCCAGCGTGCAGTAGACCGCGCCGTGCAGCGTGGTCGCGAGCACTGCATCGACAGCCCGCGCCGACAGCGACTCGGTCTGGGCGATGAAGGTGGCTGCTGCGTTGTTGACCAGCACATCGATCGGGCCGCTTGCCCAGACCTGGGTCAGCATCGCATCGACCTGCGCCGCGTCGCGGATGTCACAGGCATGCACCTCGACGTCGACCGCGCCCAGGCCGCGCAGTCGCTCGGCAGTGGCTTCGAGCATCTCGAGGCGCCGGCCGCACAGCACCAGGCGCGCGCCCAAGCCGGCAAATCGCTCGGCCATCACGGCGCCCAGGCCCGTGCCGCCACCGGTGATCAGGATGCGTTTGGCGGCCAGCAAGTCTTTGCGAAACATGGTTTTCCCCGGAGTGGATGGCCGCATCGGCTGCGGCTCGACGGGCTTGATTTGAACATCCACAGGGACGCGATAGCCTGAAACACCGCTTTCAGTGCAGCGCAGCGGCTGCCACCTCGCGGCCGGCCTTGGCATCGAGCGCTGCCCTGGCGGTCGGCGACAGGTACCAACCCAGCGGGTAGAGCACACCGTCGGTGCGCTGCGCCAGCCGCACGACGCAGTCGGCTTGAGCCGGGTCTAAGCGCTCGCAATCGCGCGCCAGCAAGGCCTCGGCGCGGCGACCGTTGGCACCGGTGCCGCCGGCGTTGAGCAGCGTCAGCAGCGGGCCGATCGCGTCGGCATACAGGCGCAACTGCCCAGCATCGACCGGCGCGCCAGGCTGGTAGGGCGCACCGGCATCGGCCTGCAGGCCCCAGGACTGGCGCAGACAAGCCAGCCGGTTGCTGCCAACGCAGTCGACGGCCACACCGTTCTGGATCACGATCACGGTCGGGCGCAGGCTGCGCAACCAAACCAGCTTGTCCTGGCACGCCGCACCCGCAGCATCGTCGCATGGCTGGCGCGCGACAAATACCCGCAGCGCAGCGAGCGCATCGGCCACCGTCTGGGTGCCTGAGTTGTCGAAGTAACCGCCGTCGGCCAGGTGCCCGGCGCGCCCGTCGGCCGAGACCAGCAGCCCGATCGCGTTGACGAAGGGGAATCGCGCCGCGTTGTGGGCTGCGGTCGACAGCGGCAGGTCCAGCGCAGCGCCCTGCCCGGCTGCGAAACTCAGTGGGTCGCGCGCACCGGCGAACACCGACTGCGCACCGGGCTGCCAGCCGGCCTGCACGCTGGCCGCGATGGTCCGTTCACCCGACTCGACCCAGGTGCTGTTGAGGAACAAGCGCGGCAGGTGCCCGCCGGCGGCCTCAGCCACCTGGGCAGACCGCGCCAAACCCAGTGTCAACGCCGGCACGGCCTGCTCCAGCGCCTGCTCGAACCACAGGCCGCGCGACAGGAAACCGCAGCCGGCTTGGACACAGGGGCCGCGCCCGCCGTCGAGCATCGCGCTGGGTAGCGTGGTCGGCAGCAGTCGCGCCAGCGCGTCCTCGAACAACCAGGCCCCCAGCAGCGGCGTCAGCAGGTCGGTACGGCCGAAGCGGTCGACACAGTCCGCGCCGGCCAGCGTCGGCTGCATGCTGCAGGCCAGGTAGACCGCCTCGCCGACAGCACCACCCGACACGCCCGACAGCATGAAGCTGCGCTGGTCGAACCCTGGCAACTGGTCGCGCAGCGCCATCAGCGTTCGCGCGGTCCAGTAAGCAGCCCGGATGCCACCGCCTTCCGAGGCGACAAAGAACACGCGCTGGCCCGGGATTCGTAGCCCAGGCTCAGCCCACATCGCA
>RGQD01000538.1 GCA_010030205.1 Betaproteobacteria bacterium
GCGCTGCGTCAGTGGTCGCCAGGTCCGCAGCGAGTGCCGGGTCCAGGCTGGCAACTGCCACCGCTTCGGCAACCTGCGGCGTGTCGAGCGCGACGTCTTGAGAGTCTGTGGCACTGTCAGTTGCCTCTGCAACAGCGTCTGGCAACGTCGCGGTGAGCAGGGGGTCTGCCTGGGCGACGGCCGCCGCGTTGACGGCGTCTGAGCCGTTTTGGTCGACGCCGGTCGCATCACCCGATTGGTCGGTCGACGGCACTGGCGAGCCAGCGGTCGCCGCGCCTGCCAAACCTAGAGCCATCAAGGCGAGCGGGCTGATCAGCGACGAGGGCTGGCCGCGGCGCTGCTTGCGCGCATCGTCCTCATGCTGGATCGCGGTGGCGTTGACTGCAGAGGCTTTGGCGGGCTGGGCTTTGCTGTGGTGGCTCATTCGATCATCTCCGTGGGAATGGTGAGGTACTGCGCTGGGCTGGTCGCGCGGGTGTGGGCTTGTTCAGAACAGGGGTATTGCGGGTTGTGTGCTGTCTGCATCCGCAGTCTTGCGAAGACTGCAGAGGCTCTTGGCTTTGAATAAGCATTATCGTCAAATTGTTGTCGATAACATGTCGGAAATATGTAATCCACTCGATCTTGGCCTCGGCTGGCGATCCGCAGTCCGGATTGATCGTGGCCACTTGGCGAGTTGGTGCTTCTTTGCTGGCAAGGGCTTCAGGTCCTCGCTGGCAGAGCAGTCTAGCCAGCGCCAGCGCGCGGGGCCAGCAAGCTGTGGTGCCAGCCTGGGTCGGTAAATCATTGACGAGACGCCCCTGGCGACGGCGCGAGGCTGGCGATCAGCGTCTGGTATGCCGGCAGCGCGACGCGGCGAAAGTCGCAGCACTCGACGGCCGTGTCGCGCGCTCGCTGGCGCAGCGCCTGCAGGCCAGCGCGCTGCGACAGGCCCTGTGCCAGCGCATCGGCCAGTGCGGTGGTGTCGAAGAAGTCCACCAGGCTGCCGTTGCGGCCGTGTTCGATGAACTCGGTCACCGGTGCGGTGCGGCTGCCCACCACATGGCAGCCAGCGGACATCGCCTCGATGCAGCTCCAAGACAGCACAAACGGGTAGGTCAGGTAGCAGTGCACCGCAGAGACCTGCAGCAGTTGCAAGTAGTCGCGGTAAGCCACCCGGCCGACAAAGTGCAGTCGCGACATGTCGAGCCGGCCTCGCAACTCGGCCAGAAGTTGCTGGCGCCAGCTGCCACCGCCTGCGGGTGCCGCGCCGTAGCTCACGCCGTCGCCGCCGACGATCACCACATGGGCCTCGGGGCTGCGCGCCAGCAGTTCGGGCAGCGCGCGCATGAAGACGTGGAAACCCCGGTAAGGCTCGAGGTTGCGCGACACAAAGCTCAGCACCGGGTCGCCAGCGCGCAGCGTCAGCCCGCTGCCGAGCCGGATGCTCGCGCCGGGGTCAGGCCGGACCATGTCGGTGTCGATGCCGTCGAAGATCACGCCGACCTTGGACCGCATGTGCGCGGGCAGGCTGTCGTGCTGCCAGCGGGTCGGGGCGACGCCGGCGTCCATGCTCAGCAAGGCTTCGAGCAAGGCCAGGTTCTTGAGCCTCAGCCGGCCCCGATCGTCCAGACTGGTGTTCGCGAACTCGGGGTCGAACCCTGCGTCCAGGCCTTCGGCGGCGTAGAAAAACTCCATCAGGCACAGCAAGCGGGTGTGCGGCCACACATCCTTGACGCACAGCGCTTCGCCCCAGCCCGGGTTGGCAACCACCAAGTCTGGCACGAAGCCCTGGCCGTCGAGCGCAGCCATCGCCTGCATCGCCGCCTGCCCGCGCAGCACCTTGGCCTGGGCATCGCGCAGCCAGGGATGCGGCCCGGCCTCGCCCGGCGCAGCGGCTTTGACGCCGTAGCGGTGCAGCACGACACCCGGTGCGCCATGTTCGGCGATGGCCAGCGCATGCACCTCGTGCCCAGCCGCCGCCAGCGCTGGCGCGAGCTGGCGAAATTGGCCTGGGAAGTTCTGGTGGATGAACAGGATCTTCATGGATCGGCGGATTGTGACCGCCCGCGGCCTGTGGCTTGCACACCGTGGAATTGCTGCGCGGGCAACAGCTACCATCGCCTGCAACCGGGCTCGGGTCCCGATGTAAAGCGATCAAGAGGCCAGCATGCGATTCATCCCTTCACTGCGTTCTGGCCTTTTGGCCGC
>RGQD01000539.1 GCA_010030205.1 Betaproteobacteria bacterium
GCGCAGCGCCATGTAGGCGTCGACGCTGGACTGGAACTCGAGCAGGATGTAGAGGTAGAGCCAGCGGTCTTTGAACTGCACGCGCCAGATGACGTCGTCCTCGCGGCTGCGCAGGTCGTCGGTGACATAGCTGCCGTTGACTTTCTCGAGCGTGCTGAAGTCGAGCTCGGCAAGCCAGGGCTCTTGAACAAAACCCACCAGCAGGTCGCGCACCATTTCTTGGTGCGAAAACAAGAGCTTGTAGCTGTTGTCGTGGTCAGGCATGGGGTCCCTCGGCACGTCGACGGTATCGCGCGACGCGGTGCCGAGCATGAATTGCACGCGACGCGACGGGGCAGGTTGTCAGGTGCTTCACGCAAACGGTGTTTGGATGTGGCCGCCGACCAAGCTTGGTGGGTTGATCTTGACGTGGCCGATGCCGCCCGTAGCGCAGCCTTCGAGGCGCTTGCCTGCTGCATATGCGATGTTGACGGGGCACAAGAACTCGCCCGATGCAGGGCGGGCAGTGGTGCAAATTGATTGAGTTGACGTTTAACGATCATCGTTATACGATGCGTACGTGATCAAGACGTTCAGATGCAAGGACACAGCGGCGCTGTTTGCCGGCAAGGGTGTTGCGCGATGGGTGAACTTGCGCGATGTGGCCGAACGAAAGCTGCAGATGCTTAACCGGGCCGCAAGGCTGGACGACCTGCGCGTACCGCCCAACAACCGGCTGGAACTGCTCAAAGGCGACCGAGCCGGGCAGCACAGCATCCGCGTCAATGACCAATGGCGCTTGTGCTTCAGGTTCGATGGCGCCAGCGCCTACGACGTTGAGATCGTCGACTACCACTGAGGGGGAGTTACATCATGGATGCACCTACCAACGGCATGCGCCCGATCCACCCGGGCGAGGTGCTGCGCGAAGAGTTTCTACTGCCGATGGGGCTGTCGGCGCATGCTTTGTCTATGGCGATGCATGTGCCAGCACCCCGCATCAACGACATCGTGCGCGAGCGTCGCGGCGTGACGGCTGACACCGCCTTGCGCCTGGCGCGTTACTTTGGTACCAGCGCCGAGTTTTGGATGGGGCTGCAGTCCGACCACGAGATGGCTGTGGCGTGCACCGAACTGGCCGATGCGCTGGCGTCCATCACGCCTCGGCAGCCACTGGCGGCCTGACCTGCCCTCGGTGGAAAGGCCTCGGACTGGGGCAAGGTGTGTTGTAAAGTGATCTCACTTACGCCACAATGATATCGTTGAGAGCGCATATGCTGTCGGAGGATCAATGTCATCAATCACTGTCCGTAATTTGCCTGAGGAGACGCACCGCGCCTTGCGTGTTCGGGCCGCGATGGCCGGTCGAAGCACCGAAGCCGAAGTCAGAGCCATTCTTGAGAGCGTGGCACGGCCAGAGGGCCGCATCAAGCTCGGTTCACTGTTGGCTGAAATTGGCCTGCAAGCAGGAGGCTTCAATCTTGAACTGGAGCGCGACAAATCTCCGACGGAACCGATGAGTTTTGAATGATCCTTCTCGATACCAACGTTGTTTCTGAGCCCTTGAAGGCAAGCTGTGATGTGGGTGTTTTGACCTGGATAGACGCGCAAATTGTCGAAACGCTCTACCTTTCGACGGTCAGTTTGGCCGAATTGCGCTTTGGTATCGAGGCGCTGCCGACTGGCAAACGAAAAGACATGTTGCGCGCCAGCATTGCGCAACGCATCCTGCCCTTGTTCGTTGGTCGAATACTGCCGTTTGATATGGCCGCCTCCGAGGCGTACGCAATGCTTCGAGCGCGCGCGCGGGTTGACGGGAAAGCTATCTCGCCAGCAGATGGTTACATTGCCGCTACTGCCATGGCACATGGACTGATTGTCGCAACGCGAGACACTGGTCCGTTTGAGGCCGCCGGCTTGACGGTCATCAACCCTTGGATCCAGGGGCATTGACTAGGGCAGATCCACCCAGGCGAGGTGCTGCGCGAAGAGTTTCTACTGCCGATGGGGTTGTCGGCGCATGCGTTTGTCTGTGGCGCTGCATGTGCCTGCTATGTCAATGACATCGTGCGCGGGCGTCGCGGCGTGACGGCTGACACCGCCATGCGCCTGGCTCGCTACTTCAGTACCAACGCCGAGTGGTACCCGCCGAGTGGTACCGGGTCTTGAATTTGAACCCTCGATGGTTGCTGGCGCTGGGGCCAACGCGG
>RGQD01000540.1 GCA_010030205.1 Betaproteobacteria bacterium
GGGTGCTGTTCCTGATCCTGCACTTCACCGCCGAGGACATGGCCAGCTCGATGCGCATCCTCAGCCAGGGCAAGGTGTCGGCGCACTACCTGGTCAGCGACGGGTCCATGCCAAAAATCTACCGACTGGTCGACGAGAACCGCCGCGCCTGGCATGCCGGCGAAAGTTACTGGAAGGGCCACACGATGCTCAATGCGGCTTCGATCGGCATCGAGATCGTCAACGCCGGGCCGATCACCGGGTCTGACGGCCGACCAGGCTACGCCTCTTTCTCGCCCGAACAGATCGACCTGCTGCTGCCGCTGGTGCAGGACATCGTCAAACGCCACGCGATCTCCCCGGACCGTGTGCTCGGCCACAGCGATATCGCGCCACAGCGACGCACCGACCCCGGCCCGCAGTTCCCCTGGCTGCGGCTGGCCGAGCTCGGGCTGGTGCGCTGGCCGGATGCGCAGCGTGTGGCCAGCGAGCGGGCCCGTTTCGAGCGCGCGCTGCCAGACCTGGCCTGGTTCCAGGCCGGGCTCGCCACACTGGGCTTCAAGCTGCCGGCCAGCGGCCTGCTCGACGCGCCGACCCGTCAGGTGCTGGCGAACTTCCAGATGAAGTACCGACCCGCGCGCTACGACGGCGAACCAGACGCAGAGACCGCGGCGATCCTGCAGGTGCTGAACCAGCCGTGAGCACTGGTCAGCTGACGCGCCGGCATTGGGCCCTGGGCAGTGCCGCAACGCTGGCTGCGGGCTGGGTGTCGACTGGACTGGCGGGCTGCGCCCATCCCACCTGCGCCGCAGCGTCCACCGACCGGCCGGCCGTCGATGCACCGGCAGCGCCGCGCGAATTCCGCGCTGCCTGGGTCGCCACGGTGGCCAACATCGACTGGCCCAGTCGCCCCGGCTTGACCAGCGCGCAACAGCAAGACGAGGCCTTGCGCCTGCTCGACTGTGCCCGCGACACCGGCCTGAACGCGGTCGTGCTGCAGGTGCGGCCGGCCGCCGACGCACTCTATGCTTCGGCGATCGAGCCCTGGAGCGAGTACCTGAGCGGCGAGCAAGGCCGCGCGCCGGCACCGTTCTACGACCCGCTGGCGTTCTGGGTCGACGAGGCGCACCGCCGCGGCCTGCAGCTTCACGCTTGGTTCAACCCCTACCGAGCGCGCCAGTCCTCGGCCCGGTCGGCGCCAGCGCCCAATCACCTGTCGGTCAGCCGGCCCGAGATCGTCAAGAGCTATGGCGACCAGCTGTGGCTGGACCCGGGCGAGCCAGCCGCGTTCTCGCAAACGCTGGCAGTGGTGCGCGACGTCGTCGCGCGCTACGACATCGACGGTGTTCAGATCGACGACTACTTCTACCCCTATCCGCTGGCCACCCCCGGCGGCGGCGAGCTGGCCTTCCCAGATGCAGGCTCGTACCAGCGCCATCTCGACAAGGTCGGCACGCTCAGCTTGGAAGACTGGCGTCGCGACAACGTCAACCGCCTGGTCCAGGCGTTTGACCAGGCGGTGCACCAGGTCAAGCCTTGGGTGCTGGTTGGCATCAGCCCCTTCGGTCTGGGCAAGCCGGCGCTGCGCCCGCCGGGCATCCAGGGCTTCAGCCAGTACGACAAGCTGTACGCCGATGTCGAGCATTGGCTGGTCCAGGGCTGGCTCGACTACCTGGCGCCGCAGCTGTACTGGCCGTTGGACCGCACAGCCCAGGCTTTCGCTGTGCTGCTCGACTATTGGCTGGCGCGCAACAGCGCCGGCCGCCATGTCTGGCCGGGGCTGTACAGCAGCTCGGTCGGGCGGGCAGACAAACCCTGGCCTGCGGCCGAGATCCTGAACCAAGTCGCTGCGCTTCGCCAACGGCACGGCGCCGACGGCCACCTGCACTTCAGCATGGTGGCGCTGCTGCAGGACCGCGACGGGCTCGCAACCCGGCTGAAGGCTGGCGCTTACGCGCAAGCCGCGCTGCCGCCCGCCACACCTTGGCTGGCCTCAGGTGCGCCTGGACGGCCTTGGCTGTCGGTCGATGCTGCCGATCCGGGTTTGGCCCACTTGGCGCCGGGCGCAGGCAAGCAAGCTGCGCTGTGGGCGGTCTGGCGTCGCAGCGCTGAGGGTTGGCGCTTCGAGGTACTGCCTGGCCAAGCCCGCAGCCTGCCGATCGGGCCGACCGAGACACTGGTGGTCAGCGCGGTCGACCGCTGCGGCAT
>RGQD01000055.1 GCA_010030205.1 Betaproteobacteria bacterium
GGACACGTTGATTTCATTGGGTTTTTTTGCTCGGTCGCGTGGGGACACAGTGGGGACACTTGGGGACAGACTGCCAGCACCATGTCACCGCCGTCGGCTGCCACGTCATCGGTCGCAGCCTTGGCATGGTCGTCGTTCCCGCGATCGTGGAGGGCCTGTTCATGGAGCCTTCCTGTGATGTGGCGGAGCCACCACGGCAGCGCGCTGTGGCCGTGGCTGTGGGACGCAGGCTCCGGTGGCGAAGGCCTTGTACGAGGGCCTCTTCAGGTCTAAGTTCAGCAGCGCGAAGTGCCCCGCTTCGTCGGCCGCCAGGCGCGCCGCGATCTTGCCCAGCGTCAGGTCATTGAACGCGGTGACCACGCACGGGTTGGCATTGGTTGCTCCGAGTTCTAGGCGCGCGGCCAGATCGAGCACGTCGTCTTCGTTCCTGAGTTGATCGACCTTCAGCGCCTTGGCGTACTCGTCGCGCGCCTAGTCCTCGACGGGAAGGCATCCGAACTTGCCGTCGGTAGCGACGAGAGCGTCGTTGTGCTGCCTGCGACCGCCCTGGATCCCGGTATGTTTACCCAGATCGCCGTCGAACGCTCGCCGCTGGCGAGGTCAATCTGACTTGATAGTCAATTTGATAACTGAAACAAAGAAACCATCTAAGTGATTGATTTGTATAGGTACCTGGCGGAGAGAGAGGGATTCGAACCCTCGGGGGGCTGTTAACCCCCACACGCTTTCCAGGCGTGCGACTTAAACCGCTCATCCATCTCTCCGCGAAGCCTTCAATTCTAGCCCACTGGGTCGAGCGCGCTCTCTCGCAGCCAGTCCAGTGGCACCAGGTCGGCGGCGCGGGCGTGGGTGCAGGCCAGCACGGCGGGCGGGGCGCAACCCTCCAGGTAGGCCTCGCGCCAGCGCAGAGCGCACACGCACCAGCGGTCGCCAGGCTTGAGGCCGCGAAATCGCATCTCGGGTCTGGGTGTGATCAAGTCGTTGCCGCGTTCGAACTGGAAGTTCAGAAAGGCCATCGTCATGCGCGCGCAGACCAGGTGACTGCCGCCGTCCTGGTCATCGGTGTGGCAGCAACCGTCGCGGTACCAACCGGTCAGCGGATCGTACGAGCAGGGCAGCAACTCGGTGCCGAGCAAGTTCAGGGCAAGCGCTTGGCTCATGGGGATGTCAGCATTCGCTTGGCGGTGCTGCCTGATCGCCGTTGATCGACTGGGCTGTGCGAAGGGCTCATGCGCGGGGGCCCCCGAGGGCGGCGCCGCCGGCTTTCATCACCGCCATCGCGCTGGCGATCAGCCCCGCGACCTCGCCCATGTTGCCGGGCACGATCATCGTGTTGTTGGTCTTGGCCAGCGAATGGTAGGCGTCGATCGCGCGCTCGGCGACCTTGAGCTGCACCGCTTCGGCGCCGCCTGGTTGGCCGATCGCCGCAGCGATCTGGCGGATCGCGTCCGCAGTGGCGGTGGCCACAGCGGTGATCGCTGCTGCCTCGCCCTGGGCTTTGTTGATCTCGGCTTGTTTGTCGCCCTCGCTGCGCGCAATAGAGGCTTCGCGCGCGCCGGTGGCGATGTTGATCTGTTCCTGGCGTCGGCCCTCGCTCGCGGCGATCAATGCGCGCTTCTCGCGCTCGGCGGTGATCTGGGCTTGCATCGCGTGCAGGATCGCGTCCGGCGGCGTCAAGTCCTTGATCTCGTAGCGCAACACCTTGACGCCCCAGTTCAGCGCGGCTTCGTCTAGCGACAAGACGACCGAGGTGTTGATGTGGGCCCGCTCTTCAAACGTCTTGTCCAGCTCCATGCGGCCGATCACGCTGCGCAGCGTGGTCTGGGCCAGCTGCGTGATCGCGATGATGTAGTTAGACGAACCGTAGCTCGCTCGCATCGCGTCCGTGACTTGAAAATACAGGATGCCGTCGACGGTGAGTTGGGTGTTGTCCTTGGTGATGCAGATCTGGCTCGGCACGTCGAGCGGTATCTCCTTCAGAGAGTGCTTGTAAGCCAGTCGGTCGACAAACGGTATCAGCAAGTTGAGCCCGGGCGTGAGCGTGGCGTGGTACTTGCCCAATCGCTCGACCACCCAGGCGTTTTGCTGCGGTACCACCTTGATGGAGCGCACGACGAAGACGCCAGCGATGACGAGCAACAACAGGGCGATGATTTCCATGGCGCAATCCTTGGGTGTTGGTGTGAGAGAGGGTGGATGAGGCGGCGCGGGCCGGCTTCAGGCTTGGTCCAGCATCAGGCAACTGCCTTCGACCGCGCGGATCACGAAGTCACCGGCGCTGGGCGTCGCGCTGCCGACAAAGCGTGCGTCCCAGCCTGCGCCTCGATGGTTCACGCGGGCCGATCCATCGGGGCGCCAGTGCGTGACGTGCACCTTGCTGCCGATGTCGAGGTTGACATCCTGGTTGGACGATGCGCCTGGCGCCGGCGGCAATCGGCTGCGGTGCAGATACCAAGCCACCACAGCGCCGCCGCCCAAAGCCGCGCCCACGAGCAACTGGCCGCTCAGCGCCAATCCCGCATGCGCGGCCAGCGCCGCAGCCGCAGCGCCCACCGCCAGCATCAGCAAGTAGAACGTGCCGGTGGCCAGTTCCGCTGCCACCAGGCAAGCGGCACCCGCCCACCACAAGGTCGAAGCGCTCCAGTCCATTGATGACTCCTTGGGTCCCATCGAGCAAGCCAGGGTGAGTGTAGCCAACCGGCAGCACCGGACATAGCCCCGCCATTGTTCGCCCCTACACTTCGCCCCTTCCGCGCGGCTTGTCCGCGATCCGAGGTCCAGTTTTCGCCTGCTCCCAAGGAGCCAATCAATGCAGCATTTCAGATTTCCGATCGTCATCATCGACGAGGACTACCGCTCCGAGAACACCTCGGGCCTGGGCATCCGTGCATTGGCCCAGGCGATCGAGAAAGAGGGCTTCGAGGTGCTGGGCGTCACCAGCTATGGCGACCTCAGCCAGTTCGCCCAGCAGCAGAGCCGGGCCAGCGCTTTCATCTTGTCGATCGACGACGAGGAGTTCACGCCCGGCCCTGAACTCGACCCGGCGGTGCTGAACCTGCGCAAGTTCATCGAGGAGATCCGCTTCAAGAACAGCGACATCCCGATTTACTTGTACGGCGAGACCCGCACCTCTCAGCACTTGCCCAACGACATCTTGCGCGAGCTGCATGGCTTCATCCACATGTTTGAGGACACGCCCGAGTTCGTGGCCCGGCACATCATCCGCGAGGCCAAGAGCTACCTCGACGGCGTTGCGCCGCCGTTCTTCAAGGCGCTGGTCGACTACGCCCGGGACGGCTCGTACAGCTGGCATTGCCCTGGCCATTCGGGTGGCGTGGCGTTCTTGAAGAGCCCGGTGGGCCAGATGTTCCACCAGTTCTTCGGCGAGAACATGTTGCGCGCCGATGTGTGCAACGCGGTTGACGAACTTGGTCAGCTGCTCGACCACACCGGCCCGGTGGCCGCCAGCGAGAAGAACGCCGCGCGCATCTTCAATGCCGACCACTGCTTTTTCGTCACCAACGGCACGTCGACCAGCAACAAGATGGTCTGGCACCACACGGTGGCGCCGGGCGACGTGGTGGTGGTCGACCGAAACTGCCACAAGTCCATCCTGCACGCCATCATCATGACCGGCGCGGTACCGGTGTTCATGACGCCCACGCGCAACCACTACGGCATCATCGGCCCGATCCCGCAGAGCGAATTCAGCCGTGAGGCGATCGAGCGCAAGATCGCCAAGAACCCGCTGCTGGCGGGTGTTGACCCCAAGACCGTGCGGCCGCGCATCATGACGCTGACCCAGAGCACCTACGACGGCGTGCTCTACAACACCGAGGTGATCAAGGGCATGGTCGATGGCTACATCGACCACCTGCATTTCGACGAAGCCTGGCTGCCGCACGCCGCATTCCACAAGTTCTACGGCAGCTTCCACGCGATGGGCAAGAACCGGCCGCGCCCGAAAGAGGCGATGGTCTACGCCACCCAGTCGACCCACAAGCTGCTGGCCGGCCTGAGCCAGGCCTCGCAGGTGCTGGTGCAGGACTCGCAGACGGTGCATCTGGACAAGCACTTGTTCAACGAGGCCTACCTGATGCACAGCAGCACCAGCCCGCAATACGCCATCATCGCCAGTTGCGACGTGGCTGCGGCGATGATGGAGCCGCCCGGCGGCACCGCGCTGGTCGAGGAAAGCATCAAGGAGTCGATGGCCTTCCGGCGCGCGATGCGCAAGGTCGACAAGGAGTTCGGCAAGGATTGGTGGTTCAAGGTCTGGGGACCTGACAAGCTGGTCGAGGACGGCATCGGCCGCGCCGAGGCCTGGACGCTGAAGGCGCGCGACAAATGGCATGGCTTCGGCGACTTGGCGGCAGGCTTCAACCTGCTCGACCCGATCAAGTGCACCATCATCACGCCGGGCATGGACATGTCGGGCAAGTTCGCCAAGACCGGTATCCCGGCCGGCATCGTCACCAAGTTCCTGGCCGAGCACGGCGTGGTGGTCGAGAAGACCGGGCTCTATTCCTTCTTCATCCTGTTCACGATCGGCATCACCAAGGGCCGCTGGAACACGCTGCTGACGGCCTTGCAGCAGTTCAAGGATGACTACGACAAGAACGCGCCGATGTGGCGCATCCTGCCCGAGTTCTGCCAGGCCCAGCCGCGTTACGAAAAGATGGGGCTGAAGGACTTGTGCCATGCAGTGCACGAGGCCTACGCCAAGGGTGACATCGCCCGCCTGACCACCGACGTCTACCAGTCGGACCTGCAGCCGGCGATGAAGCCTAGCGATGCCTTTGCGCACATTGCGCGCCGCGAGACCGAGCGGGTCGACATCGACCAGCTCGAAGGCCGGATCACCACGGCCTTGCTGACGCCTTACCCGCCTGGCATCCCGCTGTTGATCCCGGGCGAGCGCTTCAACCACAAGATCGTGCAGTACCTGAAGTTCACGCGCGAGTTCAACGCCGCGTTCCCGGGATTTGCCACCGACGTCCATGGACTGGTGTCGGACGAGGGTGGCGCCGAGGGCCGCTACTACGTCGACTGCGTGCGCGAAGCGGCTTGATGCAGACCTTGAAAAGCCGGCAAAGCTGCCGGTTTTTTCAGCGCTTGAGGCTTCGCCGCGATCAGGATTCGGGGTTGCCTATCGCCACATGGCTGAAGCCGCCGTCCACATACATGATTTCCGCACTGACGCCACCGGCCAGGTCTGACAGCAGGAAAGCCGCGACATTGCCGACGTCGTCGATCGTGATGGTGCGCCGGATCGGCGTGGTGGCTGCAAATTCGGTCAGCAACTTGCCGAAGTCTTTGATGCCCGAAGCCGCCAGCGTCTTGATCGGCCCTGCCGAGATGGCGTTCACACGTATCCCCTTGCCACCCAAGCTTTGCGCCAGGAATCGCACGCTGGCCTCTAGCGAGGCCTTGGCCAGGCCCATGATGTTGTAGTTGGGCACATAGCGCATCGCGCCCAGGTAGCTCAAGGTCAGCAGCGCTGCGCCCGGGCGCAGCCTAGGCAGCGCCGCCTTGGCCAGCGCCGGAAAGCTGTAGGCAGAGATGTCATGCGCGATGCGAAAGTTCTCGCGGGTCATGCCGTCGAGAAAATCTCCGGCGATCGCGTCGCGCGGCGCGTAGGCGATGGCATGCACAAACCCGTCGAACTGTTCCCAATGCGAGCCGAGTTGTTCGAACAGGGATGAAATCTGGGCGTCATCTGCCACGTCGCACTCGAACACCAGCTTGGAGCCGAAATCGGCAGCAAACTCGGTGATGCGTTCCTTGAATCGCTCACCCTGGTAGCTGAACGCCAACTCGGCCCCTTCGCGGTGGCAGGCCCGGGCGATGCCGTAGGCGATGGAGCGGTTGTTCAACACGCCCGTGATGAGCAAGCGCTTGCCGGCGAGAAAACCCATGGCTGGAGGTCCTGTGGTTGGCGGGTCTAGAAATCAGCAGATTCTCGCACGCCAGGCGCCGAACGTCAGTCAGGTATTGCCTGTCTGGCGGGCTCAGGCTACAATCATCGTTTTCGCTGAAGAGCAAAGTTGGGCGGACCTTCCAGCCCTTTTTTTTTGCTCGAAAGCATTTCGACTGAGAGGTCGGTAGTCGATGAGTTGGCAGCAAACGCTTGAGCGCACCGTCACGGGGTTGGGTTATGACCTCGTGGACGTCGAGCGATCGACGGGTGGATTGCTGCGCGTCACGATTGATCGACTGCCGGGGCATGTTTATGGTGTAGGGCCTGGCGAATCCGTGTTGGTTGAGGATTGTGAACTGGTGACGCGCCAACTGCAGTTTCTGCTCGAAGTCGAGGCGGTGGATTACGCACGCCTCGAGGTTTCATCACCTGGGTTGGATCGGCCGCTGAAGAAATTGGCCGACTGGCAACGTTTTGTGGGTGAAGAGATCGAACTCACTTTGTGTGAACCGTTTCAGAACCGCCGTAAATGGCGAGGCGAGTTGACCTCGGGCGGCAGCGATGCTGCTTGGCGCTTGGTGTTGCCGCTGGACAAACCGCTGTCTCGAACGGCGCACAAGCGCTTGGTCAAAGCGAATGCGGCGGGTTTGACGACAGTCGATGCGGACGCGAGACAGACCTTGGACTTTTTGCTGGATGAGGTGCGTGAGGCGCGCCTTGTGCCTGTGGTTGACTTCAAGGGGCGCAGAGGCCAAGAGGCCGAGCTCGATGCGGTGCAGAGCCACGAGCATGCGCTCGGGGTGGAAAAGGTAGACGGAGGTCAAGACTTATGAACCGCGAAATGTTGATGTTGGTCGATGCCATCTCGCGCGAGAAGAGCGTGGACAGCGACGTCGTGTTTGGCGCTGTCGAAGCCGCGCTTGCGCAGGCGACCAAAAAACTCCACGGTGGTGAGGTGGAAATCCGGGTTGCAGTCGATCGGGATACCGGTGATTACGAGACCTTCCGTCGCTGGCTGGTCGTGCCAGACGAAGCTGGGCTGCAAAATCCCGACGGCGAGGAGATGCTTTCCGATGCCTTGGACCGCATTGCCGAGATCGAAGTCGGGGATTTCATCGAAGAGCCCGTGGCTTCGGTGCCGATTGGTCGAATCGGTGCGATGGCCGCCAAGCAGGTGATACTGCAAAAGATTCGAGATGCCGAGCGTGAAACCCTGCTCAATGATTTTCTTGCGCGTGGCGACAAGATTTTCGTCGGCACTGTCAAGCGTCTGGACAAGGGCGATATCATCGTCGAGAGTGGCCGGGTTGAGGGTCGCCTGAAACGCAGCGAGATGATCCCGAAGGAAAATCTTCGCATTGGCGACCGAGTCAGGGCATTCATTGCTGGCATAGACACGGCCGCACGTGGACCGCAGATCATGCTGTCGCGATCGGCGCCTGGTTTCATGATGGAATTGTTCGCACAGGAAGTACCTGAGATGGAGCAGGGCCTGCTTGAGATCAAGAGTTGCGCAAGAGATGCCGGTTCACGAGCGAAGATAGCCGTGGTCTCGCACGACAAGCGGGTCGATCCGATCGGTACCTGTGTTGGCGTGCGCGGCTCACGCGTCAACGGCGTGACCAATGAGTTGGCCGGCGAGCGGGTCGACATCGTGCTGTGGTCTGAGGATCCGGCGCAGTTCGTGATCGGCGCGCTGGCACCGGCCAATGTGCAGTCCATCGTTGTCGACGAAGAGAAACACGCGATGGACGTGGTGGTCGACGAAGAAAATCTGGCGATCGCGATCGGTCGAGGTGGACAGAATGTCCGGTTGGCCTCTGAGATGACTGGCTGGCGGATCAATATCATGTCGGCCGAAGAGTCACAGGCTAAACAGGCCGTCGAGAGTGATTCGAGCCGTCGCCTGTTTGTCGAGAAGCTCGACGTCGATGTCGAAGTCGCCGACATTCTGATCGCCGAAGGCTTTACCAGCCTTGAAGAGATCGCTTACGTGCCTTTGCAGGAGTTGCTGGAGATCGAATCCTTTGATGAGGACACGATCACCGAACTGCGCAACCGTGCCAAGGACGCGTTGTTGACGATGGAAATCGCCCACGAAGAGAGCGTTGAAGAGGTCTCCCAGGACTTGCGTGATCTCGAGGGCTTGACGCTTGAGCTGATCGGCAAGTTGGCCGACGGTGGTGTGCACAGCCGAGACGATCTAGCCGATCTGGCGGTCGATGAATTGATCGAGATGACTGCCATCGACGAAGCTACCGCCAAGGTATTGATCATGAAAGCGCGGGAGCACTGGTTCACGGCCTGATCGCCGTCCTCCAGTTCGCCACAAACGCGCTCCGTTACCGCATCGCATTGAAGTTTCGCAAGGAAATCCACCCATGGCCGTGACGACCGTCGCCCAGTTCGCAGCCGAGCTCAACCGTCCTGCCGGGACGCTGCTCGAGCAGCTGCAGTCTGCTGGTGTCGCGAAGCGTTCGCCCGACGACGCGCTGACCGATGCCGACCGGGAACGCCTGCTCGAATTCCTGCGCCAGTCGCATGGCACAGGCAGTGCTGATCGCAAGAAGATCACGCTGACTCGCAAGAGCACCAGCGAGATCAAGCAGGCCGACGCTTCTGGCAAGGCCCGCACGATCCAGGTCGAGGTTCGCAAGAAGCGCGTGTTCGTCAAGCGCGATGACGCGCCAGCGGGTGTCGAGGACGAGAGCGAGACGGCCGCGACCGAGGCTGACCTGCATCGCCGCGAAGAGGAGGCCAACGCCCAGGCGGAGCAACTGCGACGCCAAGAAGACGAGATGGCTGAGGTGGCGCGAGCACGGGCCGAGCGCGAGCAAGCCGAGCGCGAGGCCGCCGAGGCCGCTGCGCAGGCCGCGCAAGCCAAGGTCGCGGCTGAGGCGCGGGCTCAGCGTGAAGCTGCTGAAACGGCGGCCAAGGCTGCTGCTGAAGCTGCTGCTGCTGCTGCGATCGAAAAAGCCGCCCATCCGGCCTGCTGTGCACCTTGGATATTCTCCAAACGGTCAGCCTCTAACCTGCGTTCTTCCTCCCGATCCGCTTCCAGCAGCTTCGACAGCTGAGAGGCCCGGACGATGGCCTGCCGCACTATCAGGCATGTCCAGCCCCCCCGATCTGAGGGGATTGTTTGGGCTAAGCGAACGGCTAGGGCCGAAGGGACATCTTCGATACTGTGGATTTTCAATTTCTCCCATCCTGGGCACCATTCACAAACCCAAGCCGGTGCCGGGTGCGACCACAACAGGCGCGGGCGCCGCGAAACCAGGCGACAAGAAATCTGTCAAGAGTGAAAAGCTGTCGTCGAGCTGGGCTGACGATGCAGCCAAGAAGCGCGCTTTGGCAGGCAAAGGCCGCACCGATGGCGGCGCAGCCAACCGTCCGGGTTGGCGTGCGCCGCGCGGTGGACGCCGTGGCGATCGCGATCAAGGTGTTCAAAGCAACTTCCAGGCCCCCACCGAGCAGGTGATCCAGGAAGTGCATGTGCCCGAGACCATCAGCGTGGCCGACCTGGCACACAAGATGTCGGTCAAGGCCGCCGAGGTGATCAAGCAGTTGATGAAGCTGGGCCAGATGGTCACGATCAACCAGCAACTCGACCAAGAGACGGCGATGATCCTGGTCGAGGAGATGGGCCACAAGGCCTTCGCGGCCAAACTTGACGATCCTGACGCATTCCTTGAAGAGGAGCATGTCGCGGCCGAAGGCGAGCAGTTGCCAAGAGCGCCGGTGGTCACGATCATGGGTCACGTCGACCACGGCAAGACCTCGCTGCTGGACTACATCCGCCGCACCCGCGTCGCCGCAGGCGAAGCCGGTGGTATCACGCAGCACATCGGCGCCTACCACGTTGAGACGCCGCGCGGCATGATCACTTTCCTCGACACCCCCGGTCACGCGGCCTTCACGGCGATGCGTGCGCGGGGTGCGACCGCGACCGACTTGGTGATCCTGGTGGTCGCGGCCGATGACGGCGTGATGCCCCAGACCAAGGAGGCGATCTCGCACGCCAAGTCGGCCAATGTGCCGATGGTCGTGGCGATGAACAAAATCGACAAGCCCGGCGCCAACCTGGAGCGCCTGAAGGGCGAACTGGTGGCCGAGGCCGTGGTACCGGAAGATTTCGGTGGTGAGACCCCGTTCGTGCCGGTGTCGGCCAAGACTGGCGAGGGCATAGACCACTTGCTCGAGCAGGTGCTGCTGCAGGCCGAGGTGCTGGAGTTGAAGGCCTCGACCACCTCGTTGGCCAAAGGCCTGGTGATCGAAGCACGCCTGGACAAGGGCCGCGGCCCGGTCGCTACCGTGCTGGTTCAAAGCGGAACCCTCAAGCGCGGCGATGTGGTGCTGGCGGGTTCGAGTTTTGGCCGCGTTCGGGCGATGACCGATGAGGACGGCAAGTCCTGCCAGGAAGCCGGTCCGTCGATTCCGGTCGAAATCCAGGGCTTGACCGAGGTGCCGCAGGCCGGCGACGAGTTCATGGTGCTGTCCGATGAGCGTGGTCACGCTCAACCGGCGCCAGGCAGCCAAGCTCGACAACATCTTCGACAACATGGGCGAAGGCCAGGCGCAGACGCTGGCCCTCATCATCAAGGCCGACGTTCAAGGCTCGCAGGAAGCGCTGGCCCAGTCGCTGGTCAAGCTCAGCACGCCTGAAGTCAAGGTGCAGATCGTGCACGGCGCGGTCGGCGGCATCAGCGAGAGCGACGTCAACCTGGCGATCGCGTCCAAGGCGGTCATCATCGGCTTCAACGTGCGGGCCGATTCGGGCGCCCGCAAACTGGCTGAGAACAACGGCGTCGACCTGCGCTACTACAACATCATCTACGACGCCGTCGACGAGGTGAAGGCTGCGATGACCGGCATGCTCGCCCCCGAACAGAAGGAAGAAGTCATCGGCAGCGCCGAGATCCGCACCGTGTTCATCGCCAGCAAGATCGGCACGGTGGCTGGTTGCATGGTCACCGCAGGTGTGGTCCGCCGCAACGCCAAGTTCCGCTTGCTGCGCGAGAACGTGGTGATCTACACCGGCGAGCTCGATTCGCTCAAGCGCATGAAAGACGATGTGCGCGAAGTGGTCGAGGGCTTCGAGTGCGGCATCAAGCTCAAGAACTACAACGACATTGCCGAGGGCGATGCGCTGGAGTTCTTCGAGGTCAAGGAAGTCGCCCGAACGCTTTAACTTTTGCCCCCAGTCGCTGCGCTCCTGCCCTCGCGGGGCGCTCCCAGCCTTGGGAAGGTCCGGCGGCCGGGCGGAGTTGCCCTCACCTGCAAACCCCGCTATCCCAAAGAAGGCGGGGTTTGCACTTGTGTGGCCCACCCAGAGAACACCATGCGCCACAAGCGAGCCATACCCCACCGCGGCGTCCGCGTTGCCGACCAGATCCAGCGCGATCTGGGTGAGCTGATCCGCGACCTCAAAGACCCCCGCATCGGCATGGTCACGGTCAATAGCGTGCAGGTCACGCCCGACTACGCCCATGCCAAGGTTTACTTCTCGGTATTGGTCGGCGACACGGCTGAATGCGCGGCCGGCCTGAATGAAGCCGCCGGATTTCTGCGCAATGGTCTGTTCAAGCGATTGCAGATCCACACTGTGCCGACCTTGCATTTTCAGTTCGACCGCACCACCGAGCACGCGGCTGAGCTGTCGGCGCTGATCCGCGAAGCCAATTCGACGCGCGCCAAGGAAGACGGCGAGTCCTGAAGTCATGAGCCACCCGGTCCGTGTCCGCCAAGTCCGCCGTGCGCTGCACGGTGTGCTGCTGCTCGACAAGCCACTGGGCTGGACGAGCAACGACGCCTTGCAGAAAGCCAAGTGGCTGCTGCGGGCCGAGAAAGCAGGCCACACGGGAACGCTCGATCCGCTCGCCACTGGCTTGCTGCCGCTGTGCTTCGGCGCTGCGACCAAGTTCAGCCAAGTCAGCCTGGATGCCGACAAGGCTTACTGCGCGACGCTGGGTCTGGGCCGGCGCACCAGCACCGGCGACCTTGAGGGCGAAGTGCTGCAACAGCGGCCTGTCAACATCGACCGGGCTTTGATCGAGCAGGTTCTGCAGCGCTTCACCGGGCCGATCGCCCAGGTGCCGCCGATGCATTCGGCGCTAAAGAAGGACGGCCGTGCGCTCTACGAATACGCCCGCGCCGGTCTCGAAGTCGAGCGCGCAGCGCGCCAGGTGACGATTCACGCCATCGACATCATCGACTGGCAGGATGCCAGTCTGATGATCGCCGTGTCTTGCAGCAAGGGAACCTACATCCGCACCCTGGCCGAGGACATCGGCGAGGCGCTGGGCTGTGGCGCTCACCTCACCGGTCTGCGTCGCACCGGCAGCGGACCGCTGGGTTTGGCGGGCGCGGTGACGCTGGCCGATCTCGAGGCAATGGATGAAGCCGATCGCCTGGCGCTGTTGCTGCCTGCCGATACCTTGCTGGCCGGTTGGCCGAGCCTGGCCCTTGACACTGCCGAGGCTGGCCGCTTCCTGACCGGCATGCGCCGGCGAGTGGCGCATGCCGATGCACCTGCAGTCAAGGTCTATGGCCCTGAACCCGGCGCTTTTCTCGGCAGTGCCCACATCATGTCCGGCGAATTGATCGCCGACCGCCTGCTCAGCCCTTTGGAAGTGCAGGCCTTGATTCCCGCGGCGTTGGCCGCAACCACCCTTCAAGCGCTGGTTGCAGCTGCCTGATCCGATTCCTCGCAAAGACCCATCATGACCCAACAGATCCGCAACATCGCCATCATCGCGCACGTCGACCATGGCAAGACCACATTGGTCGACCAACTGCTGCGCCAGAGCGGCACCTTCGCCAACCACGAAAAAGTCATCGACTGCGTGATGGACAGCAACGCGATCGAGAAAGAGCGCGGCATCACGATCCTGGCCAAGAACTGCGCGGTCAGCTGGGAAGGCACCCACATCAACATCGTCGACACGCCGGGCCACGCCGACTTCGGCGGCGAAGTCGAGCGCGCGCTGTCGATGGTCGACGGCGTGGTGCTGCTGATCGATGCCCAGGAAGGGCCGATGCCGCAGACCCGCTTCGTCACCAAGAAAGCGCTGGCGCTGGGCCTGAAGCCCATCGTGGTGGTCAACAAGGTCGACAAGCCGGGCTCCAAACCGCAGGCCGTGGTCAACGCCACCTTCGACCTGTTCGACAAGCTCGGCGCCACCGACGAGCAGTTGGACTTTCCAGTTGTTTACGCCTCGGGCATCAACGGCTGGTCTTCGCTGGAAGAGGGTGCTCACGGTGAGAAGTGGGGCACCGACATGTCGGCGCTGTTCAACACCGTGCTCAAGCATGTAGACCCGCACGCCGGCGAGCCGGACGCGCCGCTGCAGTTGCAGATCTCCTCGCTCGACTACTCCACCTTCGTTGGCCGTATCGGCGTGGGCCGCATCAACGCCGGCACCGTCAAACCGGGCATGGAGGTGATGGTGATGGAAGGTCCGGACGGCAAGTCGGTCAAGGGTCGGGTCAACCAAGTGTTGACCTTCCAGGGCCTGGACCGCGTTCAGGTCACCGAAGCCGGCCCGGGCGAGATCGTGCTGATCAACGGCATCGATGCGCTGGGCATAGGCGTGACCGTGACCGACCCGCTGGAGCCGAACCCTCTGCCGATGCTCAAGGTTGACGAGCCGACGCTGACGATGAACTTCTGCGTCAACACCAGCCCGCTCGCTGGGCGCGAAGGCAAGTACGTCACGAGCCGCCAGCTCTGGGACCGGCTGCAGAAAGAGCTGCAATCGAACGTTGCGCTGCGGGTTTCGGAAACCGACGAGGAAGGCATCTTCGAGGTGATGGGCCGCGGCGAACTGCACCTGACCATCCTGGTCGAGAACATGCGCCGTGAGGGCTATGAGCTGGCAGTGTCCAAGCCGCGCGTCGTTTTCCGCGACGTCGATGGCGAGAAGCATGAGCCGATCGAACTGGTGACCGCGGACGTCGAGGAGCAACACCAGGGTGGCGTGATGCAGGCCTTGGGCGAGCGCAAAGGCGAGCTGGTCAACATGGAGCCCGACGGCCGAGGCCGCGTGCGCTTGGAGTACCGAATCCCGGCGCGCGGCCTGATCGGTTTCTCGAACGAGTTCATGAACCTGACCCGCGGCTCGGGCTTGATCGCCAACATCTTCGACGGCTACGAGCCGCACAAGGGCTTGATCGCCAGTCGCAAGAACGGCGTGCTGATCTCGATGGACGCCGGTGAGATCTTCACCTACGCGCTGGGCAAGCTCGACGATCGCGGCCGCATGTTCGTCAAGCCCAACGATCCGGTGTACGAGGGCATGATTGTGGGCATCCACAACCGAGACAACGACCTGGTCGTCAACGCCACCCGCACCAAGCAGCTGACCAATTTCCGTGTCTCTGGCAAGGAAGATGCGATCAAGATCACGCCGCCCATCGACCTGACACTGGAGTACGGGGTCGAATTCATCGAGGACGACGAGTTGGTCGAGATCACGCCCAAGTCGGTGCGTCTGCGCAAGCGTTATCTGAAGGAACATGACCGCAAGCGTGCTGGGCGTGACTCTTGATCGCCCCAAGGCCGGCCGATGCCGGCCGCCCCCCGTGGGGATCAAGCCGCAAAGCCATATTTGCTTGAGAGCCGCATCCCGCACGCTTCCGATCTGCGACCGGGAATGTGCGGCACCCCCCGGCCTTGCAGGCCGCAGCCTCGCAGAGCTCGGCTCCTTCGCCCCGTCCAAGCCGACGCAGGTCGGCTTGGAGCTGCGGGGCTCAGCCCCCGCCAAGCGGGGGCTCTAGCCAGATGATGGCCCGGGCCGCTTTGCGGCCCTCTTCAATTCAAGACACGACATCTCCGATGCGCATTTCCCACTCCCGAGCCGTGTTGCTGATGCTGTTGGTCACTTTGCTGTGGAGTACTGCCGGGGTTGTGACGCGTCACCTGGAGGCGGCGCGCAGCTTCGAGGTGACGTTCTGGCGCAGTGCGTTCAATGCGCTGGCGCTGACGATAGCCTTGCTGGCCCTGCGTGGTCCCGGGCTGTGGGCCGACATCCGGCGCGGCGGCTGGGCGCTTTGGGTATCGAGCCTGTGTTGGACCGTGATGTACACCAACTTCATGATCGCGCTCATGTTGACGACGGTCGCCACGGTGCTGATCACGCTGTCAATCGCACCGCTGCTGACGGCCTTGTTTGCGAGGCTGTTCCTGCGGCACCGTTTGCCGCGCCGCACCTGGGTGGCGATCGCTGTTGCGGGAACCGGCATCGCCTGGATGTTTGGCCAGCAGGCCATGGCTGGCGGTGCGTCGGTGACGGGCGCGTTGGTGGCTTTGGGGGTGCCGATCGCCGGGGCCTGCAACTGGACCTTGCTGCAGCACATGAACCAGCGCGTCGCCAGCGATGCCTCGTCTGCGGCGCCCGACATGTTGCCTGCGGTGCTGCTGGGCGCGCTGTTGTCGGCGCTCATCATGTTGCCGCTGTCGCTGCCGTTCTCGGCCACTGCACACGATTTGTCGCTGCTGGGGCTGCTGGGCTTCTTTCAACTGGCGGTGCCTTGCCTGCTCGCGGTGCAGCTGACCAAGGTGCTGCCGGCACCTGAGATTTCGCTGCTGTGCCTGCTCGAAGTGATCTTCGGTGTGCTGCTGGTCTGGCTGGGCGCGGGTGAGTCGCCAGCACCTACGGCATTGGCCGGCGGTGCACTGGTGATCGGCGCGCTGCTGTTCAACGAGGGTTTGGCGCTGCGTGAGCGGCGACGCCAAGCCCTGGGACACTGAGTACTCGTCAGCGCCGGCCTTTGTTTGCGCAGGCGGTCGCTGGTCAGTGCACTGAGCGTTCAAGGCCTTGCCAGAACTTTGCGCGGATCGCTTTCTTGTCGAGTTTCCCCAGCCCCGTCATCGGCAGCGCATCGACGAAGTCGACTGCCTTGGGCGCGTAGACACTGCCTTTGCGGTCCCGCACCATCGCGATCAGCTCTTCGGCGGTGGCGGCCGCGCCCGGGCGCAGCACCACCAGCGCCCGCACCGCCTCGCCCCACTTCGCATCGGGCACGCCAACCACTGCAGCCGCGGCCACTGCCGGGTGCTGCGACAGCGCGTCCTCGACCTCGCGCGGGTAGACATTGAAACCGCCGCTGATGATCATGTCTTTCGAGCGGTCGACGATGTAGAGGTAGCCTGCGGCATCGCGCCGCGCCATGTCGCCGGTCCACAGCCAGCCCAGACGCAAGGCTTGCGCGGTTTCCTCGGGCTTGTTCCAGTAGCCCTGCATCACCAGCGGGCCGCGCACACAGATCTCACCGACCTCGCCTTCGGGCACTTCCTGGCCGTCCTCGTCCAGCAGCTTGACCTGGGTGCCGACGCAAGGCGTGCCGCAGGACGCCAGCCGCTCGGGGTGGCGCTCGGGGTCGTGTTCGTGCTGGTGCAGCACGGTCACGGTGTTGGGTGCCTCGGACTGCGCGTAGAGCTGCATGAAGATCGGGCCGAACACCTGCATGCCTTCGACCAGCCGGGTCGGCGACATCGGCGACGCGCCGTAGATCACGAGTTGGAGGCTGCTGAGGTCGGCACCCTGGCGCGCCGGGCTGTCGAGCAGCATGTAGATCATCGTCGGCACCAGGAAGGTCGCGGTGATGCGGTGCTCTTCGACCAAGTGGACGAACTTCTCGGCGGTGAAACCCTTGGTCATCGCGTAGGTGCCGCTCTTGAGCAACACCGGCATGATCATCGCGCCCGAGGCATGGGTGATCGGCGTCAGTGCGAGAAACCGGATCTCTGCTGGCCAATCCCAGTCGGCCATCTCGGTCATGATCATCGCGACATGCACGCGGTGGGTGTGCGCCACGCCCTTGGGTTTGCCGGTGGTGCCGCCGGTGTAGATCAGCACGCAGACGTCGTCGGGCTGCGCCTGGGGCACCAGCCGCCCGGGGCTGAACCGTGCGGCTGCGGCCAGGATGTCCTCGCCAAAGCCGTCGTTCGGCCCGAAGCTCAGCAGGCAGTCCATGCCCGGCACGCGTTGGGCCAGCGAGCGGGCGCGGTCCGAAAAGGTCAGCGGGTCGACGAACAGCGTTCGCACGCCTGAGTCGGCCAGGATGTAGGCATGGTCGTCCTCCGACGAAGTCGGGTTGACCCAGGTGATGCGCAAGCCCATCACATAGGCCACCGCGGTGATCAGGAAGGCTTCCGGGCGGTTTGCCGACAGTGTCGCGACCGCGTCGCCGCGCTGCAAGCCGCGCGCCGTCAGGGCCTGGACGACGGTGCTGATCAATGCGCCGAGCTGGCGGTAGGTCCAGCGCGTGTCGTCCGAGATGAAGGCCACCCGGTCGCCGCCGCGACTGATGGCGGTGACCACCAGATCGCCGACGTTGCAGCCGTCGTAGAGCGCTTGCGGCATCATCGAATCTGGTTCAGGACAGCTTGCTGGTCTTGTTCATGAAGCCCGCGATGCGCTCGTCCATGTCCGGGCCTCGACCCTCGGTGCGGTGGACCTCGTGTGACAGCCCGGCGCGCAGCGCCATGCCGTCGGTGTCGCGGTACAGGCGCTTGTTCGCACGCAGGCTGAACCAGGAGTTCGCCAGGATCGCCGCCGTGAACTTGCCGAGTTCGGCCTCGAACGACGCATCGGGCACGCACCAGTTCACCAGCCCGATGGCCTGCGCCTCGACACCGCTGTAGCTGCGGGCGGTGTAGGTCATCTCCTGCGCTTTGGCCATGCCGATGCGGCGCGGCAGGCGCTGGCTCATGCCCCAGACCGGCGTCAAAGCCCAGCGCGCGTGGGTGTCGGCGAACTTGGCCGACTCGGCTGCGACGATCATGTCGCCGGCCAGCGCGAGCTCCAGCGCCCCGGTGTAGCAGTGGCCATGCACGGCAGTGATCACAGGTTGCGGCAACTCGGCCAGCAACTCGATCGTGTCGGCCTGGAAACTGGGCTTGGGCGGATGCTCGCCATGCGCGATGTCGGCCAGGTCATGGCCTGCCGAGAAACACTTGCCCGCGCCACGCACCAGCACCAGACCGATGCGCTCGGTCTCGTTGGCGATGCGCTGCACATGGCCGCGCAGTTGCTCGAACATCGCCACCGTCAACGCGTTGAGCTTGTCCGGGCGGTTCAGGGTCAGGATGGCAAGGCCTTCTCGGTCTTCGCGCAATACCAGCTGCGACATGTTTTCTCCCGGTTCAAAGTGGGAGTCCAGTGTATTGACGCGCGATCGGCCGCAGCTGTCGCCAAGGGGTCGATGGCGCGGCCCGCGATGCTGACGGGCTGGCCCCTGGCGACATGCCGGCCGGCATTCGTCGATTGCGACGATTCACGCCGCCCGCGTCCTGCGCCAAGATCGGGTTTGACCCGCTTGGCAGCGGCCGACAATGGCAGACTTGCGATCTCCGGTTTCGCAGGCCGGTGCGCACCACATCCGGCCCAGGCCGAAAGGACACCCATGGATTTCGATTTTTCTCCGGAGCAGCGGCAGCTCAAGGACCAGGCGCGGCGCTTTCTCGGCGACCATTGCGACCGCAGCGCTGTTCGCGCCGTGCTCGACGGGCCGCAGTCGCACGACGCCAAGCTCTGGCAAGGTCTGGCGGCGCAGGGCTACCTGGGCGCAGCGATTCCCGAGGCCTATGGCGG
>RGQD01000541.1 GCA_010030205.1 Betaproteobacteria bacterium
TGCACATTGCGGTCTCCGACCACTGCGGCCCAGGAGAACATGTCAGACGACCGGGCGCCGCCGCTGAGCGGGTAATTCGCCGGATTCAGCTCGCGCGGCGAGCGCATGCCGTAGTCCAGACACTGCGCCTGCGCTTCATCGGCACGCCACAGCGTCATGCAGCCGCCCGCGGCCACACCACTCATCCAGGGCTCGACCACGCCGAGCGCGAACGAGGTCGCGACCGCAGCGTCGACCGCGTCACCACCGGCTTCGAGCACCGCAGCGCCCGCCTCGGCAGCGCGCCGGTGCTGGGCCGAGACGACGCCGCCGCGGGTGGCAATCACCGTTTTACGAACGATCTGGGAATTCGAGAAGTTGTCCATTCGAAGCTGTCCTGGTTGTGCGGGCTTGGGTGGGGTCGATCCGTCAGATGAAGCGCGCAGCCGCATTTTCAGCGCAGCCAGAGCCGGGCCGAACTGGCCACCGCCGCCAGCGCCGCAAAAACAGCCCCCAGCCACAGCGCCAGCGTCGTGCCGCCGCCGATCAAGCCAAAACACAAGGCCACCAGCGCAGCGCCTATGGTCTGGCCGGTCAGCCGAACCATCGCCACCATGCCGCTGGCGCCACCGCTGCGCTCGGGCGGCGCGCTGGCCATCAGCGCTCGCATGTTGGGCGACTGGTAAAAGCCAAAACCCAGGCCGCAGATCGACATGCGCAGCGTGATGTCCCAGAGTTTCGGATCGGCCGGCAGCAACGCCAGTGCGACCATGCCTACGCTCATGATCAACATGCCGACGCCGCCCAGCAGGCCCGGCGGGTAGCGGTCCGAGAGACGACCGGCGATCGGCGCAGCCATCGCCACCACAACCGGCCAGCATGTCATCAGCAAGCCGGTGTCGACCGGGTCGAGGTGCAGCGTGCTGTGAAAGTAGAAGGGCAGCGAGACATAAGCCAGGCTCTGGGTCGCGAACGCCCCCAGCGCGGTGAGCGCCGACAGCGCGAACATCGGCCGGCGCAGCAAGTCGACCGGCAGCATCGGCGCAGGGTGACCTGCCTGGCGCCGCAGCAGCAGCACGCAAGCGACCAGCGCGAGCAGCAGCGGCCCCAGCACCCATGGCCAAGCCTCGCGTTGCGCACCGTTGCTCAGCCCCAGAATCAACGAGGCAAAGGTCAGCGTCGTCAGCAAGGCGGTGAGCGGGTCGAAACCGTGGCCGCTACCAGTGCTTCGCGGCAGCGCCGGATAGGCCAGCGCCAGACCGAACAATCCCAGCGGCACGTTGATCGCAAACAACCAGTGCCAGTTGCCAACGGCCAGCACCAGCGACGCCACAGACGGGCCGGCTGAGAACGCGACGCCGACGACCAACGCGTTCAATCCGAGGCCTCGGCCCAGCTGCGCCGGTGGATAGAACGAGCGCACCAGCGCGACGTTCACACTCATCAGTGCGCCAGCGCCTATGCCTTGCAGCGCGCGGGCCGCTGCGAGCGGCCACAGGCTGTCGGCCAGCGCACTGAGCAGCGAGGCCGCGGTGTAGAACGCCCAGCCGCACAGGAAGACCCGGCGCGGCCCGAGCAGGTCGCCGAGGGCGGCAAACGGCAGCAAGCTCGCCACCACCGCCAACTGGAAAGCGTTGATGACCCAGATCGACGCGGCAGGCGACGCATGCAGGTCGGCGGCGATCACCGGCAGCGCGGTGTTGGCGATCGATGCGTCGAGTGTCGACACCGCCACCGCCAACAGCGTTGCCGCCAGCGCGCGGCGGTCGGTGGCGCTGAGCGGGTGCGCCTGGGCACCCGCTGCCGATGAAGATTTAAACGAGGCTGGTAACACGGGCATGACCTCAACCTTAACGGCAAGTCGATCAAAGCGCTGGATCAGATCGGGATGCCCGACGAACCTACGGACTTCCGCAGGCTCTCAACGACGAATCCACCACAGGCCTGCGCACATCGCAGCACCCAGCCCGTAAAGCAGCGCCGTGTCCGATACTGCGTAGGGATAGACCATCAGCGCGACGCCCAGCCACAGCGTGCGGGTCTGTGCATTCTTGCGGCCTTGGCGGAAAGCCCAGAGCCCGACCCATCCAAAGGCGATCGCGCCGACGATGTTCGTCGATCGCGCGCCGGGCCGTGGCCGACGAGCTGGCGCGGCTCGAGGCCCGGAGGCGCTTCTCCTG
>RGQD01000542.1 GCA_010030205.1 Betaproteobacteria bacterium
GCGGCCAAGCTTTGTTGCCAAGCCCTTGGGTCGACACCGGTTTGCAGCTTCAGGTCGAGCCGGCTCAGCCGCCCAGCGCGGCCGAAGCGAGCTTGCGCTGCGGCGATGTCGACCACGACCAGCGGCGCGCCGCCCGCGGCCACCGAGCCGACCACCCGAAACCGTTGCCAGCCGGCGGCCGACTGCAGCGCCAGCGAATCGCCAGCCTTCAGCTCCAGCGCGGCGCTTGCGGCAGGGTTCAGGAACACCGCGTCGGGGTCGAGCAGGCTGGCCGCGCCAGCATCGGATCCTGTTGGTGCGGGCTCAGGCCTTGGCATCAAGCCCGGCGCGATCGCTGCGACCTTCAGCGCGTCGACGCCGACGATTCGCAGCGCGACGTTCGCGCTGCCGACGCCAGCGCCGTCGCGCCGGCCCTGGCTGTCGATCTCGAGCACCGGGCTGACCAACGCGACGGATTCGTCTAGCGCGAGCCTGGCGAGCCTTGCATAGATCGTGTCGGCAAAGCCCTCACGGCCTGTGGCCGCCAGCACCGCGTCGGGTTGCCCGTTGACCGCGCGCAGTGCCTGCGAAAACTCGGCCAGCGCCGACTCGTTGATCATCTGCACCGAACTGGCCAAGGCCACCCCCAGCGCGACCGCCAGCAAGGCCACGCCGTGGCGCCAGGGATGGTGGCGCCACTCGGCAACTGACAGGGACAACAGGGCACGCCACATCCGCAGCATGTTACGGCTGCATAGCACCCCATCCGACCCGGACCGTCTGGCCCGTGCAACTTAGATTCGGCGCTGGCTGGCAATAGGCCTTCGAATAGGCCTTCGAATAGGCCTTCGCGTCCGCCATCGCGTCCGCCATCGCCACGACCTTGTTGTTGATGTCTGGAGGCTGAACCAGCCGCTCAGCAAACCAACACAAGCCCGCCACCACGCCGATGACCGACGCCAGGCGCGCGGCCATCACCGGCCCGCTGGGACCTAGCGCCAGGCGAAAACCCTGCATCACTGCGGCGAAGAGTGCGGCCACGCCGACCTGCGCCAACTCGATGCCAGTGTTGAAGCCCGCCAGGCTCCAACCCAGATTCGAGCTGTTCACGCCGAGATCAGCCAGCCCGCCGGCCAAACCCAGGCCGTGGATCAGCGCGCAGCAAAACACCAGCCCCAGCCGCAGCCCGGGGCGCATGGGCATCGCACGCCAGCGGCCCCAGAAGTCGAAGGCTGCCATCCCGACGATCGTCGCGGCGATCGCAGGCTCGACGATGGCCGCCGGCGCGAACCAGCCGCCCCATGCGCAGACGATCAGCGTCAACCCGTGGCCAGCGGTGAAACAAGTCAGCGCACCCAGCAAGGAGCGCCAACCCCATCCCGCTGCCAGCACCACCAGCAAGAACAGCAAGTGGTCCAGCCCCGTCAGCACGTGGGTGGCGCCGTTGCGGACATACTCGGCGAGCACGGCTGTGGCGGGCGGCAGCAGCGCTTGCGTGCTGCGCTCGGGCAAGAAGCGCAACCACTGTGTTTCCTTCTGTCGGGTGATGGTCAGGTCTTGCTGCTGCTCGCTGGCGGCTTTGCCGAACAAGCTGAAGCTCAGTGACAGCGCTTCGGGCGCCGTCTGCCCTTGTGCACTGGTCGGCACGGCCGCCGGGCTCAGCTGAAATCGCCCCATCACGGTCAGGTGGCTTGCCGCAGCCTTGGGCGCGTTGTCGGGCGGCGCCACATCGAGCATCACCAACTGCAGCGGCATCAGGCCTGCAGGTCCGCGCAGTTGCACGCCGGCCTGCACCTGGTGGCGGATGGTCTCGTAGTGCGCACGCAACTCGTCCACGGACAGCAAGCCGTCGCCGTTGTCGTCCACGTCCCTCAAGGCCGACACCGGCACCGCGAGCACCAGAAATGCCGCATCACCGACCAGGTTCAGCGTGCCTTTCTGCGCGGCCATCAAATGGGCCTGCGCCGAGGTCGTGCCTAGCGTTGCGCCGCACAGCGACAGCGCTGCCAGACCTGCCAGGCACCAGCGCCTAGCGGCATCGATCACAGCTGGCCTTTCACGCAGCGCTGCAGGTACGGATAGCTGTCGGTCGCGTAGTAGTGATAGATGCCCTTAGGGAATTCGGGCGTCACGCCGCTGCGGCCGTTGCATTCGTCCAGGTCGCCAGAGCCTG
>RGQD01000543.1 GCA_010030205.1 Betaproteobacteria bacterium
TTGTCGATGTCAATGAACGTGAACTCGGGCAGCCCTGTCACCACGAACCCCAGGCCCGCGAAGAAGCCGGTGGGATAGGCATGCAACTCGGCCTGCGCGGCCTCGAACGAGAGCCACGTCTCGGGCTTGGCAGTGCTGCGTTGGTTGCCGGGGATCTTGTCCCACTTGCCGCGCTTCTCGTTCCATTGCGCTCGCCAGGGCGACCACCGCGCCATCGCCTTGAGCTCGCCGGGGATGTTGCCCGGCTCGTAGACCTCGCCGATAGGCGGGCGTGCTGTTGTCATTGTTGTCCCAATCTCTGGCCGCGTCTCGGTCGGGTTATGGTGAACTTACCGGCGGGGCAGAGACGGGTTTGCCTTTCGGCATGGGGATCAGCCACACCTAGCCGGGGTTCGGGGGCCAGTCTACACCTCCTTCGACAAGAGCTCGGCGAGGCGCGGGTCGATCAGCAGGTCGCGGCTGATGCCGGTCATCTGCTCGACCTCGACGATGCGGCGCTGTGGCACGCATTTTTGTTTGATCCAGTAGCTCACGAGCTGCTGGGTGACGCCCAGCATCTCGGCCAAATTGCGCTGGCTGCCAGCGACGGCGACTGCCTGTTCTATCCCGGTCATGGGTGTTCCTTTGTACAAAAGCCGATGGTACATCAGAAAAGCGTTGTAGGGGGCTTGCGGAGCCTCACAACAATGCTATAGTACTTGGGCTGGACAACATTTCGTTTGTCCTATGTAGGAGCCCTCATGAGTCTAGAACAAGCCCTGGCGGACAACACCGCCGCCATCCGCGAGTTGATCGCGGCGATGCGCCCGGCAGCGCCGGCCACGGTGACCGCTGTGGTGCAAGCGATCACCGCCCCGGCGGCGGACACCAGCAAGATCGTCCTGATTGACCCGGACGAGAAGGCCGCCCCCGAGGTCCCGTACGTGATGCCGCCGCTACAGCCGCGTGAGGCCGTGGTGGAGGCCCCGGCGGCCCTGGCAGCGATTGAGTACGCCCAGGTGGCCCAGGCCATCATTGACGCCTTCAAGGCCGACCGGGCCAAGGTCATCGCGGCGCTGGGCAAGTTCGGCGCCAAGAAGGGCCCCGAGCTCAAGCCGGCGGACTACGCCGCGTTCCTGGAGGAGCTGGCATGAGCACCGGCGGGACGGTGGACACCGTTGAGAGCTTGCGGGAGGATCTTGCAAGCCTGAAAAAAGATATTGAAAAACGAGAGTACAACCAGTACGAGCGCGCAAAGCGGCACAGCAAGATCGACATGGTTGACAAGTACGTGTTGGCGCTGCTCCCGGCATTGGTGGCGAAGCACACCAATCCGCATACGCTAGCGCAAGAAGTTTTCGATATCGCGGAAATTTTGGCTGACCATCGCGACAATTACATGGAGGGCGATTGATGGCCGGCACCCACGCAAAACTCTCCCCCAGCAGCGCGGCGCGCTGGATGACTTGCCCCGGGTCGGTCATCCTGTGCGAACGCCGGAGCAGGCGCAGTCGGTGCAGACCTACGTCAACAACGTGCGGTCGATCGTCGCCGCTACCGGGGGCATCCTGCTGGTCGAGCAGCGCCTGCCGATCGATCACATGACCGGCGAGGAAGGCGCCACCGGCACGGCGGACGCGGTCATCCTGACGCCCGACGAGTTCATTGTCATCGACGCCAAGTTCGGCAGGGGCGTGGTGGTGGACGTGGTGGACAACGCCCAGCTCATGATGTACGCGCACGCAGCGTACGTAGAGTTTGGACACGCCTACTCACCGACGCGCGTGCGCATGATCGTCGACCAGCCTCGCCTGGGCGCACTGTCTGAGTGGACGATCTCGGTGCCCGAGCTCGAAGGGTTCGCCCACAAGGTTCAGCGCACTACCTGGGCGATCGGCCTGCACGACGAGACCCTGAACCCCAGCCCCAAGGCGTGCCAGTGGTGCCGGGCCAAGGCGACGTGCCCGGCCATCCGGGAGCAGGTCCTGGCCGACTTTGACGTGGTGGTGCCCGAGACCGCCGACGACGCCGACCTGGGTCGCGTGATGACCAACGCACCGTTGATCGAGGCTTGGGTCAAGGCGGTTCGGGCCGAGGTTGAGCGGCGCCTGCTGGCCGGTGAGTCTGTGCGGGGCTACAAGCTCGTGCAGGGCAAGCGCGGCAACAGGGCCTG
>RGQD01000544.1 GCA_010030205.1 Betaproteobacteria bacterium
GGTGGGATCAACTCCTGCCATAGGTGTCTTCGAAGCGCACGATGTCGTCTTCGCCGAGGTAGCTGCCCGACTGCACTTCGATGATCTCTAGCGGCACCTTGCCGGGGTTGGCCAGGCGGTGGGTCTGGCCCAGCGGGATGTAGGTGCTCTGGTTCTCGGACAGCAGGATCACCTTGTCGCCATTGGTCACCTCGGCCGTGCCGCTGACGACGATCCAGTGCTCGGCGCGGTGGTGGTGCATCTGCAGGCTCAAAGACGCGCCGGGCTTGACCATGATGCGCTTGACCTGGTGGCGCGGCCCGTTGTCTATGCTGTCGTACCAGCCCCAGGGCCGGTGCACCTTGCGGTGCACCGTGTGCTCGTTGCGCTGCTCGGCGCCCAGCTGGTTGACGATCAGCTTGACGTCCTGGCTGCGTTCACGGCTGGCCACCATCACCGCGTCTGGCGTCTCGATCACGATCACGTTGTCCAGGCCGACGGTGCTGACCAGTCGGCTGGTGGCGTGCACCAGGGTGTTGGTCGAGTCCTTGACGATCACGTCGCCGACGCTGGCGTTGCCAAACCCGTCCTTGGGCGTGACCTGCCAGACCGCTTCCCAGGCGCCGAGGTCATTCCAGCCGGCGTCGAGTGCGACCATCCGGATCTCGAACTCGCTGCCCGGGCATCGCTCCATCACCGCGTAGTCGACCGACTCGCTCGGTACTGCGGCAAACTCGGCCTGGCCCGGGCGGACGAACTTGGCGTCGTTGCTGCGCGCAGCCCAAGCCTTGCGCGTGGCTGCGGCGATGTCGGGGCGGAAGCGCTCAAGCGCAGCCATCCACACCGATGCCTTGAGCACGAACATGCCGGCGTTCCAGAAGTAGCCGCCGTCCGCCACGTAGCGCTGCGCGGTGGCCAGGTCGGGTTTTTCGACGAACTGCGCCACCGGCGGCGCCGGGTCGGTGTCGCTTGCGTCGACCCGGATATAGCCATAGCCGGTCTCGGGGGCGTCTGGGGCGATGCCCAGGATCACGATCGCACCGCCGTCGGCCACTCTCACCGCGCGTTGCAGTGCTGCGCTGAATGCGGCCTCGTCGGTCACCGTCTGGTCGGCCGGGGTGACGACGAGCACCGGGTCCTGGCCGTCTTCGAGCGCGGCCAGCGCTGCCAGCGCGACCGCTGGCGCGGTGTTGCGGCCTACCGGCTCGAGCAGCGCAGCGGCGGGCTCGACCGGCAGCGCGTGCAACTGGTCAAGCACCAGGAAGCGGTGCTCCTCGTTGCCGACGATGACCGGCGCGGCAACGGTGATGCCCTCGGCACCCAGTCCCCGCAGCCGCGCCACCGCTTGCTGGAACAAGCTGGTGCTGCCGGAGAGCACGAGAAACTGCTTCGGGTAACCAGCGCGCGACAGTGGCCACAGCCGGGTGCCGGAACCGCCGGCCATGATCACGGGTTGGACCAGGATGTTCACGTGTCGAAGCCTCTTGGGTTGTTCGTTTGCCAACGCCAGCTGTCGGCGCACATGCGGTTCAGGTCGTGTCTTGCCTGCCAGCCCAGCAGGCTGCGTGCAAGCGTCGGATCAGCGTAGCAGGCGGCGATATCACCGACGCGGCGCGGAGCGATGGTATGCGGGATCTCGCGGCCGCTCGCCGCTGCGTAGGCCGCGACCAACTCGAGCACGCTATAGCCGCGGCCTGTGCCCAGGTTGACGGTGACCGAGCCACGGTGATCAAGCAGGCGGCGCAGCGCTGCGACATGGCCTTCGGCCAGGTCGGTGACATGGATGTAGTCACGAACACCGGTGCCGTCGGGCGTGGCGTAGTCGTCGCCATAGACACTCAGTCGCTCGCGGCGGCCCACGGCCACCTGCGCCACGTAGGGCATCAGGTTGTTGGGCGTGCCGCGCGGGTCTTCGCCGATCAGGCCCGACTCGTGCGCGCCAACCGGGTTGAAGTAGCGTAAGCAAGCCGTCTGCCACTGGTCATCGGCCGCACCGAGGTCGCGCAGCAGGGCTTCGCCGATCAGTTTGGTCTGGCCATAGGGGCTGGTGGCCGACAGCGGGCTGTGCTCGCTGATCGGCAATTGCTGCGGGTCGCCATAGACCGTCGCACTGCTGGAGAACACCATGCGCTTGCAGCC
>RGQD01000545.1 GCA_010030205.1 Betaproteobacteria bacterium
AGGTTGACGTTCATCAGCGCGTCCCATTGCGCCTCCTCGACGTCCGCTACGGGCTTGCGCACCGGGCCTGAGACGCCCGCATTGTTGACGGCGCAGTCCAGACGGCCGAAGCGGGCCAAGGTGGCCTGCACCATGGCCTCAACATCGACGGCGCGGCTGACATCGGTCCGAACGAACAAGGCTTCACTGCCCAGCGCCATGATCTGCTGCAACACCGATTCGCTCTGCTCATCGCGGCGTGCCGCGATCACCACGCGCGCGCCTTCGCGGGCGAACTGCAAGGCCGTCGCGGCACCCAAGCCTGAACTGCCGCCGGTGACGAGCGCAACTTTGCCTTCGAAATTTTTCATTGAGTTCTCCCTCTTTTCAGGCGCAGCCTGACGACGATCCTCGAGACTGCCAAGCTGACATCGGCGGTCATGGCCAACGCAAGGCCCAAGCCATCATTCGAGCTTGACGCCAACCGCGGCAGCCACCTTGGACCAACGCTGCAGTTCGACAGCGATCATCTTGGCGAACTCCTCAGGTGAGTTGCCCACGGGCTCGGCGCCTTGCTCGAAAAAGAGCTTTTCAATCTCGGGCAAGCGCAGGATTGCCGCGACATGGCGTTGCAACAATTCGACCACTGGCGCGGGCGTCGCGCCTGGCGCCAACAAGCCAAACCAGCCTGCGCTGACATAACCAGGCACGCCAGCCTCAGCCATGGTCGGGATCTCCGACGCGCCGGGCCAGCGCTTGACGGTGGTCACCGCGAGCGCCCGCACCTTGCCAGCCCGAATCTGGTTGATCGACGACGGCAGGTTGTCAAAGCCGAGTTGAATCTGGCCGCCAATCAAGTCAATCAGCATCGGCCCAGCACCTTTGTAGGGCACATGGACGATGTCGATCTGCGCCAGCGTCTTGAGCAACTCACCGCTCATGTGGGGCGATCCGCCCTGGCTGGTCGACCCGAAATTGAGCGTGCCGGGCTTGGCCTTTGCCAGCGCCAGCAACTCGGCAACGCTGCGCACCGGCAGTGTCGGATTGGCCAGCAGCACATTGGGCGTGTTGGCCACCAGTGTGATCGGTGCGAAGTCTTTCACCGCGTCGTAAGGCGCGGGCTTTTGCAGCACCGGCAGGATGGCGTGGGTGGCCGCGGTGCCGAACAGCAGCGTGTAGCCGTCCGCCGGCGATTTCATCACCGCCTGCGCCCCGATCACGCCGCCGGCACCGGCACGGTTTTCGATCACCACGGGCTGGTTCAGGCGCTCGCTCAAGCGAGGCGCCACCGCACGCGCCAACAAGTCAGTGGTGCCGCCGGGCGGATAAGGCACGACGATCTTGATCGCCCGGTCAGGGAACTCGGCCCGTGCCGGTGGGGAAAACAGCAGCAACGCCGCCAAGCTGGCGCCCAGCATGGCCAGTCTTCGGGCTGGGCTGCAGGTTGGACTGCGGGCCATGTCTCGGGTTGTATCAAGGCTCATGGTCGAAGAAATCCGGCAAAGGTTGAACCCACCGCTTTCAGCGCGGCAACAGCGACTGCGCTTGCATGCGCTCGAACCAATGGTGCAGCGCATCCTCGGTGTCGAGACAGTCGTTGAAGCCGTGCTGGCGCAGCTTGATCCCACTGAGCACCGAGTCGGCTGGATTGGCTTGACCATGGGCGAATGCGCGGTCCGTGAATTGCCACGAACTGCCGACCAACTGCTCGAGCGTGAAGGGGCGCAAGCCGTGCTTGGCAACGATCTTGGCCCAGAGAGCTTCCTGCGCAGGCATGCCTTCGGTCAGCGAATACGGTGTCGCCGGGCCCACAGCCATGCCGAAGCGCCGGGCAATCGAGCCCCACAGGTCTTCCCACACCAGCATGTCACCGTTGAGCACGTTATAGGTCTCGTTGGCGGCGATCTCGTGGGTGCCGGCCCACTCGGCCGCACGCGCAATCAACCGGCTGTCGCTGGCCGCGTTGATGCAACGCCCACCGCCGGGAAAACACAAGGGTTGACCGAGTTCGCGCTGCACCGCCGCGTAGGCGCCGAGCGCGGGGATGATGTTCATTGGGCTGCCGATCGCGAAGCCGAAGATCAGCTGCGGCCGCAGCACCGTGAAGGTCCAGGCCGCGTGCGGCTGGCGCGC
>RGQD01000546.1 GCA_010030205.1 Betaproteobacteria bacterium
GAACAGGCCGAAAAAGGTTTGCTCGAGGTCGCGCTTGTCTTCGGATTCGGCGACGGTCAGCACCTCGACATAGGCCGTCATCGAATTGGCGCTCAGGATGCGCAGGTAAATCGGCGTCGGGCCTGCGGCTGGGTCGGCAGTCCAGTCGAATGACATCGCGGTGTCCGAATGTTCGCGGCTGCTGAAGGGCCATCGGTCGCCGGCCACGCGCTCCTGGTAAGCGCCTCCGGGCTGTGGCACGTACAGCCGGACCTCGTCGACATAGGCCGGCCGAATGCGGATCCGCAGCGCGGTACCAGCCGGATGCGGCGGGGTTTCGAGCCGCAGCCAGACGTTGGCCGCACAGGGATTGGTGGCCGCGTCCTACCTGCGCGACCCGGGCGGCAGCATGACGCTGGCGCAAGCCCAGGCAGCGCCAGGGTGGACGCCTTATGGCGAGGTGCTCGCGCTCGGCTTCTTGCCCTACCCGGTCTGGCTGCGGCTAGAAACGCCGCCGCATCCGACTGGTACAGCGCTGCGGATCCGCATCCGACCGGCCTATGTCGACGAGGTGCGGCTGTACGTGCCGAAACCCGGAGGCGCTTACCAGGAGCGAGTGGCCGGCGACCGATGGCCTTTCAGCAGCCGCGAACATTCGGATCCTGAGCGCCAATTCGATGACGGCCTATGTCGAGGTGCTGACCGTCGCCGAATCCGAAGACAAGCGCGACCTCGAGCAAACCTTTTTCGGCCTGTTCCTGGGGACGATGGTGGCCTTGCTGGCCTGGAGCGTCTGGCGGGCGGTCACCCAGCGCGACCCCGTCGTGGCGCTGTTCAGCGTCTACCAGGCCAGCTCCACGCTGATGAGCTTTGGTCTGCTGGGCTATGCCAGCCGCTACCTGTTCCCGCACAGCGCGGGCGGAGACACGCTCACCAACTGGATGGTGATGCTGGTCTCGATGACGGGCGCGCTGTTCTACAGGTCCTTTTTTGGCAGCTTGGGACTGCCTCGCTGGGGTCTTCGCCTGCTGGACTTGACCATCGCCGGATGCGCCACGGCTCTTGCACTGCTGTGGGCGGGCCAGCCACAGTGGGCGCTCAAGATCAACGCGACGGTGGTGACCGCTTTCTCCGGGCTGATGCTGCTGCCCCTGGTTTTTGCGGTGCGGCGGGATGGCGACAGGATGCGCCGCCAGTTGCTGCTGGGTTGCAGTCTGCTGGCGCTGATCATCCTGGCGACCATGCTGCCGTTGATGGGTGTGATCCAGGCCGGGCAGTGGTCGCTCTACCTGACCAACCTGCACGGCCTGATGACGGCCGCCGTGCTCAGCACGCTGCTGTCGCTGCGCCGCTCACAGATCGATGCGCAAGCCATGTTGGACGCCCAGCGCCTAATCGCGACGCAGGCGGAAGCCCAGGAAGCGCGCAGCGAGCGCGACGAGAAAGAGCGCTTTCTGGCGATGCTGACGCATGAGCTGCGAACGCCGCTGTCGGTGATCCGGATGGTGCTGGGCAGAGGTGCCGATGCGCCAACAGGCCGCCACAATCAATTTGCCCACCAGGCGGTGGACGACATCAACAGCATCATCGAGCGCTGCCTGCAGACCGACCAGCTCGAGCGCGGCGCGATGCAGCAGCGCTCGCTGCCCTACGAACTTCAGTCCCTGGCGCAAGCCGTCGTGGCCGATCACCCGGCTGGCCAACGTGTGGACCTGCAAGCTGAGCCCTCGCTGCCGATCGTCAAGACCGACGCGCTGCTGGTGCGGACCGTGCTGAGCAACCTGGTCGACAACGCGCTGAAGTACTCGGCCGAGCCCTCGGTGGTCACGCTGGGCCTGCAAGCGCAGGCACGCGACCAGCGGCCCGGCATCCTGGTGCGGCTGCACAACCTGCCCAACCGGGCCGGCCGGCCCGACCCGAAACGCGTGTTCCAGAAGTACTACCGCAGCGCCGGTGCGCACGCCAGCAGCGGCTCGGGGCTGGGGCTGTACCTGGTGGCGGGCGTGGCGCGAATGTTCGGCGGCGAGGTCGTCTACCGCGACGACCTGCCGGAGGTGTGCTTCGAGTTCTGGCTGCCGACTTGAGGTCCGCGAGCGCGCCGGCCCGCGGGC
>RGQD01000547.1 GCA_010030205.1 Betaproteobacteria bacterium
GGGAATTCGGGCGTCACGCCGCTGCGGCCGTTGCATTCGTCCAGGTCGCCAGAGCCTGCGATGTATTCGTAGTCCTGCTGGAATGTGCCCAGGGCATAGAGGCTGGTGGGCGGGCGTGTGGCCGGCGGCGTCGCCTTCAGGCGATAACTGCCCTTGATGACCTTCAACGCCGAGTTGGCATCGGTGGCCACGCTGTAGCCATAGCGCGCATAGATCGGAAAGCCGTCGGCAGCCCAGCCGACCAGCGTCATGGCCTGGCCTTTGCCGAGCTTGTTGATGAAGCCTTCGGGCATGCCGTGGTAGTGGTAAGCGCCCCCTGGTTGAACATGGGCGTTGTTGCCGTCCACGCCGAAGTTGAACGAGGCCTGCCCCAGCGCCTCGATGCTCCATTGGCCTGAGTTGCCGATCAGGCTGCAACTCGCGCCGCTGTCGTTGCACGAGCCGGCCGTGCCTGGGTCGATCTTTACGCCGTTGAGAACGAAGCCCGTGTCACCGCGCGGCCCGCCCAAAGCCGTGACCATGCTGCTCAGCGCCGGCGACAGCGGACTTGACACCGAGATCGACTGCGCTGCGATCGGGTTCGGGTTGTTGCGGTTCGGAAAGCTGCCCACCTCATGGTCGGGCAGGCCGTTGGCGATGAGTGAACGACGCGTGCCGCTGCACGACCAGGTGGCTGTGGCGGTGGCATTCACCGACGGGCTGCTGTTGAACGAGCTGCTGCTGTAGTCGCACAGCACGCCTGTAGTGCCGGTGCTGGCTGTCGTCAGGGACGCGGTCAAACTGCTGTCGCTCCCGCCGCCGCCACAGCCGACCAGTACCGCGCTGGCCAGCAAGGCGGTGGTCGCCTTGCTCACAGTGGCGAGCCGCTTGCGGTGCGGCGCGATCTTGGGAAATTGCATGGTGTGTCCTGTCTGTTGCAATGAAACACTCACAGCTGACCCTTGACGCATCGCTGCAGATACGGGTAGCTGTCGGTGGCGTAGTAGTGGTAGCTGCCTTTGGGGAACTCAGGCGTCACGCCGCTGCGGCCGTTGCATTCGTCCAGGTCGCCCAGCCCTGTGACGTATTCGTAGTCCTGCATGAAAGTGCCCATGGGCAGAAGACCAGTGGACGGGCGGTTCGCATCGGGTGAGGCCTTGAGACGGTAGCTGCTTTTGAGGACCTTCAGTGTCGAGCTGGCATCGGCTGCCACGCTGTAGCCGTAGCGCGCATAGACGGGAAAGCCGTCGGCAGCCCAGCCGACCAGCGTCATCGCCTGACCCTTGCCGAGTTTCTTGATGAAGCCTTCGGGCATGCCGTGGTAGTGGTAGACGCCGCCCGGCTGCACATGGGCGTTGTTGCTGTCAGCCCCGAAGTTGAACGAGGTCTGGCCAAGCGCCTCCATCCGCCACGGCCCTGCCTGCCCCAGCAGCGTGCAGTTGCTGCCGCTGTTGTTACAGTTGCCGCCGGTGCCAGGGTCCATCTTCACGCCGTTCAGGATGTAGCCGATGTCGCCCGCCGGCCCGCCCAATTGCCTGGCCGTGCTGGTCAGCACCGGTGCGATCGGCGCGCTGACGCTGACCGACTGGGCGCTGATCTTGAAGTCCAGATCGGACTGGATGTTGAAAGGCCCGACATCGTGGTCAGGCACGCCGTTGGCCGACAGCTTGCGCAAGCTGCTGGTGCACGACCAGTTGGCGGTGCTGGTCAGGTTCACCAAGGGGTGGGCGTTGAAGGCGTTGCTGCTGTAATTGCACAACACGTCTGCTGTGCTCGCGGTGGCCGTCGTGGTGGTGGTGGTGGTGTCACTGCCACCGCCGCCGCAGGCGGTCATGGCGAAACAGCTCAGCAAGGCGATGAGGGACATCGGCTGTGTCGGGCGGTACAGGTCGAATGCCGGTGTCTTGAAGTCGTTCATCGGTTGTTCAGTCAAAAGTGGATCGGGATTGGCGCAGGCTCGGCTTTGCACGCACGCCTCTGTCAGCGGTCTGAAGGTCCGACAGCTAGCGATTCGTCGTGTCGCTGCTGGCACTGTTTGAGGCATAGGCTGTTGAAGCCTGATGTTGCCTGGCGTAGGCCATTCGCTCCAAGTCACTCATTGTCCCGT
>RGQD01000548.1 GCA_010030205.1 Betaproteobacteria bacterium
GCGGTGCTGGTGGTGTGGCTCTTCCTGCGCGACTGGCGTGCAACCCTGGTGTCGGCGGTGGCGCTGCCGCTGTCGGTGATCCCGGCTTTCATCGGGATGCACTTTCTGGGTTTCAGCGTCAACGTGATCACTTTGCTGGCGCTGTCGCTGGTGGTCGGCATTCTGGTCGACGACGCGATCGTCGAGGTCGAGAACATCGTGCGCCACCTGCGCATGGGAAAGACACCGTACCAGGCGGCGATGGAGGCCGCCGATGAGATCGGGCTGGCGGTGATCGCCACCACCTTCACCCTGGTGGCGGTGTTCCTGCCCACCGCGTTTATGAGCGGCATTCCGGGGAAGTTTTTTAAGCAGTTTGGCTGGACTGCATCCCTGGCAGTCGTCGCGTCGCTGTTGGTGGCGCGTGTTCTCACGCCGATGATGGCGGCCTATATGCTCAAGCCCATCGTTGGCACGCCGAGGGACGCCCTCTGGCTGCGGATGTACATGGTCTGCGCGCGCTGGTGTCTGTCGCACCGCTTGAGCACCATGGTTGCAGCGACCTTGTTCTTCTTCGGCTCGGTGTCGCTGATCCCGCTGCTGCCGACCGGCTTCATACCACCCGACGACAACTCGCAGACCCAGGTCTATCTGGAGCTGCCGCCTGGCGCAACGCTGCTCCAGACCGAAGCCGCAGCCGAGCAGGCGCGGCGGCTGGTAGCCGGTGTCGCGCATGTGAAGAGTATCTACACCACGGTGGGTGGCGGCAGCGCGGGCGGCGACCCGTTCGCGATGCAGGGCGCCGCCGAGGCGCGCAAGGCGACGCTCACGGTTCTGCTCGACGAGCGCAAGCAGCGGCCACGCAAGCAGGGAATCGAAAATGCGATCCGTGCGGCGCTCGAGGCCTTGCCGGGCGTTCGCAGCCGGGTCGGGCTCGGCGGCTCGGGAGAAAAATACGTTCTGGTGCTCACTGCCGAGGACCCGCTGGCGCTGCAGGCCGCCGCGCTGGCCGTTGAGAAAGACCTGCGGACGATTCCCGGCCTGGGCAGCGTGGCGTCAAGCGCGAGCCTGATAAGACCCGAGGTCGTGGTGCGTCCCGACTTTGCGAAGGCGGCCGACCTCGGCGTGACCAGCGCAGCGATAGGCGAGACACTGCGTATCGCCACCGCCGGCGATTACGATATGGCGTTGGCCAAACTCAACCTGTCCCAGCGACAGGTTCCGATCGTCGTGAAGCTCGACGCGACGGGGCGCCAGGACTTGGCGCTGCTCGGACGCCTTGCCGTTCCCGGCGCCCGCGGCCCGGTGATGCTGTCGCAGGTCGCCACGCTGGAACTCGCTGGCGGTCCCGCGCTGATCGACCGTTACGACCGCGCGCGCAACGTCAACTTTGAGATCGAGTTGTCGGGGCTGCCGCTGGGCGATGTCACGGCAGCGGTGCAGCAGTTGCCGGCGATCCGGCAGTTGCCGCCCGGCGTCAAGGTGGTCGAGATCGGCGACGCCGAGGTGATGGGCGAGTTGTTCGCGAGCTTCGGCCTGGCGATGCTGACCGGGGTGCTGTGCATCTATATCGTGCTGGTGCTGCTGTTCAAGGACTTCCTGCATCCGGTGACGATCCTGTGCGCCTTGCCGCTGGCGCTCGGCGGCGCCTTCGTCGGGCTGCTGATCGCGCAAAAGAGCTTCTCGATGCCCTCGCTGATTGGCCTGATCATGCTGATGGGCGTCGCGACCAAAAACTCGATCCTGCTGGTCGAATACGCCATCGTCGCGCGGCGCGAGCAGCACCTCGGGCGGATGGAGGCGCTGCTCGATGCCTGCCACAAGCGCGCCCGCCCGATCGTGATGACGACGCTGGCGATGGGCGCCGGCATGGCGCCCATCGCGCTGGGTCTGGGTGTGGCAGACGCCAGCTTTCGCTCGCCAATGTCGATCGCGGTGATCGGCGGACTGATCACCTCGACCGTGCTCAGCCTGCTGGTCGTACCCGCGGTGTTCACCTACATCGATGACATCGGCAACTGGCTCAAGCGTGCGCTGCGGCTGCGCGGCACGGGCGCGGTCGCTGAGCCGGAGGGCCACGATGCCAAACCAGCCAGCGCGAA
>RGQD01000549.1 GCA_010030205.1 Betaproteobacteria bacterium
CCAACAGCAACTACCAGTGGATGCGCACCACGATGCTGGTGGTCGCCGAGCAGCTCAAGGAGGCCGGTTTCAACGTCGAGGTCAAGGTCGTGGACTGGACCACCAACGCCGCCCACATGCAACAAGGCACCGGCGAGTGGAACCTGTCGACCACGCTGTTCGGCCCCGACCACATCCTCGGGCCGCAGCAGTGGCGCCCGCTGGTCTATGCCTTCCCCAGCATCAAGGGCAACGACGCGCTCGACGCCGCCTACAAGAGCTTCTTCGCCGAGCCCGATCTCGAGAAGCGACGCGGCGCCTGGCTCAAGATCCAGCAGCAGGTGCTGGGCAATGCCTACATGATCAAGATCGCCGACTCGGGTCGGTTGACAGGCTATGCCAAGCGGCTCAAAGGCCAGTCCGACTACGCCGGCATGCTGCAGCTCTGGGACCTGCACCTCGAGTGAATGACCCGGCTGCAAACCCTGGCCAGCGCATGACCCCGCCCGCGCCGCAGACGAGCTCGCCGTGAACCGCCTGATCGCCTACAAGATCGCGCAGGCCGTGCCGGTGGTGCTGCTGGTGTCGGTGCTGGCTTTTCTGCTGATGCTGCTGCTGCCGGGCGACCCGGCGGTCGTGATCGCCGGCGAGCAAGCCAGCCCCGAGGCGATCGCCGCGGTGCGACGCAGCCTGGGCCTGGACCGGCCGGTGCTGGCCCAGCTCGGGCTGTGGCTGGGCCATCTGGCACAGGGCGATTTCGGCTCTTCGCTGGTGCTCAACCAGACCGTGTTGTCGGCGGTGGCCGAGAGGCTGCCGGTCACGCTGTCGCTGACCGGGCTGTCGCTGGCAATCACCTTGCCGGTCGGCATCGCGATCGGTGCGATCGCCGCCTACCATCGCCAGACCTGGGTCGATTCGCTGGTGATGTCGGCCGCGCTGGTCGGCGTGTCGATCCCGGCGTTCTGGATTGCGATCCTGGCGGTGATCCTGTTTTGCGTGATCCTGGGCTGGTTCCCGTCCAGCGGCTATGTGCCGCTGCTGCAAGACCCTGCACTGTGGCTGCAATCGCTGGTGCTGCCAGCGGGCATCCTGTCGCTGTTCCAGATCGGTTTTCTGGCCCGGATGACGCGTTCGGCGATGCTCGACGTGCTGAGCCAGGACTTCATACGCACCGCCCGCGCCAAAGGCTTGAGCGAGTGGGTCACCGTCGGCAAGCATGCGTTTCGCAACGCGCTGATCCTGGTGATCACCGCCACCGGCATCTTGCTGTCGGCGGCAATCGGCGGTTCGGTGGTGATCGAGCAGGTCTTTGCGCTGCCCGGGATCGGCCGCCTCGTGGTGCAGGCGATCCTGGCGCGCGACTATCCGCTGGTCCAGGGCGTGATGCTGATCTACGGCTTCACCTTCGTCGCGATCAACCTGACTGTTGACCTGGCTTACACCTACGCCGACCCGCGGGTGCGCTATGACTGAGGCGATGGTCGCGACATCGGCCAGCGGCACACTCGCGCCGCGCCGACGCTTCATGCTGCTGCGCCGGCTGGCCACGCACCGCTCGTTCCAGATCGGCTTCGCGGTCGTGCTGCTGCTGGCGCTGGCCGCAGTCTTCGCACCGCTGCTCAGCGGGCTCGATCCGTCGGCGATGAAAGTGCGGGCCCGCTTCAAACCGCCGTCGCAAGCCTATCTGTTCGGCACCGACATGTTCGGCCGCGACATCTTCACCCGGGTGCTGTACGGCGCGCGGGTGTCGCTGTGGGTCGGGCTGGTGGTGGCCTGCGTCTCGGGGTTTCTAGGCGCGGTGATCGGCATCCTGGCAGCGCAGTTCCGCGCGCTCGACGCGCTGGTGATGCGGTTGATGGACGCCTTGATGTCCTTCCCGGCGATCCTGCTGGCGCTGGGCATCACCGCAGCGCTCGGGCCCCGCATGGAGAGCGTGATCATCGCGCTGTCGGTGGCCTATGTGCCGGCGGGCGTGCGCATCGTTCGCGCCAGCGCGCTGGTGGTGCGCGAGCTCGATTACGTGCAGGCCGCGCGCATCGCCGGTGCGAGCCAGCTGCGGATCATGCTGCGCCACATCCTGCCCAACAGC
>RGQD01000550.1 GCA_010030205.1 Betaproteobacteria bacterium
CCGCCGCGCTGAGCAACGCTTCAGCGCAGGTTGCCGACTTCCTTCCAAACACCAGCAACCGCTTCCAACGCGGCTTTGGCCATCAAGCCGCTGTCGTTGGCGATGGTCGTCAGCCTAAAGCCCATCTTGATCATTCGAGCCGAGTACTCAGCGGTACCGCAGTGGATGCCTGCGTAGATGCCGCGCTTGCCGCATTCAGCGATCAGCCGCTCGTAGATCTTGAGGATTTCGGGATCTTCATGGTCGAGCTTGGGTGTCTTGCCCATCGAAAACGCCAGATCGCTGGGGCCGACATAGATGCCGTCGATGCCTTTGACATCCAGGATCGCTTCGAGGTTGTCCAGCGCTTGCTTGGTCTCGATCATCGGGATCACCAGAATCTCGTCGTTGGCGATCTTCTGGTAGTCGCTCGGCACGCCATAAGTGCCATGGCGGATCGGGCCGTTGCTGCGGGTGCCAAGCGGCGGATATCGGCAGGAAGAGACCAGTGACTCGGCCTGCTCGCGGGTGTTGATCATCGGCGCGATCACGCCCCAGGCGCCACCGTCCAGTGCTTTGCCGATGATGCCGGGCTCATTCCAAGGCACGCGCACCAGACGCGCCACCGGGTGCCGTTCCATCGCCTGGAAACACTGGACCATCGACTGGTAGTCCTGCACGCCGTGCTGCATGTCGACCGTGACGCTGTCGAAACCGCACTGCGCCATCACTTCAGCCGAAAATCCAGACGGGATGGCAAGCCATCCGTTGACGGCTGCCTTGCCAGACTTCCAGCGGGCCTTGAGAGAGTTGGTGCTCATCGTCGTTGATCCTTGCCTGAGGGTTTTAGGAATCGGGTCCGGGAAACTTTCGATCCGCACCAATTTTCGCGGGCCGGCACCAGGACACTTTGGCTGTATACCGCAGCCGCAAGCGCCACGCTGCGCTCAAGGCGACACGGTTGCGCGCTCGGCCAGCCGCATGCTCAAGCCCACCGGCGACATCGCGAAAGCCAGGCGTTCGCGGGCCTCGGCGCCATCCGGGGTGTCGACACCGGCGATGTCGAAGCCACCCAACAGCACGGCCAGCGCCATCTTCATCTCGAGCAAGGCCAGGTAGCGCCCCGGGCAGATGCGAGGACCGGCGCCAAACGGCATCGAGATGCGCTTGGCCGAACTCGCGACCTGGCCCGGCCCGCCCTCGCCGGCGAGCCAGCGCTCGGGCTCGAAGGCCGCCGCACGAGGCAGATGTTCGTCGCTGACGCTGTCGCGGCGCAGCAGGCTGATCACCACCGTGCCTGCAGGCACGTGCACGCCGCCGACGCTCTGGTCGTGCAGCGCCTGCAGCGGCATGATCGGCGCCACCGGCTTGAGCCGCATGGTCTCGTGCACACAGGCCTCGACATAGTCGAGCTGGCCGAGTTGTTCCAGTGTCAACGCAGCCGGATCGCCGGCCACCTGCCGCACCTCCTCGATGGCGCGCGCCAGCGCCGCCGGATGACGCCACAGCAGGTGAATGGTCCAGGCCAAGGTGTTCGCGGTGGTGTCTTCGCCGGCCAGCAGCATCGTGAGCACGTTGCCGGCCACCTGCACGTCGGTGATGCCGCTATCGGGCGCGTCGGCAGCGACGATCATCGCCTCGAGCAGGTTGCGCGGGTGGACCCGCAACTCGGGCTCGGCCACCAGCCTGTCCCTGGCCTGGGCGATGAAGCCCGCCACCGCCGCCTTGACCTCGACCAGGCTTTGCTCGAGTTGGCGGTCGGCGGCCGAACGCCACCAGCGCCAGAGGGGCAGCGGTGCGAGCAAACGCCGGCCCAGCGCCGGAAAGATCTTGTCGAGGTGCTGCTGGATCACATCGTCATCCGACTCCAGCGTGTTGACCTCGGCGCCGAACGCCAGGCCAGCAATCGCGTCGACTGTGTAACGCATCAGATCGGCCTGCAGGTCGATTGACTGCTGCTCGCGCGCGGCTTTCTGCCAACGCCCGCGAAGGCGCTGCGCGACCTGTAACAGCGACGGAAAGTAGCCTTTGACATGCGCCGGATCGAAGCCCGCCATCACCATGCGGCGCTGCGCCCGCCA
>RGQD01000056.1 GCA_010030205.1 Betaproteobacteria bacterium
CCCAAGGTCCAAGCCTTCGCCCTGCCGGTAGAGAGCCTGATTCAAGTGGCCAACAGTTCTGGCCTGCAATGGGTCAACTCGGACCGCGAGAAAATCGCTGCTGCGCAAGCGGCGATGGCCGCTGAGCCAGCCCCGATTCATGTGCCACGCGAGCGCGCGCCTGCACTGCAGATCGATGAAGGCCCGCTGGTGCTGGTCGAGACCCGCAAGGACTTGTCGCAGTTCAAGCTGCCGTTCGAGACCGCCGCTGCGCCGACGCCCTGAAGCTGCGTCATCACCCTGCCGCCTGAACGCGGCCTGCGCCGCCCCTGGCCTAGCCGCCGAGGGCGGCGTTTTTCATTCGCCAGACGACAGACTCAGGGCAGTTTTTCGAGCGCGTGCTGGTAGGCCGGCTCGTGCATCAACTCGTCCCAGGGCAGCGGCGGCGTCAAGGGTAGCAAGGACAGCCGGCGCGCCTCGCTGTCGCCATCGGGTCGCCACCGGCCTTGGTCGGCGGCGCCGGCCAGGCCTTCGAGCAGGGCATCCACCGCTGCGCCACCCTCGACCACCGACTGGTTGCACAGCAACACCAGGTCGCAACCCGCGGCCAGCGCTGCCAGCGCGCCGGCCAACGCGCCGCCAGCCACTTGGGCGCCGGCCATGCTGAGGTCGTCGCTGAAGATGGCGCCTTGGAATCCCAACTCGCCACGCAGGATCTGCTGCAGCCAGCGTGCTGAAAAACCGGCCGGTGCGGCGTCGACCTTGGGGTAGATCACATGCGCTGGCATCACGCTGGCCAAGCTGTTCGACAACCACTCATAGGGCTTCGCGTCGTCGGCCAGGATGGTCTTGAGCGAGCGCTGGTCCACCGGTACAGCGACATGGCTGTCGGCAGCGACGAACCCGTGGCCAGGGAAGTGCTTGCCGCAATTGGCCATGCCAGCCTGCAACAAGCCGTGCATCAGGCTCTTGGCGAGCAGGCTGACGACGCGGGCGTCGCGGTGGAAAGCCCGGTTGCCGATCACCGCGCTGCCGCCGTGGGCCAGGTCCAGCACCGGCGTGAAGCTCAGATCGACGCCGCAGGCCCGCAACTCAGCGCCCAGCACATAACCGGCAGCGGTCGCGGCATTGGTCGCAGCCATCGCATCGGCCATCCACAAATCGCCCAACACCGCCATCGCAGGCAAGTGGGTGAAGCCATCGCTGCGAAAGCGCTGCACCCTGCCGCCCTCATGGTCGACGCAGATCAGCAGGTCGGGCCGGATCGCCTTGACCTCGGTCGTCAGCGCAGTGAGTTGGGCCCGGTCAACCCAGTTGCGGGCGAACAGCACCAAGCCACCGGTCAGCGAATGCTGCAGTCGGCGTCGGTCGCTGGCGTCCAGGCGGGTGCCGGCGATATCGAGCAGCAGCGGCGAATGGCCGAGATCTTGCGGCATCAGTTCAGTCCTTTTCCACCACCACGAACGAGGCGGCATAGTCGGTTTCATCGGTCACGGTGACATGGGCGCGCAAACCTTGCTGCGCAAACCATTCGGCCAGCGCGCCGTGCAGGCGGATCACTGGCGCACCACTGGGCAGGTTGAGGATCTCGCAGGCACGCCAAGTCATCGGCATGCGCATGCCGCGACCGATCGCCTTGGAGAAGGCCTCCTTGGCCGAGAACCGGGTCGCCAGATAGGCCACACCGCGCGCCTCGACCCGGGTCCGGCGAGCCTGGAAAACCCGCAGCTCTTCGGGGCCCAGCACTTTCTCGGCAAAGCGGTCACCGCGCCGCGCCAGCGTCGCCCGCAGGCGCCGAATGTCGCAGATGTCGGTGCCGATGCCGTGGATCATCGCGGCAGCGGCGCAGTCGCAGAGGCGCTGGAGACCCTGAAAGCATTCTGGATACAGCGCTGGTAGTCGCGCACGGTCTCGGTGATCCCGAGTTCGAGCGCATCGGCGATCAGCGCATGGCCTATTGACACCTCGACGACGCCGGGCACAGCCCGCAGAAAATCGCTCAGGTTGTCGCGGTTGAGGTCGTGGCCGGCATTGACCTCCAGACCGACCGCCAGCGCGGCATTGGCGCTTGCGGTGTAGCGCGCCAGCACCTCGGCCTGCTGCGCCGTACCGAAGGCGCTGGCATAGGCCTCGGTATAGAGCTCGACCCGGTCTGCGCCGCTGGCGCGGGCTGCGGCCATCATCTCAGGCATTGGGTCCATGAACAGGCTGACGCGAACGCCCAGCGCCTGTGACTCGGCAATGAAGGGTTTCAAGCGATCGAGGTCCTCGGGAAACTGCCAGCCGTGGTCGCTGGTGAACTGGTCCTGACCGTCGGGGACGAAAGTCGCCTGGTGCGGGCGAACCTGGCGCACGAAGTCCATCAGGTTGTGGAAAGGGTTGCCCTCGATGTTGTATTCGGCAGCCGGCCAATCGCGCAGCAGCGCGGCCAGGTCGTGCACATCCTGGGTCCTGATGTGGCGGGCGTCCGGCCGGGGGTGCACAGTGAGGCCCTGGGCACCAGCCTGCAGCGCCTGGCGCGACAGTGCGACCACATCGGGTATCGCCAGGTGGCGGGTGTTGCGCAGCAGCGCGATCTTGTTGACGTTGACCGACAGCGCAGTGCGAAACGCTCTGGGTTGTGCTTCTGGGGCGACGAGCGGATTCATGGTGAGCCTGTGGCGGTTCGTGCGGACGACGGAGCGGTCTCGATCAGCCGGCGCACTTCGAGCATCATCTGCCGGGTGCGCAAGGGCGGCGACCCGAGATGATAGACAAGCAGCGAGCGCAGCTGCGACTTGAGCGGTGGCAAGTCGGATTGGCAGGCGCTGCGCAAGGCCGCCAAGTCATGCTGGTCGAGCGCAGCCTGCATCGCCTGGCAGGCGCTGGCGCTGAGCCCTGGCCCACCCGCTGCCACCAGCCCGGCCTCGGCCTGAAGTTGGTAGCGCCGGCCGGGCTGCACCCGCTCCTGGGTCGTGGTGTTGCGGTCGAGCTCGGGCAGCAGGCCGGTCTCGCGCAGCAGCATCAGCTCGAATGCGCGCAGCGGCGACTCGTCCTCGGCCGCAGCCAGGGCCAGCAAGGTGTCGGCATAAGCGTCGAACAGTCGCTCATGCGGATCGCCACGGACCAACAGCTTGAGCAGCAACTCGTTGAGGTAGAAACCTGTGAACAGCTTGGCTGGCGGCAAGGCCGCGCCAGCGCCCGCGTACTCCGCCGACCGCAGCGTCAGGACATTGGCGGCTTCGGCGGCCTTGGGCACGCCGGTCAGCACCAGCAGTCGCTGAAACGGCATCAACACCGGCCGCAGCTGCGAATAAGGCCTCTTGGCGCCCTTGGCCACCACCGCCAGCCGCCCCTGCCCTCGCGTGAACAAGTCGATGATCAGACTGGTCTCGCTCCAGGCCCATTGGTGCAGCACGAAAGCGTGCTGCGGTGCGGCGCGACTCACAGCGCTACGTGCAGCGGGTTGCTCATTCGTAGCCGTAGGACCGGAGATGCTCTTCGCTGTCAGCCCAGCCCGACCGCACCTTGACCCACAGTTCGAGGAACACCTTGGACCCGGTCAGCTTTTCCAATTCGACCCGGGTCTCGCTGCCAATGCGTTTGAGCAACTCACCGCCCTCGCCGATCACCATGCCCTTGTGGGCATCGCGCTCAACCACGATGGTTGCCGCAATGCGGCGCAAGTTGCCCTCCTCCTCGTACTTGTCGATCACCACGGTCGCGCTGTAAGGCAGTTCGTCACCGGTCAGGCGAAAGAGTTTTTCACGGATCAACTCGGCCGCCATGAACTTGTCGCTGCGGTCGGTGAGCTCGTCTTCGCCATAGATCCAGGGCTGCTCGGGCAGGTAGGGCTCGACGATTTTGAACAGGCGCTCGACGTCGGTCGGCCGGGTCGACGACATCGGCACGTATTCGGCGAACAGGTGGCGCTTTTGCATCTCCTGCAACCAGGGCATCACGTCGGTGCGGCGCGTCACGGTGTCGAGCTTGTTGGCGACCAGAAACACCGGCTTGTCGGGTGGCATCAACGCCAACACCTTGGCGTCATCAGGCCCGAAGCGCCCGGCCTCGACCATGAACCACACCACATCGACATCACCCAGCGTGGCGGTGACGGTGCGGTTGAGGTTGCGGTTGAGCGCGGTGCGGCCGCGGATCAGCTTGGTCTGGAAACCCGGTGTGTCGACAAACACGTACTGCGTTGCGCCCAGCGTGCGGATGCCGGTGATGCGATGCCGGGTGGTCTGCGCCTTGCGCGATGTGATGCTGATCTTCTGCCCCACCAGCGCGTTGAGCAAGGTGGACTTGCCGACATTGGGACGACCGACGATGGCGATCGTGCCGCAGCGCTGACCGTCCGCCTCGGCGCCGCCGGGCAGTCCCGCCAGGAGCTCGTCGACCGATGGGCCAGCGGGCTGAATGTCTTGTTCGTTCATGGTGATGCTCGGGTTGGCGACCGGTTGGTTTGAAAATACCGGTCAGGTGGCTTCACCTGCGGTGATGCAGTGTCAGGCCCGCAGCGGGCCGCCGGGCCGGTCGCTGGCCTTGAGTTTGTCCAGCATGCAGCGCGCAGCTTCCTGCTCGGCGATCCGGCGCGAACGTCCTTCGCCCAGTTCGGCCAAGCCTAGCATCGGCACCGCACATTCGACATCAAAGGTCTGTGCATGGGCCTGGCCGCGGGTGGCGACGATGCGGTAGGCCGGCACCGGCAGCTTGCGCGCCTGCAGCCACTCCTGCAACTCCGTCTTCGCGTCCTTGCGCCAACTCTCGGCTTCGCTGCTGTCGATCAGTTCGCCGAACAACTGCCGCACCAGCTTTGTCGCAGGCTCGAAGCCGCCGTCGACATAGGTCGCGCCGATCAGCGCTTCGACCGTGTCGGCCAGGATCGAAGGCCGCTGCGCGCCGCCGCCGCGTGCCTCGCCTTCGGACAATCGCAAGACCTCGGGCAGTCCTAGACCCAGCGCGGCCCGGTGCAAGCTGTCTTCGCGAACCAGATGGGCTCGAACCCGCGTCAGGTCGCCTTCGTCTGATCCCGAGAAGCGCTCGTACAGCAGCGTCGAGACCGCCAGGTTCAGCACGGCGTCGCCCAGGAACTCGAGCCGCTCGTTGTGGTCGGCACCACAACTGCGGTGCGTGAGCGCGCGCTGCAGCAGCCGGGCGTCAGCAAAACGGTGCCCGAGGCGGGTTTCAAGCGTCTGCAGTCGAGGATCCTGACGCGGTTCGGGTTTGCGGTCCATGCTGGCAACAGGCTGAAGGCGGGACGCCGGCAGCGCCGGACGAGCTCCAAGCGCCATCACTTGGAGCGTCCAGCGTACTTGATCAAGAGGCGGACGGGGCCAAAAAGTTCGATTTCCTTGTCGTAGGCATAGCGGATCACGACGTGATCGTCCTCTTTGGTGATCACGAGGTCGGCACCCCTGACCGAAACAATGCCGAGGTCGATCTGACGCTGACGATCGAAGGCGCTGCGGATCTCGGGTACTGTCGCCGCCGGCGCTGCCGCCAAACGGTCAACAATCGCCTGGATGGTCCGGGCCTCGAACACCGTGGGCAGGATCTGCACCAGCAGATAGCCCGCGATGCCGACCAGCAGGGCCCGGCTCAGCAAGCCGAACAGTGCAAGTCCACGCTGCGAAGCCAGCGCGCCTTTCATGAGGCCCAGCCAAGCCGCATCAGTCGAACAAGCCTACGCGGCGCAGGTTGCTGAAGTTCATCCACACCATGAATGCCCGGCCGACGATGTTCTCGTCAGGCACGAAACCCCAGTAGCGCGAATCCTGCGAGTTGTCGCGGTTGTCACCCATCATGAAGTAGTGGCCGGCCGGCACTTTGCACGACACGCCTTCGATGGTGTATTGGCAGTTCTCACGAAAATTCACGAAGCTGTCCATCGGCCGGTAGATCGATGCGCGCCGAGGTTCGACCAGGATGCCGTGCTTGATATTGCCCAGGGTTTCGGTGAACTTGGGCTCAAACCGTAGGCTGTCTTCGTCGTAGAAGTCACCCTGCGCCTGCACCGGCACAGGTTTGCCGTTGATGCTCAGCGACTTGTTGTTGTAGACCACCTCGTCGCCGGGCAAACCCACGACGCGCTTGATGTAGTCGATGCGCGGATCCACAGGGTAGTGAAACACCATCACGTCGCCGCGCTGCGGCTCCTTGTTAGACACCAGCTTGGTGCCGAGCACCGGCAGGCGGATACCGTACTGGAACTTGTTCACCAGGATCAGGTCGCCGACCAACAGCGTCGGGATCATCGAGCCCGAGGGAATCTTGAAAGGCTCGAACAGAAAGGATCGCAGCACGAACACCACCGCGATGACCGGGAACAGCCCGGCCGTCCAGTCCAACCACCAGGGCTGCATCAACAGCGATTCGCGGGCGGACTCGACGCCACTGCTGTCAGCCTGGGCAAGACCCAGTTTCTTGAGCTCGGCGCGGCGATTCGTATCCTGCGTCGCCAGCGCATCAGCCGCCGCCGCACGTGCTGGCGCGAACCTGAAACGCTCAGCCAGCCAATAGGTCAGCGTGACGAGCGTGAGCACGAACAACAGCAGTGAAAAGTTGCCGACCCAGTAGCCCAGCCACCAGCCGGCGCCATAGAACAGCAATACGCCATACAACGCGGCGGTCAGAACACTCATCATGGCTTTGGGGACTCTCAATCGTCGACTCGGAGGATGGCCAGGAAGGCCTCCTGTGGCACCTCCACCGTGCCGATCTGCTTCATGCGCTTCTTGCCGGCCTTCTGCTTTTCGAGCAGCTTCTTCTTCCGGCTGATGTCGCCGCCATAGCATTTTGCCAGCACGTTCTTGCGCAAGGCCTTGATGCTTTCGCGCGAGATGATGTTGGCGCCGATCGCCGCTTGAATCGCCACGTCGTACATCTGGCGCGGGATCTGCTCGCGCATCTTGGCCGCCACCGCACGGCCTCGGTACACGCTCTGCGCCCGGTGCACGATGATCGACAGCGCGTCGACCCGGTCGCCATTGATGAGCAGGTCGACCTTGACGACATCGGATGCGCGGTATTCCTTGAACTCGTAGTCCATGCTGGCGTAGCCGCGCGAGACGCTCTTGAGCTTGTCGAAGAAGTCCAGCACGATCTCGGCCAGCGGCATCTCGTAGGTCAGCATCACCTGGCGGCCGTGGTAAGCCATGTTGAGCTGCATGCCGCGCTTGAGGTTGGCCAGCGTCATCACCGGGCCGACATAGTCCTGCGGCATGTACAGGTGTACCGTGACGATGGGCTCGCGAATCTCGTGGATGCGGCCCAGATCGGGCATCTTGGACGGGTTCTCGACCTTGATCACCGTCGCGTCGTTCAACTCGACCTCGTAGACCACGCTGGGCGCGGTGGTGATCAAGTCCTGGTCAAACTCGCGCTCCAAGCGCTCCTGCACGATTTCCATGTGCAGCAGGCCCAGGAAGCCGCAGCGAAAGCCGAAGCCCAGCGCCTGGCTGACCTCGGGCTCGTAGCGCAGCGAGCTGTCGTTGAGCTTCAACTTCTCCAGCGCGTCGCGCAGCGAGTCGTACTCGCTGGCCTCGGTCGGGTACAGGCCGGCGAAAACCTGGGGCTGGATCTCCTTGAAACCGGGCAGCGCCTCGGTGGCCGGGCCGGCGTTGTTCGGCAGCTTTTTCTCGAGCGTGACGGTGTCGCCCACCTTGGCCGCCTGCAACTCCTTGATACCGGCGATCAGGAAACCCACCTCGCCGGCCTTCAGCTCATCGCGCGACTCGGACTTGGGCGTGAACACACCGAGCTGCTCGAGCGGGTAGACGGCATTGCTGGCCATCATGCGGACGCGGTCGCCCTTGCGCAGCGCGCCGTCGACCACACGCACCAGCATCACCACGCCGACATAGCTGTCGAACCAGCTGTCGACGATCATCGCCCGGGGCGGGCCGTCCGGATCACCTTTGGGCGACGGCATGCGCTCGATCACCGCCTCCAGGATCTCGTCTATCCCCAAGCCTGTCTTGGCCGAGCAGGGGATGGCCTCGTCGGCATCGATGCCGATCACGTCCTCAATCTCGGCCTTAGCGTTCTCGGGATCGGCGTTGGGCAGATCCATCTTGTTGAGCACCGGCACCACCGTGACGCCGAGGTCGAGGGCGGTATAGCAGTTGGCCACCGTCTGCGCCTCGACCCCCTGGCTGGCGTCAACCACCAGCAGCGCGCCCTCGCAGGCCGACAGCGATCGACTGACCTCGTAGCTGAAGTCGACATGGCCTGGTGTGTCGATCAGGTTGAGCTGGTAGACCTGGCCACTGCGAGCGGTGTAGTGCAGCGACGCGGTCTGCGCCTTGATCGTGATGCCACGCTCACGCTCGATGTCCATCGAATCGAGCACCTGGGACTCCATCTCGCGGTCACTCAGGCCGCCACAGCGGTGGATCAAGCGGTCTGCCAGCGTCGACTTGCCATGGTCGATGTGGGCGATGATCGAGAAGTTTCTGATGTGGTCCATGGAATTCATCGTGCGCCAGCTCAGCGAACAGCCCTCAGGGCTGAGGCGAGTTGGCTCAAGCGGTCTGACCGTCTTGCGCCAGGTCAGGGGCTTGCAAACCCGCCGCCTCAAGCGAGGCAGGCCATAAAAAAAAGGCACGTCCAAGTGGAAACGCGCCTTCCAACAAATGTTTGGCAACTGCTTGCTGGGTCCGCATTGTAGTCAAGTCAATGCGCCGGGCCGGTTGGGTCTGAGCAGGACAACGCGTCAGCCGGCCAAGCAGCCGTCAGCGACCGTCAGCGACCAGGCTTGATCACCACATAGTTGACCCAATCGCCGCGCCGCACCATCACACTCACCGCTCGCGCCTTCTCAACCTTGGCCGCCGCAGCCAGGAACTGCTTGACGTCGTTGACCTCGGTGTTGTCGAGCGCCAGGATCACATCGCCTTCGCGCAGGCCTGCACGCGCCGCAGCACCGTCGACCGCGTCGACCTTGACGCCACCGCGCAGCTTGAGATCGCGCTTGACGGCATCGCCAAGTTCGCTGACCGTCAGCCCGAGCGCCGACTTGCCACCGGACGAGGCGGCAGGCTCGGACTGCGTCGCACGGGTCGGCGCGTCAGGCTCGAATTCGGCCACCGTGACCGCGACGTCGCGGTAGCCACCCCGGCGAAACACCTGTAGCACGGTCTTGCTGCCCGGCTTGGTCGCGCCGATCAGACGCGGCAGATCGCCTGACTTGTCGATCAGCTTGCCATCGACCTTGGTGATGATGTCGCCGGCCTCGATGCCGGCTTTGTCGGCCGGCCCGCCACTCTCGGCGCCGCGCACCATCGCGCCGGTGGGCTTGCCCAGCCCGATCGCCTCGGCCACGTCCTTGGTCACCGGCGCGATGGTCACGCCGATGCGGCCACGGATCACCCGGCCCCCGGCACGCAACTGGTCGGCCACACGGCTGGCCTCGTCGATCGGGATCGCGAACGAGATGCCCATGAACCCGCCCGAACGGCTGTAAATCTGCGAGTTGATGCCCACCACCTCACCGCGCATGTTGATCAGCGGCCCACCTGAATTGCCGGGGTTGATCGCCACATCGGTCTGGATGAAAGGCAGGTAGTCACCGGTGTCGCGTGCCTTGGCGCTGACGATGCCGGCGGTCACGCTGTTCTCCAAGCCGAAGGGCGAGCCGATCGCCATCACCCACTCACCGACTTTGAGCCTGGCCACATCGCCAAGCTTGACCGCCGGCAAGCCGGTGGCCTCGATCTTGACCACGGCCACGTCGGTGCGCTTGTCCAGGCCGATCACCTTGGCCTTGAACTCTCGCTTGTCGGTCAAGGTAACAATCAACTCGTCGGCGCCGTCCACCACATGGGCATTGGTCATCACATAGCCATCGGCGCTCAGGATGAAGCCCGAGCCCACGCCTCGCTGCTGGGGTTCTTCTTCGCCGCCGCCGCGCGGCGCACCCTTGCCGCCGGGCAGCGGAATGCCGAAGCGCTTGAAGAACTCCTCCATGTTGGGGTCGATACCGCTGCCAGCAGCGGCGTTGTTGCGGCCGCTGCGCTCGAGCGTGCGGATGTTGACCACCGACGGGCCGACTTTCTCGACCAGCTCGGTGAAATCGGGCAGCTCGCCCCGGCCTTGCGCTGCGCCGGCCTGTGGCGCCAAGCTGCAGACCAGCGCCATGGCCATCGCCGCGCGCAGCAGCACCCGCCGACCCGCATGCCGCGGGGAAGTCAACACAACATTGCTTTCGGACATCAAATCACCTCATCTTGAAACTGAAACAAGCGCCTCCCAAGCCAAGCCCCCGGGAATGGCCCAAGTTGGGAGCTTCTACCGAATTTCAACGCCTGCGTTCGAACATGGCTTCAAACTGCTGCACCGTGGCCATCGGTACTTCACCCACGACGGTGAACCACCAATCACCATGGCGGCTCATCAGCGTGTGGGTGGCGCCAAGGCCGGTGGCCAGGGGCTGTTTATGGCGTTGCACATCGTAGCGCTCGATGAACACCGAGACATGCGTCAGGCCGTCAGAAAACACCGACTGCAACACCGGCACGCCGGTATCGGCCAGCGGCCGCTTGATGCAACTCACCAGACCGAAGCCCGGTACCGGCCGAACCAGTTGCCAGCCTTCGGCTTCGACCTGCGCCCGCTCGGTCCGCAGCCTCAGCACCCGGTAGCCCGCCAGCCGCTTCATCGGCCCCAGCACGGCATCGGTCGAGGGCTTGCCGCCGATCTGCAGATCGGTGAAGACGGAAGACTCCAGCACCTCGCCGCCCGGCCCCAGCACATCGTTGCGCAGCAGCAGGCCAGTGTGGTGATCGGCCCATAAACGCTGGGCATAGCGATGGGGATCCCGGGGTTTGAGTATCAACACATCGGCGGGGTGACCGGCCACCCGGTCCGACTCGAGCGCATGCAATTCGTAGTTTTCGAGCGCCCGCGGATCGGCCGATGCCGGCAAGGCCGGAAACTCGGCCACTGGTTCGCGTTGCTCCCATCGTGCCAGCCGGCTGTCAGGCCACAGCGTGAGCATCTCTTCGTTGTGGCGATACTGCAAGCGGGGCTGTCCGTCCAGCGTTTCAATGCGGTCGTAGTGATCGCGGCCATCACCAATGTGCAGCAGCTTGGTGCTGGACAACACACCGCCGGCGCTGAACATCAGCGTGCCCTGGTAATTGCGCATGACCGCAGCCTGCTGGATTCGGCCCAACACATTGGCCGGTGATTGGGACAAAACCAGCGGCGATGCGCACAGCAGCGCCAACCCTGCCCCCAGCCGGCGCCGAGTTAGATAGCTCAGCGCGCTCACTGGATGTCAGACACGGTGTGCACGCGGTATTGCGAACCGCCCACGTTGGCGAGCGTGCGGTGGGCTTCCAGGTAGCGGTCCAGGCCCGCATTGCGCACCAGTTCGCCGGCAGCAGGTGCTCTTTGAACGAGTTGCGGTCGATCGGCCTGGCGGCCCGGATCGATGGCACGGTAAACCGCCCAGCAGCCAGCCCCCGCGACCAAGCATGCCGCCATGGCGCCCGGCACCAACCACCAGCCTGCCGATCGACCGGCCAATTGACCGGCCGATTGACCGGCCGATCGACCGGCCGATCGATCGGCAACCGGCTGACCCGGCTTGATCGGAACAGGTTCCCGGGTCAGACGGCCGCGCAGTGCCTGCAGGAACACCTCGTCATGGGCGGGCGCCACAGCCAAATCCTTGGACCGCAGCACATCGCCAATCAGATGGTAAGCATGCCAAGCCGCACGCGCCCCGGCATCCTGGTGCCAGATCGACAGCATCTGGTCGGCGTCGTCCAGCCCGAGTTCATCGTCCATCGACGACGACAACAAGTCCAGTCGACTCGAATCGTTCGAAAACTCAGACGGGTTCAACTCGCTGCTCATGAAACTCCCACCCTCTTGCCTGCGACAGCCCAGCCCGACAGAATGCGCCGACCTGAGTTGCCTGACCTGGAAACCTGCACCATCACCACCGCTCGCCATCACGAGTGTCGAGCAGCGGCCGAAGCCGCAGTGCGATGAATTCACGCGCCCGGAAGATGCGCGACCGCACCGTACCGATCGGACTGTCCATCATCTCGGCAATCTCTTCATAGCTCAGACCCTCGATTTCGCGCAGCATGATCGCCCGGCGCAGATCAGGCGACAGCGCATCGATCGCAGCGTTGACAGCCTGGGCAACTTGCTTGCTCGCGAGCAGTGATTCCGGCGTGGCATCCATGCTTGGTTCGCGATCGACGCGAGAAGTTTCATCGTCTTCGTCATGGCTGCCAGCCAAGGTCGCCTCAGACACCAGCAGATCGCGCTTGAGTTCGACCAAGGCCTTCTTCGCCGTGTTGACCACGATGCGGTACAGCCAGGTGTAGAAAGCACTGTCGCCGCGAAACTTCGGCAAGGCGCGGTAGGCACGGATGAAGCTTTCCTGCGCGATGTCTTGCACCAGGTCGACATCGCGCACCATCCGGCCGATCAGTCGCTCGACGCGGCGCTGATACTTGATCACCAGCATCTCGAAAGCCCGCTGATCGCCGCCCTGGGCGCGCTCGACCAGCGCAATGTCGATGTCATCGATGCTCATGGACAGATCATCACGGCTTGAGGCGGTCGTCCGGGCTCGACTGGGCGCTGCCAGCATGGGCCTTCAAGGCCACGCGTAAACCGTGCCAAGCGGCCCCCACGCAAGACGCGCGAGCCACCTGCCAGCGCGATCCACCCGCAACAGCATAGGCTCGCAACAGCAACCAAGGACCCAGGTCGATTGCGACCACCAGGCGCGCAACAGCAATCCCTGCGCCCTCACCGCCACCCGGGGCGCGCAAGACCAGCGACCAGACCTGGCCATCCCATCGCAGACATTGGGCATCGGCCGGCAACGCGTGTCGCGCCAACGCTGCGCCGAGCAAAGCTGCAGCGACCCCAGCGACGATGGCCACGATCAAGCCCTGCCCCAAGGACGTGAGGTCAAAGTGGCCCTGAGCCCAGGCGGCGATGGCCGCACCTGTCAGGGCATGCAAGAGCGAGATCAGCACGCGTTCTGGTCGACCATCATCCAGATCTGCCGAGACGGCCGGGGCGGCCTGCATCCCGCCGCAGGCTCACACCCGGCGCAAGACCAGCGTGCCGTTGGTACCGCCGAAGCCGAAATTGTTCTTCACCGCAACGTCGATCTTCATCTCACGCGCCGTGTTGGCGCAGTAGTCCAGGTCGCAGGCAGGGTCCTGGTTGAAGATATTGATCGTCGGTGGCGACACCTGGTGGTACAGCGCCAGCGCCGTGAACACCGACTCGATCCCGCCTGCGCCACCCAGCAAATGGCCAGTCATCGACTTGGTCGAGTTGACCACCAGCTTGGATGCATGGTCGCCAAAAGCCAGTTTGATGGCGTTGGTCTCGTTCAGATCGCCGAGCGGCGTCGATGTGCCATGGGCGTTGAGGTACTGCACATCGGCAGCGTTGATGCCAGCGTTGTTCAGCGCCGCCCACATCGAACGCTTGGGACCATCGACGTTGGGCGCCGTCATGTGGTAAGCATCGGCACCCATGCCAAAACCAGCCAGTTCGGCGTAAATGCGCGCGCCGCGCTTCTTGGCATGTTCGTACTCTTCGAGCACCACCACGCCCGACCCCTCGCCGAGCACAAAACCATCGCGGTCGCGGTCCCAGGGCCGCGAAGCGGTCTGTGGATCATCATTGCGCGAAGACAGCGCACGGGCAGCGGCAAAACCGCCGATGCCCAGCGGCGAGACAGTGCTCTCAGCACCGCCGGCGACCATCACGTCGACGTCGCCATACTCGATCAAGCGGCCTGCCATGCCAATCGCATGCAGACCGGTGCTGCATGCGGTGGCCAGCGCCAGATTGGGTCCGGTGAAGCCGTATTTGATCGACAGATGACCCGAGATCATGTTGATGATCGAGGCCGGCACGAAGAAAGGCGAGATCCGCCTGGCGCCACGTGCGGCGTACTCGATCTGGGTCTCTTCGATCAAAGGCAGGCCACCGATGCCCGACCCCACCATGCAGCCGATCCGCTCGGCCTGCTCGGCGCCAAGCGCTTCACCCGTGGGCAAGCCCGACTCGAGCACGGCCTGGATGGACGCCGCCAGACCGTAATGGATGAAGGTGTCCATGTGCCGAGCTTCCTTGATCGGGATGTAATCCTCGATCTTGAAGTCCTTGACCTCACCGGCAAACCGGCAAGACAGCCCCGACGCATCGAAGCGGCTGACGTTGGCAATGCCAGATCGGCCCGCGAGAATATTGGCCCAGCCCTGCGCCACGGAATTACCTACCGGGCTGACCAGCCCGAGGCCGGTGATGACAACGCGACGACGGGTCATGACAGAAAAAACTCAGGCCTTTTGGTGGGTTTGCGCGTAGGTGATCGCCAACTGCACCGTGGTGATCTTCTCCGCCTCTTCGTCGGGAATCTCAATGCCGAACTCATCTTCGAGCGCCATCACCAGTTCCACCGTGTCCAACGAGTCGGCACCCAGATCGGCCACGAAGGCTTTCTCATTGGTGACGTCGGCTTCAGGCACGCCAAGTTGGTCGGCAATGATTTTCTTGACGCGTGCTTCTATATCGCTCATGACTCCTCCGGGAGTAAAAATTCTCAAACAGCCCAGGATTCTACCGGCGGTGGCGCTTGCTTCCTGGCATTGCCCCCTCGCCGCGCCGGTCGGGCCCTTGACCGGCGGGATGGAACAGGCCAACGCGCCTGGTGGCGCCCTGGCCCGCAGACTTTCAATTCATGTACATGCCGCCGTTGACATGCAGCTCGGCACCCGTGACGTAGCCCGCCAGCGGCGACGCGAGAAACACCACTGCATGCGCAATTTCCTCGGGCGTGCCGAGCCGGCCGAGCGGGATCTGGCCCAGCAACGCAGTCTTCTGCGCCTCGGGCAGGTCGGCCGTCATGTCGGTGGCGATGAACCCAGGCGCGATGCAGTTGACGGTGATGTTGCGGCTGCCGAGCTCACGTGCCAGCGACCTGGTCATGCCCGCAACGCCGGCCTTGGCCGCAGCGTAGTTGGCCTGGCCGGCGTTGCCCGCTGCGCCCACCACCGAGGTGATGCTGATGATGCGGCCATGGCGCTGCTTCATCATCGTTCGCATCACCGCGCGGCTGCAGCGAAACACCGCCTTCAGGTTGGTATCGAGCACAGCATCCCAGTCCTCGTCCTTCATGCGCATCGCCAGCGTGTCGCGGGTGATGCCAGCGTTGTTGACCAGCACATGCAAGCCACCATGGGTCTTGACGATGCCGTCGATCGCAGCCTCGACGCCAGCAGCGTCGTTGACATCGAGGCACAGCCCATGGCCGCCGTGAGGCGCCAGCGACTCGGTGATGGTCGCCGCACCTTCGGGGCTGGTGGCGGTGCCGATCACGACAAAGCCCTGGGCCGCCAGCGCCTGGGCGATGGCGCGGCCGATGCCACGCGTCGCGCCGGTCACGAGCGCGACTTGGCGGTTTTCGCCGGTGACCCGCGCGACTTGGCGGTCTTCGCCCGTGCTCACGCCAGCATCCTCTTGGCCTCTTGCAACGAGGCCGGGTCAAACACTGCGGCGCTCAGCGCCTCGGTGTCGATCCGCTTGACCATGCCCGCCAACACCTTGCCAGGACCGCATTCGACGACCGTGCTCAGGCCAAGCGCGCGCAGCGCGCGCACCACCTCGACCCAGCGCACCGGTCCAAAAGCCTGGCGGTACAGCGCATCGCGGATCGCCACGGCGTCCACAGGCGACGCGACATCAATGTTGTTGATCACCGGGATCCGCGGTGCGGCCAGCACCACCGAGGCGAGCCGCTCGCGCAAAGCTTCGGCCGCCGGCTTCATCATCGAGCAGTGAAAAGGCGCCGACACCGCCAGCGCCAGCGCTCGCTTGGCGCCCATAGACTTGAGCAACTCGCAGGCCTTGGCCACGCCGGCTTGGCTGCCGGATATCACGGTCTGCTTGGGATCGTTGAAATTGGCGGCCGACACGACTTCACCGCTGGCCGCAGCCGCCTGGGCGCAGCCCTCGACCACCTGGTCCGCATCGAGCCCGAGGATTGCCGCCATCGCCCCGGCACCCACCGGCACCGCCCGCTGCATCGCCTGGGCTCGCAATCGCACCAGCGGCAGCGCATCGGCCAGACTCAGCACACCGGCAGCCACCAGCGCGCTGTACTCGCCCAGCGAATGCCCTGCCACCGCCGCTGGCAAACCACCGCCCTCAGCCAGCCAGGCGCGCCAGCAGGCGATCGCTGCGGTCAGCATCACCGGCTGGGTGTTGGTCGTGAGGTCTAGCTGTTCCTTCGGTCCTGAGGCGATCAGCAAGGCGATGTCCTCGCCAAGCGCCTGGGAGGCTTCATCCAGCGTGCTGCGTACCGCCGGATGGTCGCCCCAGGCGTCCAGCATGCCGACGGATTGAGAACCCTGGCCCGGAAAGACAAAGGCAAACTTGGTCATGGGAGGCTACGCGGAAGTCAAAGTTGATGGACCGAGCGACGGGGCAATGGCTTAGAAATCAAGCAGCACCGCGCCCCAGGTGAAACCGCCGCCCACGCCCTCGAGCAGCAGCGTGTCACCGCGTTTGACGCGGCCATCACGAACACCTTGGTCCAGCGCCAGCGGGATCGACGCGGCCGAGGTGTTGCCGTGCTCGCCGACGGTGACGATCACCTTGTCCATGCTCAGCTTGAGCTTGCGCGCGGTGGCTTGCATGATGCGGATGTTGGCCTGGTGCGGTATCAGCCAGTCGACGTCGGCCTCGGTGCGCCCGGCCTTGGCCAGCACTGCGCGGGCAGACTGCTCGAGCACGCCGACGGCCAGCTTGAACACGGCCTGGCCATCCATCTTGATGAACGGGTCACCCAGCACCTGCCCGCCAGCGACCGTCCCCGGCACGCACAGCAGGCCGACATGGCGGCCATCGGCATGCAGATCGGTGGCGAGCAAGCCGGGCTTGTCGCTGGCCTCGAGCACCACCGCGCCAGCGCCGTCGCCGAACAGCACGCAAGTGCCACGGTCCTTGAAATCGAGGATGCGCGAAAAAACTTCAGCACCGATCACCAGCGCCCGGCGCGCGGTGCCGCTGCGGATCATCGAATCGGCCACCGTCAGCGCGTAGATGAAACCAGAGCAAACAGCTTGCAAGTCAAAGGCCGGACAACCGACGATGCCCAGTTTCTGCTGCACGATGCACGCAGTGGACGGAAACACCATGTCAGGCGTCGACGTGGCGAGGATGATCAGGTCGATGTCTTCGGCGCGGCAGCCCGCCGCCGCGATCGCCTGGCGCGCGGCACCGACCGCCAGATCGCTGGCCACGGTGCCGGCGTCGACAAAATGACGGGCCCGGATGCCGGTGCGTTCGACAATCCAGTCGTCCGAGGTCTCGACACCGCCAGCCGCCAGTTCGGCCACCAGGTCAGCGTTGCTCAAACGGCGCGGCGGCAACATGCTGCCGGTGCCGGCGATGCGCGTGCTTCGGGGCCAACTCGGTGAAAGACTTGCAGGGCTAAGGTTCATGCGGCTTTGACGGAGGCATCGGAATCGGATTCGGCAGCATCGACTGCGCTGGCAAGGCCTTCGGGCAATACCGCCAGGGTGTTGCGGATGCGGTCGTGCACCCGGTCCAGCAGGCGGTTGCGCGCGGCATCATACCCCCGGGCCAAGGCGTTCTCGAAGGCGAACGCGTCCGACGAACCATGGGCCTTGAAGACCAGACCGCGCAAGCCCAGCAGCGCACCGCCGCTGTAGCGCCGATGGTCGACCCGGTCCTTGAAGCGCTTGAGCACGGGCATCGCCACCAGCGCGGCCAGCTTGGACAGCGGTGTGCGGTTGAACTCCTGCTTGATGAACTGGCCCATCATGCCGGCCAGCCCTTCAGCCGTCTTGAGCAGCACATTGCCGACGAAACCATCGCACACCACCAGATCGGTCGTGCCCTTGAAGATGTCATTGCCCTCGACGTTGCCGTAGAAGTTGATCTGACCAGCGGCCGCGGCAGCGCGCAGCAGATCACCGGCGCGCTTGATCGTCTCACCGCCCTTGATGGCTTCTTCGCCGATGTTGAGCAGGCCGACACTGGGCTGGTCTTTGCCTTCGAGCGCGCTGACCAGCGCGCTGCCCATCACCGCGAACTGCAGCAAGTGCTCGGCGCTGCAGTCGACGTTGGCGCCGAGGTCGAGCACCTGGGTGAAGCCACCGCGCATATTGGGCAGCGGCGCGGCGATCGCGGGGCGGTCGATGCCGTCGAAGGTCTTGAGCACATAGCGCGCCAGCGCCATCAACGCACCGGTATTGCCAGCAGAGACGCAGACATCGGCGGCGGGCTCGTCGGTACCCGGCACCGGCTTGAGTTGGGCAATCGCCACCCGCATCGAAGAGTCGCGCTTGCGGCGCAGCGCCACTTCCACCCCATCGTGCATCGCCACCACCTCGGTGGCGATGACCAGCGTGCAGCGCGGCCAGTCGCGAGCGGTCTCGATCGCAGCCGCCGTGCCCACCAGCAGCAACTCGACTTGCGGATGCTGGTCCAGAAAGCGCCGACAGGCCGGCAGC
>RGQD01000551.1 GCA_010030205.1 Betaproteobacteria bacterium
CAGTTCGTCGAGCGCGCGCAGACCGCCGGCGCCAAGCTGGTTGACAGCGACGACGACCGGCTGATCCGCCTGGCCGGCAGCCCGCGCCACCAAGGCGTGGTCGCGCGGGTGACGGCGCTGGTCCAACTGCACTCGATCGACGACGTGCTCGACCAAGTCAGCGGCCCGCCGCTGGTGCTGGTTCTCGACGGCGTGACCGATCCGCACAATCTTGGCGCCTGCCTGCGGGTGGCCGATGGCGCTGGCGCCCATGCGGTGCTTGCGCCCAAGGACCATGCGGTGGGCCTGAACGCCACCGTGGCCAAGGTCGCCAGCGGTGCTGCAGAGACCGTGCCCTACCTGATGGTGACGAACCTGGCGCGAAGCCTCAATGAACTGAAAGACCGCGACATCCAGGTCATCGGCACCGCTGAGGACGCCGAATTGACCCTCTACGACATCGACTTGACCGGCCCGGTCGCGCTGGTGCTGGGCGCCGAGGGCGCAGGCTTGCGCGCGCTGACGCGCAAGACCTGCGACCTGCTGGTGCGTATCCCGATGGCCGGTGCGGTGGAAAGTCTCAACGTCTCGGTGGCCTCGGGCGTGTGTTTGTACGAGGCGCTGCGCCAGCGCCGTCCGGCCCAACCAGCCTGATCGGCTGCCTACACTCGACTGCTTGCCAAGGAGCGCTGCCGTGCCCGTGATTGCTATCGCCCACCCGCTGGTGCGCCACAAGATTGGCCTGCTGCGCGAGGACAAGATTTCGACGAAAAAATTTCGCGAACTCACGCACGAGTTGGCGCGGCTGCTGGCCTACGAGGCCACGGCCGACTTTCCGCTGGAAAAGACCAGCATCGAATGCTGGAGCGGCCCGGTCGAGATCGACCAGATCGCGGGCCGCAAGGTCACGATCGTGCCTATCCTGCGCGCCGGCCTGGGCATGCTGGAGGGCGTTCTTGACATGGTGCCCAACGCCAAGATCAGCGTGGTCGGCCTAGCGCGCGACCACGAGACGCTGCAACCTGTGCATTACTTCGAAAAGTTCGTCGGCCACTTGAGCGAGCGCACGGCGATCATCGTCGACCCGATGCTCGCCACCGCCGGGTCGATGATCGCCACCGTCGACCTGCTCAAGGCGCGCGGCTGCCGCGATATCCGTGCGCTGGTGCTGGTGGCCGCGCCCGAGGGCATCGCCGCACTCGGCAAGTCCCATCCGGACGTGCGCTGCTGGACTGCGGCGGTTGACAGCCATTTGAACGAGATCGGCTACATCATCCCAGGCCTGGGCGACGCCGGCGACAAGATCTTCGGCACCAAGGACGACGACACGCTGTGAGGCGGGCACACTGCCTGCCGGTGCACCGATGAGCTCGGCGCGGCGAAGCCTGATCGCGCTGTTTGCCGCCACCTTCGCGCAGCTGACCGGTTTTTTCCTGTTTGGCCCTTGGCTGCTGTTCACGCTCAAGGACCAGGGTCTGGGCACAGCCGCTGTCGGGGTCTTTGGTGCACTGCAGTGGGCTGGCTTGCTGGTCGCCACGCCTTTTGTGTCGAGCTGGGCGCAGCGGCTCGGGCCGCGCTTGGCGCTGCTGGTCAGTGGCTTGATCCCTTTGTTCGCGCTCGCGGCGATGGTGATGACGACCAGCCTGACGCTCTGGGCGCTGCTGTACTTTGTCGCCGGCATGGCTTCGACGCTGCGCTGGATCCTGGCTGAAGCCGCAGTCGCCGAATTGGCGCCGGCGCGACGGCGTGGCCGGGTGATGGGCTTGTTCGCGATGATGATAGGCGTCACCTTCATGGCCGGCCCTGCGCTGCTGTCGGTTCTGCTCGCAGCGGCCTGGGATACCCGGGCGGTTGGCTGGGTGGCCGTGGCCTTGCTCGGGCTGGGCGTGTTGCTGCAGTTGCCGGTGCGCCCGCCAACCAATGCCCAACAGGCGGCGCCGGCAGCTCGCACTGGTTGGCGCGGCACGATGGGCGCGTTGCGCGCTGCGCCGGTGGTGATGCTGACCGGTTTCGTCGGTGGCTTTTTCGAGTCGGGCCTGGCCAGCGCCTTGCCGCTGTATGGGCTGGTTGCCGGCTTT
>RGQD01000552.1 GCA_010030205.1 Betaproteobacteria bacterium
GCCCGCTCGCGCAGCGCGCCCAACACCTCATCGGCCTCTTGCGGGGTCAGCACCGAGGTCGGCTCATCGAGGATCAGCAACCGGGGCTTCAGGAACAATTGTTTGAGGATCTCCAGCTTCTGCTTCTCGCCAGCCGACAGGTCGAGCGGCGTGGCGTTGAGGTCGAGTTGAAACGGCGCTGTCGCCAGGAACGCGGACAACTCGGCCCGCGCTGCCGCCCAGTCGATCACGGCCGGTATCCGGCCGCGCGCCAGCAGCAGGTTCTCAGCCACCGTCATGCCAGGCACCACGGTGAAATGCTGGTAAACCATACCGATACCCGCACCACGTGCCACGGTGGGGGAGTAGATGTCGCACTCACGACCATCGACCAACACCGCGCCATCGTCGGGCCGGTAATAGCCGACCACGCATTTGACGAACGTGCTCTTGCCTGCGCCATTTTCGCCCAGCAGCGCGTGCACCGTGCCAGGCCGCACCTTGAGCGACACGCCATCAAGCGCGGTGAGCGCGCCGAAGCGTTTGGTCAGCTGGTAGGTCTCGAGGGTCAGTGCGTGCATGCTCATCTCATTTCCCATGGCGCCGAACTCGGCAAGCAGACGCCGCGGGACCGGCTTCGCCGGACCGCTGGCGGCTTGCCCCCTGGGGGGAGCGACAAAGGCGCTTTGGGGGAAGTCATCTCATCTCGCGTCGAAAGACTTCCAAGGTGTGTGCCTTGGCCCGCACGAACGCCGGGTCAGCGACGGCCTCAGGCAGGCGTGGGCGCGGTAAATCGAAAGGCACGATCTCAGCGATCCGGGTCGGCCGACGCGTCAGCAGCAGGATGCGATCGGCCAGAAATACCGCATCCTCTAGGTCGTGGGAGACGATGACCATCGTGGTGCCGGTGGCCAGGTGAGCCTCTTGCAACTTGGCACGGATGAACAAGGTCATCTCAAAATCCAGCGCCGAGAACGGTTCGTCGAGGAACAGCACTTCGGGCCGGGTGGCCATCGACCGCATGATGCACACCGTCTGCATCTGCCCCCCCGACAGCTCGTAGGGGTAACGCTGCAAGTCGAAGCGGATCTCGAACAGTGCTACCAGTTCCTCGACCCGCGCCTTCACCGCGGCAGGCTTCATGCCTTGACGCTTGAGCGGGTAGGCGATGTTGTCCCATGCGGTGATCCAGGGGAACAACGCGTCGCGGTAGTTCTGGAACACGTAGCCGATCTGCGTGTCCTTGAGCGACTTGCCGTCGAACAGGATCTCGCCGGTATCCGGCGACAACAGCCCGGCGATCATGTTCATCAAGGTCGACTTGCCGCAGCCGTTGGGTCCGAAGATCGACACGATCTTGCTGCGCGGCAGGTCGAGGCTGAAGTTCGTGTACAGCGGTGCGCCGGCAAAGCTCTTGCTCAAGCCCCGCACGGTCACATGGGTCCCCGGCGCCGGCGGCAGCGTGAGAACGGTGTCTGGGGCACCGCCGGACAGCGCGGTAGCGCCGTGCATGCTCGACATCGGGCCGCTCATGCTTTTCCGCTCCAATGGATCAGCCGCTTTTCAGCCAGCAGGAAGAGCAGGTTCAGGCCGTAGCCCAGCGCGCCGGTCACCAGGATGGAGCAGTACATCTCCTTGACGTTGAAAACCTGCTGCGCGTCGATGATGCGGTGGCCCAGACCCGTCTCGCTGCCGATGAACATCTCGGCGACGATCACGATCACCAACGCCATGCTCACCGCGCTGCGCAGACCGACGAAGGTCTGCGGCAGGCTCTCCATCAACATCACGTCCTTGAACACATGCCACTTCGACACGCCCATGATCTGTGCGGCCATCACCCGGGTCTTCTTCGCGTTCATCACGCCGTAGGCGCTGTTGAACAACACGATCAACATCGCGCCGAAGCTGGCGATGGCGATCTTGTTGATGTCGGTGATGCCGAAGATCAGCAGGAACAGCGGGATCAGCGCTGAACTCGGCGTCGAGCGAAAGAAGTCGATCAAGAACTCAACGCTTCGGTACGCGCCTTCGGCGCTGCCCAGCACAACGCCCAGCGGCACGCCGACGGC
>RGQD01000553.1 GCA_010030205.1 Betaproteobacteria bacterium
CGCGATCCGCATCGCCGGCCGGCAACTGGCGTTTTCATCGCAGCCTAGTGCCGCCGAGATTCCATGGGGCGATCTCGGTGTCGACTTGGTGCTGGAGTGCACCGGCAAGTTTCTGACGCCCGAGACACTGCAGGGTCATCTCGACCGGGGCGCCAAGCGCGTGATCGTGGCCGCGCCGGTCAAGGTCGGCGACGTCCTGAACATCGTGGTCGGCATCAACCACCAGCTCTACGAACCGGCGCGGGACCGCATCGTGACGGCCGCATCCTGCACCACCAATTGCCTGGCGCCGGTGGTCAAGGTCGTGCATGAGGCGATCGGCATCCGGCACGGCCAAATCACCACGATCCACGACCCGACCAACACCAACCTGATGGTCGACGCGCCGCACAAGGACTTGCGCCGTGCCCGCAGCGCGATGCTGAGTCTGGCGCCGACGACCACCGGCAGCGCCACGGCCATCGCGCTGATCTACCCCGAGCTCAAAGGCAAGCTCAACGGCCATGCGGTGCGCGCGCCGGTGCTCAACGCATCGCTGACCGATTGCGTGTTCGAGCTCAAGCGCGAGACCACGGCCGAGGAAGTGAACAGCCTGTTCGCCAAAGCCGCCAAGGGCCCGCTGGCCGGCATCCTGGGTTACGAAGAACGGCCGCTCGTCAGCGCCGACTACGCCCGCGACACGCGCAGCGCGGTCATCGACGCGCTGTCCACCTTGGTCACCGCGGGCACGATGCTCAAGGTCTACGCCTGGTATGACAACGAGATGGCTTACGCCTGCCGCATGGTGGACCTGGCTTGCCACATGCAAGCGCAAGGCCTCTGACCGTGAGCAGCCCTGCCACCCCGTCACCTCAGGCCCCGAGGCTTACGCAGTCCAACGGCACGCGCAACTACGCCATCGTCACCGCGGCGTACTGGGGTTTCACGCTCACCGACGGCGCCTTGCGCATGCTGGTGCTGCTGCACTTCTATCGCTTGGGCTATTCGCCTTTCACGCTGGCCTTCCTGTTCCTGCTGTACGAAGCCATGGGCGTGCTGGCCAACCTGATCGGCGGCTGGCTCGCCACGCGCTACGGCATCGCCCGCATGTTGACCGTGGGCCTGTGCACACAGATCACTGGCTTTCTGCTGTTGTCGCAGTTGTCGCCGAGCTGGACGGTGACGATGTCGGTGGCTTGGGTGGTGCTGTCGCAAGGCGTGTGCGGTGTGGCCAAGGACCTGACCAAGACCGCCAGCAAATCGGCCATCAAGCTGACCGCCGGCACGGCGTCGGGCCAGCTCTTCAAGTGGGTGGCCTGGTTCACCGGCAGCAAGAACGCGATGAAGGGCGTGGGCTTCTTCCTCGGCGGGTTGCTGCTGGACCGACTGGGGTTTCAGGTCTCGCTGTGGACGATGGCGGGGCTGCTGGGTTTGGTGCTGATCGGCGTGGTCACCTTCGTGCCGCCGCTGATGGGCAAGGCCAAGGCGTCGAAATCGGCCAAGGAGTTGTTTGCGAAGCACCGCGCCATCAACCTGCTGGCCGCCGCCCGCGTGGCTTTGTTCGGCGCGCGCGATGTCTGGTTCGTTGTTGGCGTGCCGGTGTTCCTGTACGCGTCTGGCTGGACTTTCACGATGGTCGGTGGTTTTCTGGCGGCGTGGACCATCGGCTACGGCCTGGTGCAGGCGCTGGCGCCCGGGCTGGTGAAGCGTAGCGACGATGGACTGAGCGCCGAGGTGCCTGCCGCTCGGTGGTGGTCAGCGCTGCTGGCGGTGGTGCCGATCGCGCTCGCGCTGCTCGTGGCCTTGAAGGTGCCGCAGCTGACCTGGGTGGTGGTGGGTGGTTTGGGCTTGTTTGGCTTCGCCTTTGCGGTCAACTCCTCTGTCCACTCGTACCTGATCCTGGCCTACGCTGGGTCTGAGAAAGCGGCTGAAGATGTGGGTTTCTACTACGCCGCCAACGCCCTCGGCCGCTTCATCGGCACCTTGCTGTCGGGGCTGCTGTACCAGTGGGGCGGCTTGCTGTTCTCGCTGAGTGGATCGGCGGCGATGCTGGTGGCCTGC
>RGQD01000554.1 GCA_010030205.1 Betaproteobacteria bacterium
GTGGCGCAGGGCCTGACCACCGCGCAACTTGCCCTTGGCCTGACCACTGCCCAGGTGCTGGCCATCGAGACAGCCGACATTGCCGTCTTGACCACCACCCAAGTGGCCGCCCTGGGCAGCGCACAGATCGTCGCCCTGAGCACTGCCCAGGTGGTGGCCCTGACCACCGAGCAGGTGGCCCAGGGCCTGGGCACAGTGCAGGTTGCGGCGATGGAGTCGCAGCACATTGCAGCTCTCTCCAACACGCAGATTGCCTCGCTGACCACCGCCAATGTGGCGGCCTTGACGGCCACAGTGAATGTGGGGGCCAGCGCCGGGCTTACCAATACGCCCATCAACTTTGGTTTGAGCACGGGCGGAGGAGTCGATGGCTATCAGAGCGTGTACCTGATGCCGGTCGATGGCTTTGCATCGGCCATCGGTCAACGTGTGCTTTCCTGGAGCTTCGCATCTGGTTCTTTTAGCGGTTCTCGCAGCATCACCCCGTTGCTTTTCGAGAAGGTCGGCAATGACTATGTGCTGCGGGCCATCGGCAGCACCCAACAAGCCCAAGGAACCACCGTCTACAACGACTTGGCCTTCAACGTGCTTGCGGGCGATACAACCGTTGCGAACGCAAACTACTTTTTTGGCTGGAAAGACGGTACGCAGACGCAGGACAACGGCGGCGTTATTTCGACGTTGGGTGGATCACCCGGTTATTGGACCTCCCAGGAAAACGATGGACAAGACATCACGGCGCAAAACATTGGCGGCACCGTTGTTTTCCGTTCAACATTCACCGGTAGAAACTATCAATTCAGTGTAAAAACCGCGCACACCAACACCCAGCTTAGCCTGGCCCTGTCCACCGCACAGGTGGCCGCCCTGACCACTGCACAGGTGATGGCCCTCACCACCGCACAGATCAACCTGCGCCTGAGTACGGCGCAGGTGGCGGCGATGGAGACCCAGGACATTGCAGCGCTTACCACCGCGCAGATTGCCTCCTTGAGCACCGCGCAGGTGGTGGGCCTGAGCAGCGCCCAAGTCAACCAGGGCCTGACCACCGCGCAGATTAACCAGGGCCTGTCCACTGCACAGATCGCCGTCATGGAGACCGGCGACATCGCCGCCCTCACCACCACCAATGTGGCGGCCCTCACCACCACCCAGGTGAGCCTGAGTCTGACCACCACGCAGGTGGTGGCCCTGACCACCGCGCAGGTGGCCCTGGGCCTCTCCACCGAGCAGATCAGCCTGGGCCTGGGCACAGTGCAGGTGGCAGCAATCGAGACCCAGGACATTGCCGCGCTTGCCACCGCGCAGATTGCCTCCTTGACCACCGAGCAGGTGGTGGCCCTGACCACGGCGCAGGTGGCCCTGGGCCTGTCTACCGCGCAAATCAGCCTGGGCCTGGGCACAGTGCAGGTGGCGGCAATGGAGACCCAGGACATTGCTGCGCTTGCCACCGCGCAGATTGCCGCCCTGAGCGCGGCGCAGATCGCCGCCCTCAACACCGCGCAGATCGCCACCCTGAGCGGGGCGCAGATCGGTCTGGGTCTTACTACGGCGCAGGTGGTGGCGCTCACCACCGAGCAGGTCAACCTGGGCCTCTCCACCGCGCAGATCGCCGCTCTGAGTACCGCGCAGGTTCGGGCCATGGAGACCCGAGACATTGCAGCGCTCACCACCGCGGGCATCGTGGCCCTGGCCACCGCGCAGGTGGTGGCTCTGACCACGGCGCAGGTGGCCCAGGGCCTGAGTACGGCGCAGGTGGCAGCAATGGAGACGCGGGACATTGCTGCGCTTGCCACCGCGCAGATTACCGCCCTCACCACCGCAGGCATTGTCGGCCTCACCACTGAGCAAGTGGCGGCCCTGACCACTGCGCAGATCAACCTGGGCCTGAACACAGCGCAGGTTCGGGCCCTGGAGACCCGAGACGTTGCCGCGCTACGCACAGATGGCATCGTGGCCCTGCGCACCGACCAGGTGGTGAGCTTGAGCGCAGTGCAACTTGACGCGCTGGTGGGGGTGGTCTCCCAAATTAGCG
>RGQD01000555.1 GCA_010030205.1 Betaproteobacteria bacterium
ATCGGGCAGCAGTTCGGCGCCAGCCAGGTTCTCGGGTGCGAAGCCCATTCGCAGCAACTCGAGCAGGTTGCCGCCCGTGCCGCAACCGACTTCGAGCACGCGCAGCCGGGCCAGGTCTGAGAACCCGAGCCGAACGAAGAGCTTGAGCATCGCGCGCTGGCGTTCGTGCACCGACTGCCAGACATCGGGCCGCAGCAGGCTGTAGCGGTCGGTCAGGGCACTGGCCCGGCGGCGGGCATAGCGCTCGGCCACCGCCAGGGTCTCGTCGACGGGGCGCTGATCGCTCATCGCCGTATCGCCGCTATGAAGCGCTGCGCCAGCACCGGGTAGCTGTGGTGGGCCAGCACGAAAGCTCGGCCGCGCTCGCCCATCGCCAGCCGCTCGGTGGCAGGCAAAGCGGCCAGCCGACGCAACCCCTCGGCCACGGATTGCGGGTTCTCGGGCGCCACCGTCAGGCCGCAACCGCTCTCGGCCACCGGGTCGTTGCCGGCTTCGACGCTGTGCAGCACCGCGCAGCCGGCCATCATGTAGTCCATCAGCTTGTTCGGCGCGATGCCAAAGCGGTAGATCGGCACCCGCTGCCAGCCGATGTAGGCGATGTCGATCTGCGCCAGAAAAGCCGGAATCTGCGCTTTCGGGATCGGCGGCAGCAGCGTGACCTGGGTCAGACCTTGGTCGGCGACGCGCTGCGCCAGGCGGGCGCGCTCATGGCCGTCACCCACCATCACGATGGCGAGCGGCTGATCGCGCAGCAGCGCGGCAGCGTCGAGCAGCACGTCGAGCGCGTTGGGCAAGCCCATAGAGCCGGCGTAACCGACCACGGTGCGACCGGCAGCGCGATGCGCGGCGATGGCGCGCGCCACATCCTCGCGCAGCGGCGCCGCCTGATGCTGCCAGTCTTCGGGCGTGATGCCGTTGGGCACGATGTGCAGCTTGCTCAGGTCCAGCCCATGGTCGGCCATGTGGCCCTGCACCTTGGGCAGCATCGACACCACCACATCGGCGTCGCGGTAAGCGGCGTCCTCGGCGGCCTGGCACAGGCGGATGAAGGGGTGCTTTGGCGACATGCCCGACAGCTCGATCGGGCTCAGCGGCCACAGGTCATGCACCTCGAACACCAGCCGAGCCCCGGCCTGGCGGGCGATGCGGCGCGCGACCCAGATGTCCATCGGGTAGGTGCTCGACGCGATCACCGCGTCGGGCTTGAACTCGCGCACCAGGCGCGCGCTTTGCCGCCACACCTGCGACAGGAAGCGCCAGATGTTCCAGACTCGGCCTGCGCCGTTGCCCTGGTAGGACGGGGTCTGGAGCCAGCGGTAGGCGATGCCGTCGATGGTTTCGTCGCCGGCAACAGGTTGGCGCGAGCGCACATGCGAGAAATCAGCAGCCACGATCTGCACGCGGTGGCCGGCGCGAACCCATTCCCGCGCCAGGTAATAGGGCCGGTATTCCATGCCCAGCGCCGGGCTGCCGGCGTAGTGGTTGATCAGCAGGATGTTCATCGAAGGCCCGCCGCCTGGATCTCGCGCAGCCGGGCCAGAAACACGGTGACCGCCGGGCCGAACATCGCGTGCGCCGCCACCCACGCGTGGTTGGCTACGGCGATGGCCTCGCCGCGTGCCAGCAAGGCGTCCAATGCCGGCATCAGCACACTGTTGGCCGGCGCGCCAACGCCGTCCAGCACCAGCCCGTTGTCACCGTTGCGCACCAACTCGCGGTTGGCGGGCAGGTCCGACAGCACCGGGATGCAGCCCTGCGCCATCGCCTCCAGCACCGAGACCGAGACCGAATCGCTCTCGGGCAGGCTCAGGTACCAGCGGGCCTGGGCGTATTGCAAAGCCTGTTCAGCGGCGCTGAGCCTGCCGACGAAGCGCACCCGCGACGCCAGACCCAGCGCGGCGGCCTGGGCTTGCAACGCCTGGCGCAGCGAGCCGTCGTTGGCCACCACCAGTTCGGCATCGGGCCAGGCCGCGGCGATTGCTGCGAACAGGCGCAGCACCTCCTGAGGCCGGTAGATCGGCTCCAGCCCG
>RGQD01000556.1 GCA_010030205.1 Betaproteobacteria bacterium
GCATGCCAGGCGCGGTACTGCGCTGCGCTGAGCTGTCGACCTGCGCGCACGGTGGCACGCAGGTCGGTCGGCAGTTGTTGCTGCACGAACTGTTTCACCTGCGCGCGAAACGCAGCAAGTTCGGGGGTGTCGAACATCGGTCAGTCCTCGTCGGGCCGGCCAGCGGTCAAGGCCGCAGCCGGTGGTGGAGCCAGCGCCGCTCAAGGGCAAAGCGCTGCGGTGCGACCAGCAGGCCGCCGATCAGGTCAACGCCAACTCAGCAGCGGGCTAGCAACCGGCGACGCATTGGCCACTGTCGTCAAACTCCATCGTCCGGTCGCTGAGCGGCAGGTGGACGGGCACCTTGACGGCCTTGACAAAGGCCTCGGTCTTGGTGCCCGGCAGCAACTTGCCGCCGTTGGTCGCGACTTCATTGGCGTGAGACGCGATCACCGACGCAGGCTTGACCAACTCGTTGATCACATGGGCTGCTTCTTTCGGGCCAGTGGTGAAGCCATCGCCGATGTTCATCACCGCGAGCTTGGCCTTGTAGTAACCGCGCACCACATTTTCTTGGTCAGAGGTGATGCCGGTATCGCCCGAGAGATAGACCACCAAGCCATTGCTGAAGGTCAGCACATAGCCGGTGGCTTCGCCGACATAACCCGCGATGCCGGCTTCGCTCATGCCCTTGCCCAACTCGCCACCGATGTAGTCCGGGTCCAAGCCGTTGCTGTGCGCTGCCGTCACCGTCGCGATCGTCACACCGCCCAGCTTCACGCTGCCGCCAAAGCGTGCCAGGATCGAGTTCTTCGGGTCGCCGCCATTGGCTTTGAGCTTGCCAGCGAAGAACGGGGGCATTTCGCTGCCGGTCACGATCTTGGACTGCTTGGCGAGTGCGATCTTGACGCTGTTCGACACCGGCATCGCCGAGACCGACACGTCGGGTTGGGCACAGCTGCCGGCATTGGGCGCCTTGTTGTGCGCGTTGCCGAGGTGGTCGCCGTGCATGTGGCTGACTAGGATGATGTCGACCTTGCCCAGACGGGGGTCGCTTGCGCCAGCCACCGTGCGGCCGGCGTCGTAGAGGACTCGCGTGCCGTTCGGGTCTTCGAACAACATCGCCCGGTCTTGCGGGCAAAACTCACCCTGCTGGCCACCGAGCGGCGTCACCTTGACATTGGCCGCCCAGGCCGGCATCGCCATCGCCAGGGAGACGCAGCCCATGGCCAAGCTCCTGGCAGTCAAATTCACCCTCATGCTGTCATTCCTTATGTGAGATCAATCATTGATGGCGTCAAACGGTAGCATGGAAACCCGCGCGATCAGCGCAGCAAGGGCACGCCGGTGGCGGCCTGCAAGTCGTCGAAACTCAGGCCTTCAATGCACTCGAGCACCTTGACACCGGCCGCTGTGATTTCAAGCACCGCCAAGTCGGTGTAGATGCGGCGCACGCAGCCCATGCCGGTGAGCGGGTAGCTGCAGTCGGCGACGATCTTCGACTCGCCCGACTTGGTGCGGTGCTCCATCATCACGAAGGTTTGTTTCGCGCCGCTGGCCAGATCCATCGCGCCGCCCACTGCAGGGATTGCGCCGGGCGCGCCGGTGTGCCAGTTCGCCAGATCGCCCTGTCCTGAGACCTGGAACGCGCCCAGCACGCAGATGTCGAGGTGACCGCCGCGCATCATCGCGAAGCTGTCGGCATGGTGAAAGTAGCAGCCGCCGGGCAATAGCGTGATCGGTTGCTTGCCGGCGTTGATCAGGTCGTAGTCTTCTTCGCCCGGCGGCGGCGCCGGGCCGAAGCCGATCACGCCGTTCTCGCTCTGCATCATGATTTCTCGGTCGTCGGCGGAGCCGGGCTTGGGCAAGTGGTTGGCCACCAAGGTGGGCAGGCCGATGCCCAGGTTGACGACCGAGCCGTCCGGGATGTCGCGCGCCACGCGCTGCGCCATCTGGTCGCGGGTCCACTTGAGCGCCCCAAGGCCGGCCGAAGCCGGCCGCCCCCCGTGGGGATCAAGCAAAGTGGCAAAGCCACATTTGCTTGAGAGG
>RGQD01000557.1 GCA_010030205.1 Betaproteobacteria bacterium
ATGTCGAAATACGATGATGGGTCGGATTCGGGGGATAAGCCGCAGCACGAACCCTTGCCGGTGCCGCCGCGCCCGTGGCGCCGGCGTGCCCGGGCACGCACCTCGGAATACCGCCTGCGGACCTGGACGCCTTCGCTGCCCAAAGCCACCAGCGCCGGCCCTGGACAGAAACCGCCGATGCCCCAGCCCATGCCGAACAGCATGCCGCCGACGATCAGCCGACGGTCGATCACCGCGATGGTTGGCAGTTCCATGTGCTCACCGGTCCAGGACTGGGTGCGGCGTCTGGCTGCGGCAAAAGCGAACACACCGACTGCGATCGCGCCGCCCATCACCAGCCCCAAGCTGGGGTCCCAAGCGCCGAACAGATCCAGGAAAGCCTTGACCTTGGCCGGGTCGGTCATGCCGCCGGCGATCAGGCCGAGGCCGAAGACCAGGCCGCTGACCAGGGCAATCAAGCTGCGCATGGTCAGCCTTTCACAGAACGTGACGGAGCACGAACACCGTGACAACGCCTGCACCCATGAAGGCCAGCACGTTGACCATCGAACGCGGGGACAAGCGGCTCAAGCCGCAAACGCCATGGCCACTGGTGCAGCCATTGCCCATGCGTGCGCCTATGCCCACCAGCAAGCCCGCGACCACCAATCCGACCACCCCGACATCGACGGTGGCTGCGGGCAGCGGTGCGAACAGGCGCCAGATCCAGGGCGACAGCAGCAGGCCACCGATGAACAGCAAGTGCTTGCGCTCGGGCATCAAGCGCGCACCGGAACTCAGGGCCCGCAACGGACTCGCCACGATGCCGGCAATGCCCGCGATGCGACCGTTGCCCAGCACATAGAGCGCCGAAGCCAGGCCGATCAACAGACCACCGGCCAACGAAGCCCAAGGGGTGAACAGGTTCCAAGCAACCGTCATTCGGATTGATCCTTACATCGTCGATTCTATGAATTGGGACGCACCCAGCCACTCAGGGCTTGGTCGCTTGCCCGCCCTGTTGCTTACCCTGATGCTCACCCTGATGCTCCATCAACAGGTAGGTGTTGTACGCGTTCATCCGGTTGGCGGCGCCAAACATCGGTATTGCCTCAAACCGCGACCAGTCGGTCGCAGCGTAGGCTTGCTCGAAGGGTTCGAGCTTGCGTGCCGCCTCGCCCATCGCGCTGCGCAAGAAAAGCAGGTAGTCGCGCGTCAACACCAGGCCGGCCAGCGCATCCGTCGAGACCGGGCCGTGACCGGGAATCACCAGCTGCGGCGGGTCGGCAATCAAGCGATCCAGCGCGGCGATCCAGCGCCGGCTGTCGGCCTGCCCGACAAATGGCAAGCGACCGCTGAAGACCAGGTCGCCAGTGAACAGCACGCCCAGTCTTGGCACCGACACGACCAGGTCCTCGGGCGTGTGCGCCGGCCCGGCATGGCGGATCAACACGTCGTAGGAACCCACGCGCAGGCGCGTCTCGTCGCCGGTCAGCCAGCGGTCGGCAGCCACGAGATAGGTGTCTTGATTGACCCAGGGCGCCATCAACTGCCGGCTGTCAGCCAGGCGCTTGCGAGCGGCGTCGGAGTGCAGGTATTCACCCGCTGCGCGATGCGCGACGATCGTCGCACCAGCCTCCTTGAGCACCTGCAGCCCGTAGATGTGGTCGGCGTGGTAGTGGGTGACGATGACGAATCGAAGCGGCTGGTCCGTGACGCGGCGGATCTCGGCCAGCATTTCAGCGGCCAGCACTGGTGAGCCGAGCGCGTCGACCACGACGACACCGCCATCGGTCACGACGAAGCCTGCATTCGAGATGAAGTTTCGGTTGGCCGCAGACCCCAGCGCCGCCGCACCCTGGAAGAACCAAACGCGATCGCTGACCTGCACGGCGCGCAAGCCAGGTTCAGCAGCCTGCGCACCGAAGTGCAGGCAGGCCAAGGCCAAGCCTAGGTTCAGCGCGCGCCGACAGACTGATGGCAGACGACTGAGCGCCCCAAGGCCGGCCGAAGCCGGCCGCCCCCCGTGGGGATCAAGCAAAGTGGC
>RGQD01000558.1 GCA_010030205.1 Betaproteobacteria bacterium
GGTTGGCGGCCGGGTGAGCCCAATCCCTTGCCGTGCACCACACGCAGGCAGCGCGTGAACCCGCAACCAAATCCTTGCGGTCGCACCTCACGCGCGCTATCGATCTCTGACAGCACAGTCCGTCGCCATCGTCTGCATTGAACCTGGAGCAGCTCGCCACGCATGGCCGATCCATTGAGCCGCATAGCTTGCGTGCGGTCGTTCAACCGCGAGCAAGACCCGGTCCGGCGTCACGCGCATGACCACGGCGCTGATGTCCATGAACCTTGCGCGCGCTCCCTGACCCGCGTGCCAGGGGATTGCGCCGGCATCGAACAGACGTGGCAGTAGTTCGTCCACGCCCGGGCCGAGCAGTTCGAACACCAGCCATCCGGCCGACTGATCCACCACGCAGGCCAGGCCGTTGCAACCCGGGTGCAGCTTTGCCAGAACGTCGTCGGCAACCCGGCCTATTGCCGTCAGCAACAGGCTCTGTGTTGGGCCGATCCAAACCTGCCACGGGTCGTCGCTGAGGCATGTTCCCGGCTTGGGCAAGGCAGTGAGATGGTTCGCAGTGAGGACCTCGTCGACGGCCGCTGCGCCGCCTGCGAGATGGCGCAAGTCCAGCACATGCAGGCCTTCAACCACCGACACTTTCAGTGTCCGCGTGGCCGGTGGCAACGCTGCCTGCAATTGAGCGTCGAGATTTCTTGAAGAGACCAAACGATCAACCATTCAAACGATCTCCGGCGACATCGAAGAAAGGAGTCTTGACCACCTCGGCTGCGAATGGACTCCCCAGGTGGTAAGCCGTCACGTGCTCCCCGACGCGTTGGCCGCCGCGCTTGAGCATGGCCAGCGCGACAGGATGACCCAGCACCGGACTGAAGACGCTGGAGGTGACATAGCCTTCGATCGGGCCCGGTGGGGCGTGCACCGTGATGTGGGCGCCCACGGGCAGTCGGCTGCTGCGATCCTGCGGCAGCAGACCAACGAGTTGCATGCGATCGGGATCGGTCGCCACCGGACGCAGCAGCGAGCGCCGGCCGACGAAGTTGGCCGCCTTTTTGTCGATGCCGCGGTCCAGACCGACGTCACCCGGGAAGGTCGTGCCGTCGGTGTCGGCGCCCAGATGCAGGTAGCCCTTTTCAGTGCGCAGGATCATCAGCGCCTCAACACCATAGGGCATCACCCCAAAGGGCTGTCCAGCGCGCCACAGTTGTTCGAGCAGCGCCTGCGTGTGCTGCGCGGGCACATTGATCTCGTACCCGAGCTCACCACTGAAGCTGGCGCGCAAGACGCGCATCGCGACGCCACCATGGTTCACCTCACGGCATGTCATGTGCCGCATCTCCGTGGGTGCCAATGCGGCATCAAGACCGGCGGCCTGCAGCAAGGCCCAGGCCTTGGGTCCGGCGACTGTGACGTTGCCCCAGGCCGAAGTGACGGGCGTGACCAGCACGCGGTGGTCAACATACTCGCACTGCAGCCATTCCTCGAAAGCCAGCGCAACACGCTCTGCGCCGCCTGACGTCGTGTTGACCCAGAAGTGCTGCTCACCCAGGCGTGCCACGATGCCGTCGTCGAAGATCACGCCATCTTCACGCAGCAGCAGGCCGTAGCGCGCCTGGCCGATAGCGAGGGTGGACATGGTGCCGACGTACATCAAGTCGAGGAAGCTCGCTGCATCAGGACCGTACAGCTCGATCTTGCCGAGCGGTGAGGCCTCGAACAGACCGACGTGTGTGCGAACGTGGAGTGCTTCGCGCTCGGCGGCGTCGTTCAGCGACTCACCATCGCGCATGTATGCTGCAGGGCGGTGCCAGCCGCCAAACTCTTCCCAAACCGGTGCGTGCGCGTCGTGCCATGCGTGCCCCGGCATGCGCTTGAGTGGCTTGTAGCGGGCGCCGCTGCGACCCGCCGCGAGGGCACCCAATGTCACCGGCTTGAACGGCGGGCGAAACTTGGTTGTTCCCACCTGCCCCGGGCTGCGCTCGGTCAGCTGGCCCATCAACACGAGCGCGTTGACATTGCTGGTCTTG
>RGQD01000559.1 GCA_010030205.1 Betaproteobacteria bacterium
GTGCGCAGGCTCGGCGCGGCGGTCGATGCCACCGCTTTCCAGCAGGTCATAGGCGCACAGCACGACCGGCAGCTCGCGCAGCAACTTCGGCCCCAGCGCCTTGCGACCGAGCCGCCGCTGCAGTTCGGCAAAGGACTGAACCTGCCCATCGCGCCAGACCAGGATTTCGCCGTCCAGCACCGTGCCGTCCGGGAGATCGAGCGCCAGCAATTCCGGGAAGCTCTCGCTGACCAACTCCTCGCCGCGCGACCAGACCGACACGGCGCCGCCGCGCTGCACCCACTGGGCGCGGATGCCGTCCCACTTCCATTCGATCAGCCAGTCGCTCGGTGCGCCGAGCAAGGCGTCAAACGCGGCCAGCGGCTGATTGAACGGGTGGGCGAGGAAGAATGGAAACGGCTGACCGCTGAGCGCTGTTGCTTCGCCGGGCGCAACCAGGGCTGAAAAATCTTCTGCCGAAGGCATCGCCCCGATCCGCGTGTAGCCCATCAGCCGCTGGGCCACCTGCTTGGCGTCGACGCCACTGACGGCCGCCAGCGCCTGCGTCACCTGCAGCTTGGACACGCCGACCCGGAAAGCGCCGGTGATCAGTTTCAGATGGACAAAGCGGTCGGCCGCGGGCAGTTCGCTCCATTGCCGGCGCAGCCGCAGCGACAACTCATCGGGCGGCAGACCACGCAGCGGCAGCAGGTGATTGAGCAACCAGTCACTCAAGCTGCGCTCAACCGGCGCGGCGGGCGGCGGCAACAGCAAGGCGATCGTTTCCGCCAGATCGCCGACCGCCTCATAGCTTTCGACGAACAGCCATTCCGGCAGCCCAGCGGCCTCGCGCGCCAACTCGCGCAAGAGCTTGCCGGGCACCAGCTGGCGCGGCTTGCCGCCGGCCAGGAAGTAGACCGCCCAGGCGCAATCTTGCGGCCGCGCAGCGCGAAAATAGGCTTGCAGCGCCGCTTGCTTGGCCAAGCTGGCGGTGGAGGCGTCGAGGTCGCGGTAGAGCGCGGCAAATGCTTTCATGCGGCGGGATCTGCCGCAGTTTCAACAACCGCATCGTCCTCATCGCCATACTCGGTCTTGAATCCCTGCGCCGACAAGCCCTGTTCCTCCAGCCAGCGCACCATCACCGCCACGCTGCCGTGGGTGACAAACACCCGTTCGGCCCCGGTGGCCGTGATCGCGCGCTGCAAGCCGGGCCAGTCGGCGTGATCGGACATCACAAAACCGCGGTCCACCCCGCGCCGCCGCCGCTTGCCGCGCATCAGCATCCAGCCGCTGGCGAAGGCATCGGAATGCGCACCGAAGCGCTTCATCCAGGCTGTGCCTGCGGCGGATGGCGGAGCGATCACCAGGCTGCGGCCCAAGGCCGACTTGTCGAGCATCGGATCGCTGACGGTGAACGTCGGCGGCAGCACGACGCCCGCCGCCCGGTACACCTCGTTCAGCGGCTCGACCGCGCCATGCGTGACAACCGGCCCGATGCTCGCGTCCACCCCGTGCAGCAGCCGCTGCGCCTTGCCGAAGGCATAGGCGTACAGCACCGAGGCCCGGCCGGCCTCGGCATTGCCGCGCCACCAGGCATTGATCTCGGCAAACAGCGCCGCCTGCGAGGGCCAGCGGTAGATCGGCAAACCAAACGTCGATTCGGTGATGAAGGTGTCGCAGCGCACCGGCTCGAAGGGCGCGCAGGTGCCGTCGTCCTCCAGCTTGTAATCGCCCGACGCGACCCAGACCCTGCCGCCGTGTTCCAGCCTGACCTGGGCCGAGCCCAGCACATGACCGGCCGGGTGCAGCGACAGCTTCACGCCGTGGTGCTCGACCACCTCGCCATAGGCCAGCGATTGCAATGCGATGTCAGCGCCAAGCCGCCGCCGCAGGATGCCCTCGCCGTCGCACTGCGCCAGGTAATGGCCGTGGCCGGGCCGGGCGTGGTCGCTGTGCGCGTGGGTGATGACGGCCCGGTCGACCGGCCGCCAGGGGTCGATGTAGAAGTCGC
>RGQD01000560.1 GCA_010030205.1 Betaproteobacteria bacterium
AGCTGGGTCAAGGGCAAGGGCGTGCCGCACGACCAGTTCGATGGCCGGCCGGTGATCGGCATCTGCAACACGTTCTCCGAGTTGACGCCTTGCAACAGCCATTTCCGTACCTTGGCTGAGCAGGTCAAGATCGGCGTTTACGAGGCTGGCGGCTTTCCGCTCGAGTTCCCGGTGATGAGCCTGGGCGAGACCCTGTTGCGCCCGACCGCTATGTTGTACCGCAACCTGGCCAGCATGGATGTGGAAGAAAGCATCCGCGGCAACCCGATCGACGGCGTGGTGCTGCTGATGGGCTGCGACAAGACCACGCCCTCGCTGCTGATGGGCGCCTCCAGCGTCAACCTGCCGACCATCGGTGTGTCGGGCGGGCCGATGCTGAACGGCAAGTGGCGTGGCCAGGAACTCGGCTCGGGCACCGGTCTGTGGAGCATGAGCGAGCAGGTGCGCGCTGGCACGCTCAAGCTGGCCGACTTCTTTGAGGCTGAGAGCTGCATGCACCGCAGCCACGGCCATTGCATGACCATGGGCACGGCCAGCACGATGGCCTCGATGGTCGAGGCGCTCGGCATCGGCCTGCCCGGCAACGCGGCCTACCCGGCGGTGGATGGTCGACGCAACGTCTTGGCACGCAATGCCGGTCGGCGCATCGTGCAGATGGTGCACGACGACCAGACCATCGGCCAGGTACTGACGCGCGAGGCCTTCGAGAATGCGATCAAGACGCTGGCGGCGATCGGCGGCAGCACCAACGCGGTGATCCACTTGATCGCGATTGCCGGGCGCCTCGGGGTGAAGCTGTCGATCGATGACTTCGACCGCCTGGGCAGCGAACTGCCCTGCTTGGTCAACCTGCAGCCCAGCGGCCAGTACCTGATGGAGGACTTCTGCTACGCCGGCGGCTTGGCCGTCGTGATGAAGGAGATCGCCCAGCATCTGCACACCGATATCGTCACCGTCAGCGGCCAGACCGTGGCCGAGAACTTCGCCGATGCGGTGAACTACGGCCCGCAGGTCATCAAGACCCTGGCCGACCCGTTCAAGGAGCGCGCCGGCATCGCGATCCTGCGTGGCAACCTGGCGCCGCGCGGCGCGGTGATCAAGCCCAGCGCGGCCACGCCGGCGCTGCTTAAGCACACCGGGCGCGCGGTGGTGTTCAAGGATTCGGACGATTTCCACGCCCGCATCGACGACGAGGCGCTCGACATCGACGAGACCTGCATCATGGTGCTGAAGAACTGCGGCCCCAAGGGCTATCCCGGCATGGCCGAGGTCGGCAACATGCCGCTGCCGCCCAAGGTGCTGCGCAAAGGCATCACCGACATGGTGCGCATCAGCGACGCCCGCATGAGCGGCACTGCCTACGGCACGGTGGTGTTGCACACCGCGCCCGAGGCGGCGGCGGGCGGCCCGTTGGCGGTGGTACAGGACGGCGACCTGATCACGCTCGACGTGCCGGCGCGCAAGTTGCACCTGCATATCGACGAGGCTGAGATGGCGCGCCGGCTGGCCGCCTGGGTCGCGCCCGCGCCGGCGATGGCCAGCGGCTACTGGAAGCTCTACATCGACCATGTGCTGCAGGCCGATGAAGGCGCCGACCTGGATTTCCTGGTCGGCCAGCGCGGCGCTTTTGTTCCCAAAGACAACCACTGACACCATCATGCGCATACTGATCACCGGCGGCGCCGGCTTTTTGGGCGGCCGACTGGCCCGTGAAATTCTCAAGCGCGGCCAGTTGGCCGGCCAGAGCGTCAAGGAACTGGTCATCACCGACTTGTTTGCAGCGCCGGCCGATTTGCTGGCCGATGCCCGTGTCAAAAGCCACGCCGGCCCGCTGCTGGAGCAAGGCGATCTGCTGGCCAGTGGCTTTGACGGGGTTTTCCACCTGGCCTCGGCCGTCTCGGGCGAATGCGAACTCGACTTCGACCTGGGCCTGCGCTCCAACCTCGACAGAACCCGGTTCTTGCTTGACAGCCTGCGCCGCTCGGGC
>RGQD01000057.1 GCA_010030205.1 Betaproteobacteria bacterium
GGACCATCTGCGCTCATGCTTGACTCCTGGGACTTGGAAACATTGACGATAACCCCGAACCTTATGCAGGGGCTCTTACGACGTGCTTACTTGGCACAAAACGGTTCGCGCTAAACCTTGCGTCACGCCATCTGCGCCAGGAAGCCTGACACAGTCGCTGCCTAGAATCGACTCTCTCTACAACGGCAGACAAGGCCCATGGCACAGACCCCAAAGACTCCAGCCCTCCGACTGTCGCCGTTGCCAAGATTGATCTTTGCCAGCCGCTGGCTGCAACTGCCGCTCTACCTGGGGCTGATCCTGGCCCAAGCGGTGTATGTGGCCCAGTTCTGGGTCGAACTCGTCCACCTGATCGAAGCCGCTTTCGGCGACCAAGCGGCATTGGCCACGCTCGTCAAGAGCAGCGGCTACCAGGCAATCGCGATCCTGGGTGGGGCTGACGGCAAGTCCATCATCGGCTACGAGCCGATCGTCGCACTCAACGAGACCATCATCATGCTGGTGGTGCTCGCACTGATCGACGTCGTGATGATCAGCAACCTGCTGATCATGGTGATCATCGGCGGCTATGAAACCTTTGTCTCCAGGCTGCGGCTGCAAGGTCACCCCGACCAACCAGAATGGCTGGACCAGGTCAACGCCTCGGTTCTGAAGGTCAAGCTCGCCACGGCCATCATCGGCATCAGCTCGATCCACTTGCTCAAGTCCTTCATCAACGCCGCCAACTACGCCGACAAGGTGCTGATGTGGCAGACCATCATCCACATCGCCTTTCTGTTCTCGGCGCTGGCCATCGCCATGGCTGACCGGATCATGCACCCGCCAGCTGAACACTGACCGGTGAGCCAGTGGGCGAGCTGCAGCCAGTCGCAGCCGGTCGCCAAGCCGACCAAGTTCAGACCAGGATCCCGCCTGCTTCGGTAAGATTGACCGCTGGTATCCCACGGCCCCAAGCCGGGGAACTCAGTATTTCGCCATTGCGGCGCCAGCCAGCGCACTGAGCGCACCGACCCGGATCCCCTCCATGACCACCACCATCCGCCAGGCCGACCTGATAGACAGCGTTGCGGCCGCGCTGCAGTACATCAGCTACTACCACCCGGCAGATTTCATCGCCCACCTGGCGCGGGCTTACGAGCGCGAGCAGGGGCCGGCAGCCAAGGACGCGATCGCCCAGATCCTGACCAACTCGAAGCTGTGCGCCGAAGGCCGGCGGCCGATCTGCCAGGACACCGGCATCGTCAACGTCTTCCTCAAGATCGGCATGGACGTACGCTGGGAGGGTTTTGCCGGCTCGATCGCCGACGCGGTCAACGCCGGCGTGCGCCAGGGCTACCTCAACCCTGACAATGTGCTGCGCGCGTCGATCCTGGCGGACCCGATCTTCGATCGCAAGAACACCAAGGACAACACCCCCGCGGTGATCCACATGGAGTTGGTGCCGGGCGACCGGCTCGACGTGATCGTCGCTGCCAAAGGTGGCGGCAGCGAGAACAAGTCCAAGCTGGCGATGCTCAACCCCAACGACAGCTTGGTCGACTGGGTGCTCAAGACCGTGCCGACGATGGGCGCGGGTTGGTGCCCGCCGGGCATGCTGGGTCTGGGCGTGGGTGGCACGGCCGAGAAAGCGGTGCTGATGGCCAAGGAGGTGTTGATGGAAGACATCGACATGTTCGACCTGATGGCGCGCGGCCCGCAGAACAAGCTGGAGGAACTGCGCATCGAGCTCTACGAGAAGGTCAACGCGCTGGGCATAGGCGCACAAGGCCTGGGCGGGCTGACCACGGTGCTAGACGTCAAGATCAAGACCTACCCGACGCACGCAGCGAGCTTTCCGGTTTCGATGATCCCCAACTGCGCGGCCACCCGCCATGCCCATTTCGTGCTCGACGGATCCGGCCCAGCTTATCTGGATCCGCCCAGCCTGGACTTGTGGCCCGACGTGGCCTGGGCGCCCGACTACAACAAGAGCAAGCGGGTCGACCTCAACAGCCTGACCCCGGCCGAGGTCGCAAGCTGGCAGCCTGGCGACACGCTGCTGCTCAACGGCAAGATGCTGACCGGCCGCGACGCCGCGCACAAGCGAATCCAGGACATGCTCGGGCGCGGCGAGAAGTTGCCGGTGGACTTCACCAACCGGGTGATTTACTACGTCGGTCCGGTCGACCCGGTGCGCGACGAGGTGGTGGGTCCGGCCGGGCCGACCACCGCCACCCGGATGGACAAGTTCACCGAGATGATGTTGGCCCAGACCGGCCTGATCTCGATGGTCGGCAAGGCCGAGCGTGGACCGAGCGCGATCGCGGCGATCAAGAAGCACAAGAGCGCTTACCTGATGGCCGTGGGCGGCGCCGCCTACCTGGTGGCCAAAGCGATCAAGGGCGCGAAGGTGGTCGGGTTTGCCGACCTCGGGATGGAAGCGATCTACGAGTTCGACGTCAAGGACATGCCGGTGACCGTGGCGGTGGACAGCCAGGGCACCAGCGTTCACGACACGGGCCCCAAGACCTGGCAGGCCCGGATCGGCAAGATTGCGGTCACGGTCGGCTGAGAACACCTGGCCCGACAATGCCGGGTCAGCCCGCCGGCGCAACGCGTGATCTCAGCGCCCACTTCACCAGCTCGAACCACAACAAGCTCAGTCCCGCTGCGCCGATGCCCACGAGCAGCAGCGCAGGCCCGGGTTGGGCGAAGACGAACAAGCGGCTGACCACCGGCACGCAGAGCACGCAGCCGAGCAAGACCAGCGTGGCGAGCACGATCGCACCGAACTGCCGAGACATGCCGCGCCAGGCGCTACGGCCCCAAGAGCGGTTGGCGTGGATCAGACCCAGGTTGGACAACACCAACACCATGAAGGTCAAGGCCCGCGCGGTGTCGTCGGTCTGGCCACCCGCTGGCGCCCAAGTCCGCGCCGCAGCGCACACCGCCAGCAGCAGCAGCAACAGGCCGAGGCCTTGCCACAGCCCGCGCCTCATCAGCCCACGGTCGAACAAGCGCTGATCGGGCTGACGCGGGCGCTGAAGCATTGCGTCGGGCTCTAGCGGCTCGGCCTCGAACACCACCGAGCAGGCCGGATCGATGATCAGTTGCAGGAACAAGATGTGCACCGGCATCAGCAACATCGGCCAGCCCAGCAGCACCGGCAGGATAGACAGCCCGACGATGGGCACATGCACCGCCACCACGAAGACGATGGCCTTGCGCAGGTTGGCAAACACCCGCCGCCCATAGCGCACCGCCGTGACGAGCGAGCCGAAATCGTCGTTGAGCAGCACCAGCGCAGCGGCCTCGCGCGCAACATCGCTGCCGCGCGCGCCCATCGCCACACCGATGTCGGCGGCCTTGAGCGCCGGCGCGTCGTTGACACCGTCACCCGTCATCGCCACCACCTCGCCCTGGGCGCGCAAGGCCTGCACCAGGCGCAGCTTGTGCTCGGGCTGGACGCGGCAAAAGATGTGGGTGTCGGTCAGCCGAGCACGCAAGTCCTCGTCGCTCAGGCCTGCGAGTTCGGCGCCAGTGATGACCGGGCGGTCGACCTCCAGACCCGCCTGCCGGGCCACCGAGACCGCGGTGGCCGGGTGGTCGCCGGTCATCATCACCACCCGGATACCGGCGGCCCGGCAATCAGCGATGGCTCGCGGCACGTCGGGCCGCAGCGGATCTTCCAGGCCGAGCAAGCCCAGAAACTCGAAGCCGAAATCGTGTTGCTGGCTGGGCAACACATCGCCCTCGAAGCGGGCCCGTGCCACGCCCAGCACCCGCAAACCCTCGCCAGCCATCGCGGCGACTTGGCGAGCGATCTTGGCACAGGCCTGCGCATCGAGGTGACAGAGGTCGGCGATGGCCTCGGGCGCGCCCTTGGCCGCGATCAGGTGTTGGCGCGGATCGGCCAAGTGCTCAGGTGACTGCCAGACCCGCGACATCGCCAGCATCTGGGCCGACAGCGGGTAGTCATCGACCAGGGTCCAGTCGGCGTGCAGGTGTTCGGTGTCCGCGAGCAGCCGCTGCCCGGCTTCGGCGATCGCCGTCTCCATCGGGTCAAAAGCCAGGCGGTGGCTGGCGAGCACGGCATATTCCAGCAGCTCGTGCAACTCGTCGTGCAGCGCTTGGTCGCGGTGTCGAACGCCGTCGTGCAAGGCTTGCTCAGACCACAGCCGACGCAGCGCCATGCGGTTGAGCGTCAGCGTGCCGGTCTTGTCCACGCACAGCACGGTGGTCGCGCCCAGCAGTTCGACCGCCGGGATGCTGCGCGCGAGCACCTTCTCACGCGCCAGCCGCCAGGCGCCCAGCCCGAGGAACAGCGTCAGCACCACCGGCAACTCCTCGGGCAGGATGGCCATCGCCAAGGTCAGGCCGGCCAGCAGACCGCGCAAGCCATCGCCGATCAGCCACCACCAGGCCAGCGCCAGCGCGCCGGCCAGCGCCAGGCCGACCACAGCGATCCATTGGACGATGCGCCGCGTCTCCTGCTGGATCGGCGTGCTCTGGACCGCGATGCCGGCCAGCGACTGGCCGATGCGGCCCAGCGCGCTGCGGGCGCCGGTGGCCAGCACCAGGCCGCGAGCGCGGCCGCGCACGACCAAGGTGCCCGAGTACAGGGCGTCATCGGCTGACTCGCCTGGCGCCAGCGCTGCGCGACAGCACTTGGAAACCGGCGCCGACTCACCGGTCAGCATAGACTCATCAGCAGCCAAGTTGGTGGCCTCGACCAGTTGCAAGTCAGCCGGCACCCGGTCGCCCTCGGTCAGCAACACGATGTCGCCCAGCACCAGTTCGCGACCGGCGATGCGCCGCGCCTGCCCGCTTCGCAGCACCAGCGCACGCGGACTGGCGAGCTCGCGCAAGGCCTGCAGCGAGCGCTCGCTGCGCCGCTGCTGCACGAAGCTGATCGTCATCACAACGAGCACAAAGCCCAGCAGCATCAGCGCTTCTTGCGGGTCGCCCAGTACCAGGTAGAGCAGGCCGCAGGCCACCAGCAGCAGAAACATCGGCTCGGACACCACCTCGACCAGCAGGTGCCAGATGCCGCGCGGCTTCGAGATCGGCAGCTCGTTCGGCCCCTCACGCGCCAGACGAAGGCTTGCCTCGGCATCGCTCAGTCCCTCCGGCTCACCCTGCCTGCGGGGCGAAGGTCCAGAGTGGGCCGAAGCCGGAGCGCTCATCGCGGCCCGGGATGGTCCAGGTCGGGCCGCCGCCAGGGGTCGACATGGGTCATCAGGTTGAGCACGCGGTGACGCTGCAGTACCCGCTGGCGCGCTGCGACCGCGATGTCATGACCGGCCTCGACGCTGATCGAGGCATCGACCTCGAGGTGCGCATCGACGACGATCATGTCGCCCATCTTGCGGGTACGAACATCGTGAACATCACTCACGCCCGGGGTCTCGATCAGCGTTTGGCGTATCGCCTCGACCTCGGCCTCATCGACCGCGCGGTCCATCAGATCGTGCAGCGCATCCCAACCGAAAGACCAGCCCATCCTGGCGACCATGAAACCGACGATCAGCGCGGCGATCGGGTCCAGGATCGGGTAGCCCGCCAGGTTGCCGACAATGCCGAGGCCCACCACCAGCGACGAGGCGGCGTCGGAACGCGCATGCCAGGCGTTGGCCACCAACATGCTGGACTTGACCCGCTTGGCCGCCGCCAGCATGTAACGGAAAAGCAGCTCCTTGGCGATCAACGCGCCACCGGCCACCCACAGCGCGACGATGTGCACCTGCGGCACCAGTGCAGGCTCCTCGAGCTTGCGAAACGCCGACCACAGCATGCCCACGCCCACGGCCAGCAGCAGCACGCCCAGCACCAGCGAAGCTGCGGTCTCGAAGCGCTGATGGCCATAAGGGTGGTTTAGGTCGGCGCCCTTCTTGCTGTGATGACTGGCCAGCAACACGACGAAATCGGCCACCAGGTCGGACAGCGAGTGGATGCCGTCGGCCACCAGGCCCTGCGACTTGGCCATCAAGCCGACCGCGATCTGGGTCACAGTCAACACCAAATTAACACCCACGCTGACCCAGGTGCTGCGCGAAGCCGTGGCTGCACGATCTGCTGCGCTGTGCAACTCGTCGTCGGGATCGTCGGCGGGTTCTATGAGATTCATGACAGCCCGGCCCGGTTAGGGGAGTGAAAAGAAAGAGCGGCCAGCGCTGAACCCGCAACAGCCTACACCGCTTGGGTGACCGGAGGATGAACGCAGATCAGCAAGCACCGAATTCAAGTCTCCGATCTGCCAGCGGCCACCGTGTGCATCACCCGCTGCGGGAACGGGATCTCCACACCAGCCAAGTCGATCGTCCGCAGCGCCGCCAGGTTGACATCGCTGCGCACATTGCCCTGGCCGTTCTCGATGTCAGAGATCCAGAACACCAGGGTCAGCTCGAGTCCATCAGCGGCAAAATTAGACAGCTGCACCGCTGGCGCTGGCAGGGCCAGCACGCGCGGCACCGCTTGCATGGCCTCGACCAGCTGCGGGATCAGGCCTTGCAGATCGGTGCCGTAGGCCACTTGCAGCACCGTCGTCAACGCCACTTGAGGGTCGGCGAACGAACAGCTCTCGACCCGCTGGGTGATCATCATCTCGTTGGGCACGATGGACTCGCGTCCATTGTTGGCGCGCAGCACGGTGTAGCGGGCACTGATGTCGGTGATGCAACCCTCGAAGTTGTCGACCTTGACCACATCGCCGATGCGCAGCGAGCGCTCGGCCAGGATCACAAAGCCCGACACGTAATTGGCCGCAAGCTTTTGAAGCCCCAAGCCGATGCCCACGCCCACCGCGCCGCCCAGCACGCTGAGCGCGCCCAGTGGAATGCCGGCCGCCGACATCGCCACCAGCAAGCCCACCAGCAAGAGCACGGCGCGACTGGCACTGGCGGCGAACTTGCGCAGGCTCAGGTTCACACCCGTGGCACGCAGCAGTCGGGCCTCGATGCTGGCTGACAGCCACAGCATCGTCAACATCACCACCACGGCGCTGAGCCCGCCCTCGACCAGACTGCGCAGCGACACCGGGCTGCCGCCTATGGTCCAGCGCAGCGCGTCCATCTCGGCCAGCACCACGGGCAACAAACCGGTGATCCACAGCACGGTGACCCCCCAGACCACCCAGCTCAAGCTGCGCTCGAGCGCGCGCACCAGCGCCGATGCCGGAAATGCCAGGTGCAAGACCCTCACCGCAACCCGAATGACGGCCAGACTGGCCAGCACCGGCACGGCCAGCTGAAACACCGGCCCATGGCCTCGCATCAACCACCGCGCCAGCAAGGCCAACGCCAAGGCCAGCAAGGGAAACAGCAAGCCGTCAAACCCGCGGTCGCCAAACCAGATCCCCGCCTCGACATGACGGGGCCGCCAGCGCAGCGCAGCAGCCCAAGCCAGCCCCAGGCATAGCGCCAGCAAACCCAGTTCCAGCAACGCAGCCGGGCGGCTCAGCGCCAGCAGCAATTCAAGCACTGAGTCGACGTCTCTGATCATGGCCCGATTGTCTCAGCGCAGCCGGCGGGGTTTGGCCAACATCCAGCGGGCGGCCAGGCCGACTAGACGTCGGCCAACACCCTCAAATGCGTCACCACGCTGCGCGCCAGCGCGCTCAAGGCATAACCACCCTCCAGGCAGGAGACGATGCGCCCGCCAGCGTGGCGGTCGGCCACATCCTTGACGCGCCGGGTGATCCACTCGAAGTCGGCCTCGACCAGTCCGAGTTGGCCCAGATCGTCCTCGCGATGGCCGTCGAAACCCGCGCTGATGAACAGCATCTGGGGGCTGAACTCCTCGAGCCGGGGCAGCCACATCGCGTCGATCATCTCGCGTACCGCCAGGCCTCTGGTGTAGGGCGGAATGGGGACGTTGACCATGTTGGTGCCCATGGGCACCGCGCCGCTGTTCGGGTAGAGCGGATGCTGGAAGATGCTGCACATCAGCACCCGCTCGTCGCCGGCGATGATGTCCTCGGTGCCGTTGCCGTGGTGGACGTCGAAATCGACGATCGCCACCCGCTGCAGGCCCAGCACATCGAGCGCATGGCGGGCACCCACCGTCACGTTGTTGAAGAAGCAAAACCCCATGGTCTGGCTGCGCGTGGCATGGTGGCCGGGCGGGCGCACTGAGCAAAAAGCGTTTCTCACTTCGCCTCGGACGACCGCCTCGGTTGCGGCCACCGCGGCACCGGCTGCACGCAAGGCAGCACGCCAGGTGCCAGGGGTTGCCACCGTGTCGGGATCCAGGTGTCGCGGCTCGCCGCTGGCTTGCACCTGCTCGAGAAATTCACGCAGCTGCGAGACGTAGTTCGAACTGTGCGCGCGCCCGAGTTGCTCGAGCGTGGCAAGCGGCGCTTCCCGCTGGTCGAGCAACAAGCCCAGGCCTGAGCTCAGCAGCTGATCGGCGATCGCATCGAGCCGTTGCGGGCACTCAGGGTGACCTGAACCCATGTCGTGCAAACGGCACTCGGCGTGGCTGTAAAAGGCGGTGGACATGCTGGATCTCGACTGGTTTTGCGCTATGGTCTGGCCATGGATGATGCCAAGTTGGCGCGGCTGCTGTCCCGGCTGACCGCCCAGATTAGCACGATCATTGTCGGCAAACAGCCGCAGATCGAAGACTGCATCGCCTGCCTGCTGGCCGGCGGCCACCTGCTGATCGAGGACGTACCGGGCGTGGGCAAGACCACGCTGGCCCATGCGCTGGCGGTCTCGCTGGGGCTGAACTTCTCGCGCGTGCAGTTCACCGCCGACCTGATGCCGTCCGACCTGATCGGCGTCACGGTGTTCGAGCGCAGCAAGGAGGCTTTCGCCTTCCACCCCGGTCCGGTCTTCACCCAGGTGCTGCTGGCCGACGAAATCAACCGCGCCGGCCCCAAGACCCAGAGCGCGTTGCTCGAAGCGATGGAGGAGCAGCAGGTCACGGTCGACAACGAGACCCGCCCGCTGCCCAGGCCTTTCTTCGTCATCGCGACCCAGAACCCCAGCGACCAGCTTGGCACATACCCATTGCCCGAGAGCCAGCTCGACCGTTTCTTGATGTGCATCACGCTGGGTTACCCCGACCGCGCCAGCGAGCGCGCCTTGCTCGCTGGCGAGGACCGCCGCGAGCGGATCGGCCGCCTGGGTGCTGTGATGAGCCCGGCCGAGTTGGTGCTGGCGCAGGCCGAGGTGTTCAAGGTTTATGCTTCGGCCGCGCTGCTCGACTACCTGCAAGCACTGCTGGCCGCCAGCCGCTCGGGCCAGTGGTTTGTCGACGGCCTGAGCCCACGCGCAGGCCTGGCCGTCTTGCGCGCGGCACGCGCCCACGCTCTGCTTGGCCAGCGCGATTACGTCACACCCGACGACATCCAGGCCATCCTGCCGCAGACCGCCTCCCACCGCTTGGTGCCGGTGGCGGACGCAGGGCGCGGCCGCGTCGAGCAGGTGCGCGCGATGATCGAGGCCTTGGGCCTGCCCTGACCCCGTGAACCGGCCGCTGTGGCGATGATCTCACTGTCGCTGCGCCACTGGTTCGAGAACCGGTTGCCGCGCGACGATCGCTGGGCACTGGGTCAACGCAATCTCTACATCCTGCCCACCGCGGCCGGTTGGAGCTTTGGCCTGACGCTGGCGCTGATGCTGCTGGCGTCGATCAACTACCAGCTCAACCTGGGTTACGGGCTGTGTTTCTTGCTGCTCGGCGCCGCACTGGTCAGCATGCACCAGACCCACGCCAACCTGCGCGGGCTGGTGCTGCACCTCAAGCCGCCATTGCCGGTGTTTGCGACCCAGGCTGTGGCGATCGACATCGTGCTCGACAACCCCGGCAGCGCGCGCCATGCCATTGGCCTGACCCTGCACGGCGCCCAGCGCCAGGGCTTGACGGTTTGCGACCTGCCGGCCCAGGGCAGCGCCAGCGCCAGACTGCTGTACACAGCGGCGGCCAGAGGCCGCCAGCAGATGCCAACACTGCGGGCCGAAAGCCGGTTTCCACTGGGCCTGTTCCGGGCCTGGACCTTGTGGCGCCCGGCAGCACAGTTGCTGGTCTACCCGAGGCCCGAGCCAGCGGCGCCAGCGCTGCCGATGCCGGCTTGCGGTGACCGCGGCGAACAGCCCGCGCGCAACGGCGCTGGGGGTGAGTTCGAAGGCGTACGCGCCTACCGGCGCGGCGATCCGATGCGCCAACTGGCCTGGAAAAAGATCGCCCGATCGGGCGACCTGGTCAGCCGAGACACCCGCGCCAGTGTGGCCCAAGCCCTGCGGCTCGATGCCGCGATGGCCAGCGCAATGCCCATCGAGGCCAGACTGTCGCGGCTCACGGCCTGGGTCCTGGCGGCCGACAAGCAGGGTCTGGCCTACAGCCTGAGGCTGCCAGGACTGGCGCTGGCGCCAGCCAGCGGACCGGCCCAGTGCCGCGCCGCACTGCAGGCGCTGGCGCTGTGGCAGCCCGGGATTCGCGCTGAGGAATGATCGATGGCTGGCGAATGGACGGCGCATCGCGCCCGGTGGCTGGACTGGCGCCAATGGCCGCGCGACACCCGCGACACCTTGTTCTGTCTGGCGCTGATCGGCTGGACCGTGATGCCCCATCTCGGCCACCTGCCGCTGTGGTGCGGCCTGCTCACCACCGCAGTGCTGCTGTGGCGGGCACAACTGGCCTTGCGCGGCGGCGCGCTGCCCGGGCGCTGGTCGGTGACCGCGGTGTTGCTGCTGGCCGTTGCGCTGACCGCATCGGGCGAGCGCACACTGCTGGGGCGAGAAGCGGGCGTGACCCTGCTGGTGGTGCTGATAGCGCTCAAGACGCTGGAGTTGCGCGCCCGGCGCGATGCCATGGTGGTATTTTTCCTGGGCTTCTTTCTGGTGCTGACCGACTGCCTGTACTCGCAGTCGCTGATCACCGCGCTGGCGATGCTGATCGCAACCTGGGGCCTGCTGACTGCGCTGGTGCTGGCCAACATGCCGGTGGGCAAACCCACGCTGTGGCAGGCCGGCGCGGTGGCGGCACGATCGGCGCTGTTCGGGCTGCCGCTGATGGCTGCACTGTTTCTGCTGTTTCCACGCATCGGCCCGCTCTGGGGCCTGCCGGCCGACGGTCTGGGCCGCACCGGCTTGTCGAGCACGCTGCGCATGGGCGGCGTGGCCGAACTGGCCAACGACGACAGCATCGCTTTTCGGGTGCGCTTCGACCGTGGCGCACCGCCGCCAGAAGCACTGTATTTCCGTGGCCCGGTGTTGTCGCGCTTCGACGGGCTGGACTGGCAGGTCTCGGTCCTGGCGAGCGCGCGCCCCACCCAGCACGGCATAGACCTTCGCACGCTGGGCGCGCCGCTGGGCTACGAGATGATGGTCGAGCCCACCAAGCTGGCCTTGCTGCCCTTGTTGGAATCCACGCCCGACCGGCCCGGCAGCGCGCCGCAGCTGCCGCAGGGAGCCCCTTGGCTGGGCCATGACCTGACGTGGCACCTGGACCGGCTTGCCGACGAGCGACTGCAACTGCACGCCCAGGCCTGGACCCGGTTCGAGCACGGCCACAAGATCGATCCCGGCGAGCTCAACGCGATGCGATCGCTGCCGCCAGACCGCAACCCGAGAACGCTGGCCTGGGCCAGCCTGCTGCACCACCGTCTTGGCGCGGTCGATGCGCGAACGCTGGCCGCAGCGTTGATGGCCCACATCGGGCAAGCCGACTTCGAATACACCTTGCAACCCGGACCCTACGGCCGGGAGGCGATCGACGAGTTCTGGCTAGACCGGCGATCCGGCTTTTGCGAGCATTTCGCCACCGCCTTCGTCGTGTTGATGCGCGCGCTGGGCGTGCCCGCGCGGGTGGTCACCGGCTACCAGGGTGCCGAGCCGCCAGACGCCGACGGCTGGCGCGTGGTTCGACAAAGCCATGCCCATGCCTGGGCCGAGTACTGGACTGCAGACGGCGGCTGGCTGCGGGCCGACCCGACCGCCGCAGTAGCGCCCGAGAGGGTGCGCGCCAGCCGGCCCTTGCCGTCGCGGCCTGGCCTGCTGGCTGGCGCGATCAACACCATGAGCCCAGCGCTGGCGCTGCAGTTGCGTCGGGCCTGGGAACTGTTAGAAGGCCGTTGGAACCATGGGGCCATGGCTTACTCGAGCCGTCGCCAGCTCAGCCTGCTCAGAGCCCTGGGCGTGCAGCAGCCCGACGCCACCGACCTCGGACGCGCATTGGCGCTGCTGCTGTCGGCCGCAGCGCTCGGCCTGGGGCTCTGGGCCTGGCATGACCGCCACCGCCAAGAGCCCTGGACCCGGCTGCACCGGCGACTGTGCCAACGCCTGCGGGCCGCAGGCGTGGCGGTACTGCCACACCATCCGCCGCGCACCATGGCCGCGCTGGTGAGGCAAGGCCACGGCGAGCCCGGCGAAGCGCTGGCCCAAGCGCTGGACGCGCTCGACCGCAGACGCTACGCCACCGGCGGCGGGCGTCTGCCTGAACGTGGCTGGTGGCAAGTCGTCGCGCGCGAATCAGCCATGCTGCGCAAACGCCAGTCCCTCGGTTCTGCAGCACGGTTCGAAGCGTGAGCACGCGCCAGCCCTGACGGGATAATGAGATCCATGCGATCCGCCCCAGCGCTGTGCCTGCTCGCCCTGGTGGCCTTATCGCTGCCCGAGCTCGCACAAGCGAAGAAGCACTCAAGCACCGGCGCGGTGCCAGCCCACGCCGTCCGACACACGGCCAAAGCCAAGACCTACGGCCACCGCGCCGACGCGATGCGGCTTGCCGACGCGCTGGCCGAGCGCCACGCACTCGATCCGGTCTGGGTCCGGGCGCAACTCGCTCAAGCCCATTACCTGCCGGTGGTGGCAAGACTGATGATGCCGCCGCCCGCCGGTGTGGCCAAGAACTGGGCCGCTTACCGGGCTCGCTTCGTCGAGCCCGAACGGGTCAACGCAGGGGCTGCGTTCTGGCGCACCAACGAAGCCTGGCTGAACGCGGCCGAGCAACGCTGGGGCGTGCCGGCCGAGTTGGTCGTGGGCATCATCGGCGTCGAGACCTACTACGGCCGCGTCACCGGCAACTTCAGCGTGCTCGACGCCCTGGCGACGCTGAGCCTGGACTTTCCGAAGGGGCGCAGCGATCGCAGCGAGTTCTTCCGCAGCGAGCTCGGTGAGTTCCTGAAGCTGGCGCAGTCGCAGAAGCTGCCCGCCACCAAGGTCAAGGGGTCTTACGCAGGCGCCATCGGTCTGGGTCAGTTCATGCCCGGCAGCATCAACCGCTACGCGGTCGATTTCGACACCGATGGCCGCATCACCATGGGGGCCACAGCTTCGGACGCCGCACCCGACGTGATCGGCAGCATCGCGAATTACCTGGCCGAGCATGGTTGGCAGCGTGGCAGACCCAGCCACTATGGCGTCAAGCCACCCTCGGACAGCGCCGAACGCGCTGCGCTGCTGCAACCCGACATCGTGCCGAGCTTCACACCGGCACAGATGGCCGGGGCAGGCGCCTTGCTCGACGAGCCAGCCAGCCGCCACGATGGTTTGCTAGCACTGGTAGAGCTGCAAAACGGCGACGCCGCGCCCAGCCATATCGCCGGAACGCAGAACTTCTACACGCTCACCCGCTACAACCACTCGGCTTATTACGCGCTGGCGGTGATCGAACTGGGCCAAGCCGTGGCTGCAACGCGATCGCCGACACGATGAGCAAGGCGCAGGCGTAAAAAAAGCAGGCACTACAGGCCTGCTTTCTCGCAGAAGCGGGGAGCGTACTCCTCGCTTCTCAGGCGATCACTTCTTGGCGTCGCTGCCTTTGTGCGCAGCACCGCTGGCCTTGTGCGCAGCGCCACTGGCCTTCTTGGCCGGAGCCTTGGCCGCGCTGGCCTTGGCAGCCGGCTCGCTGGCCTTCATCGGTGCAGCACCAGCGTGGGATGCGGCGTTGGCATTGAAAGCGACAACCGCGAAAGCGGCAAGGATCAGCGAGGACAGGATCTTGTTCATGGAAATCTCTCCGAGGGTTGAAAACAGTGCGGCAAACTCAACTCCAGCTCGAAACCCCATCACAAGATTTTCAGAACCGTTGAGCAATCAACGCGCAGAATGCGCTTCGGTTGACAGGCCTGTGAAACCTGGCCTTTTGTATGGGCCCGAACCGGGCTTTCTGTGGACACTCAAATTGCGCCGTCGCGTTCTGATTCTGGCCGCCATGCTGGCGTTTGCGGTAACCGCCGCCGCGCTGCCCCATCTGCCGGACTCGGACCGGCAGGTGCTGGAAAAACTGCCCGAGCGCGCCGCGGACCCAAGCATCCTGGCGATGCGGCAACTGCGCCGACAGTTGTCGCAAGACCCGCTTGACCTGGCACTGGCGCTGCGGCTGGCGAGGCGTTACTTCGAGGAGGTCGGTTCCGAAGGCGATCCGCGCTATATCGGGCATGCCCAGGCTGCGTTAGCACCCTGGTGGAAGCTGGCCGACCCGCCGGTGTCGGTACTGGTGCTGCGCGCCGTGTTGCGCCAGTTCAATCACCAGTTCGACGCAGCGCGCGCTGACCTGCAGTCTGCCGTTCGCCAGCAACCCGACAACGGTGAGGCCTGGTCGTGGCTGGCAGCGATCGCGATGGTCCAAGCGCGTTACACCGACGCCCGAGAGGCTTGCGCCCGGGCGGCTGCACAGGCTTCCGCGCTGATCGCCGTGGCCTGTGGGGCATCGGTCGATGCCGCCACAGGCCAGGCCTTGACGGCCGTCAGCGCGCTGAACGCGGCCTTGCTGCGCGAAACCCGGGCTGGCGCTGCCGAGCAACTCTGGGCGCTGACCCGGCTGGCCGAGACCGAAGAGCGGCTGGGCCGTCTTGACGCAGCCGAAGCCGCGTTCAAGCGCGCGCTCGCGCTCGGTCTGAACGACGGCTACCTGCTGGCGGCTTACAGCGATTTCCTGCTCGACCGCCAGCGGCCTGCCGAAGTGCTGGCCTTGCTCAAGGGCAAGGAGCGCTCCGACCTGTTGCTGTTGCGGCTGACCCTCGCCGCCCAGGCCAGTGGCGCGCCAAATCGGGCCAACTGGGAGGCTGACCTGGTCGCGCGATTTACGGCCGCAAGCCTGCGCGGTGACAGCCTGCACCAAAAAGAGGAGGCCCGCTTCGCGCTGACACAGCGCGGCCAGGCCTTGCGCGCGCTGACGCTGGCGCGCGACAACTTCGCTGTGCAGCGAGAACCCGCCGACGCCAGGGTGTTGCTGGAAGCCGCGATCGCTGCCGGCCAGCCGGCAGCAGCCGAGCCGGTGCGCCTGTGGCTGGCCGAGTCGGGCATCGAGAGCCAGGTCTTGCGCAAGCTCGCCGCCCAACTCGCCGCACCCCTCAAGGCCGCCCGATGATGCGCCGAGCCTGTCGTGCCATCGCCTGGCTGAGCCTGGCCTGGCTGGTCGGCGCCGGGTTTGCGCTGCCGGCACGGGCCCACAAGCCTTCTGACAGCTACCTCACGCTGCGGGTCGAGTCCGGCAAGATCGACGGCCAATGGGACATCGCGCTGCGTGACCTCGACCACGCCATCGGCCTGGACGCCGACGCCAATGGCGAGATCACCTGGGGCGAACTGCGCGCGAGCCACCGCGAGATCGCTGCCTACGCGCTGGCGCGGCTGCAAGTGGCTGGCGACGACCAGCCTTGCGCGCTGAGTGCCGGCGAGCAGTTGGTCGACCAGCACAGCGACGGCGCCTACACCGTGCTGCGTTTTACGGTCGCCTGCGCGCGGCCGCCGACCGTGCTGCGGATCGGCTACCGCTTGTTCGCCGACACCGACCCGCAGCACCGTGGTCTGCTGCGGCTTGAAACTGTTGAGGCCTCTCGCAGCGCCATCTTCTCGCCCGAAGCGTCGCAGCAAAGCTTTGCGCTGGCGACGCCGGGGCGCTGGGCCCAGTTCGTCGCGTATGCGCGCGACGGCGTCTGGCACATCTGGATAGGCTACGACCACATCTTGTTCCTGCTGTCGCTGCTGTTGCCGGCGGTGGGGGCTTGGCGGGCGCGGCGCTGGCAAGCGGTGGCGAGCTTTCGCGAGGCGTTTGTCGACGTGCTCAAGATCGTCAGCGCCTTCACGCTGGCGCACTCGATCACGCTGAGCCTGGCCACGCTGGGCTGGGTGGCGCTGCCCTCGCGCTGGGTCGAATCGGCGATCGCTGCTTCGGTGGTGCTGGCCGCACTGAACAACCTGCTGCCGCTGGTCCAGGGCCGGCGCTGGGCCGTGGCCTTCGGCTTCGGACTGGTGCACGGCTTCGGCTTTGCCAGCGTGCTGGCCGACCTGGGCCTGACCCAGTCCACGCTGGTGCTGGCGCTGGTGGGTTTCAACCTCGGGGTCGAAGCCGGCCAGTTGGCGATCGTCGCGGCCTTTCTGCCGCTGGCTTTCGCACTTCGGCACGGCCGCTTCTACCGCTGGGGCTTGTTCGGCGCCGGCTCGGCGCTGATCGCGCTGCTGGCCTCGGCGTGGTTGGCCGAGCGCGCGCTCGATCTGCGGCTGTTCTGACCTGACGCCCGCAAATCCGGTCAGTCTCAGCGCGACAGCGCCAGCCGCAGCCCGAAACCCAGCAACATCGTACCGGCAACCCGGTTGAGCCAGCGCACCACGCGTGGGTTGGCGCGCAGCCGGTCGGCGAAATGCCGGGTCAGCGCCACCACCAGCGCGCCGTACAGGAAAGTCAGCGCGGCGATGGTGCCGGCCATGAAGCCGAAAGTGCTCAAACCCTGGTGCCGCGCCGGGTCGACGAAGAGCGGGAAGAACGCCATGTAGAACACGATCGCCTTGGGGTTGAGCAAGGTGATCATCATGGCTTGGCGCAAGTACTGACCGGCACGGATGTGCAGCACCGGGGCGTCGCCAGGCTTGGCGACAATCATGCGCCAGCCCAGCCAGGCCAGGTAGGCTGCGCCCAGCCACTGCACGCCGGCAAACAGCCAGGGCGAGGTCGACAGCAGTGCGGCCACGCCGGCCACCGCCAACCACATCAAGACCTGGTCGCCGGCGATCACGCCCATCGTGGCCGCCAAGCCGCCCACCACACCCCCCTTGCCGGTGGAGGTGATCAAGGCCAGGTTGCCCGGACCGGGGATCGCCAGGAACACAATCACCGCCACCACAAAAGCGCCATAGTCCGCCACGCCAAACATGTTCACCACCCTTGCTGATCGAGGCCGCCGATGATGCCAGCAATGCTGGCGGGTCAGCCGCGCGAAGACGAGATCGAGTTCAGCGCGATCCGCGCCCAGGGCGCGGGCGGCCAGAACGTCAACAAGGTCAGCAATGCCGTGCACCTGCGCTACGACATCGCGGCCTCCAGCCTGCCCGACGCGGTCAAAACCAGGCTGCTGGGCTGGCGCGACCAGCGCATCAGCAGCGAAGGCGTGGTCGTGATCAAGGCCCAGGACCACCGCAGCCTGGAACGAAATCGCCAGGATGCGCTTGCGCGGCTGCGCGAATTGATCCTCGAGGCAGCCCATGTGCCCAAGATCCGGCGTGCGACCCAACCGACCCGTGGATCACAGCGGCGCCGGGTTGAGGGCAAGGTAATACGCGGCCAGGTCAAGGCCTTGCGTGGCAAAGTCAGCGGCAGGGGCGGCGAGTGAGCAGCGCTCAGGCCGCCGCGTCAGCCGGGCGGTAGGGCTGCACCATGCGCAGCCATTTGAGCGCTGGCAGCGCGAAGCGCGCCTCGATCGCCTCGGCGCGGGCCGTCAGCGTCTCGCGGTCGGGCACCACCACGCCGCGCGCGGCCACCAGCACGGTGTTGCCCTCCTTGGTCGGTGACAGTTGCCAGACCTGGGACGCGCCGAATGCCGTCGCCAGCAGCGCCGCGCTGCGTTCGAAACTGGCATCGCGGCCAAACAGGTTGACCGTCATCAGCCCGCCCGGCGCGAGCACATCGCGGCAAGCGTTGTAGAAATCCTGGTCATCGAGCACCGGCGCGGCGGCGTCGTGGTCGTAGAGGTCGACGCAGAGCAGGTCGGCGGTCTGCAGGTTCTCTTCGTGCCGCACCCAAGCGCCGGCATCGGCCTCGACCACCCGCAGCCGTTCGTCGTCGGCAGGCAGGTGGAACCAGATCCGGCAGGCTGTCACCACCGAGGGGTTGATCTCGACCGCCGTGGTGTGCCAGCGCAGCACCTGGTGGGTGAATCGGGTGATCGCCGCAGCACCCAGGCCGAGCTGCAATGCACGGCCCGGGCCGCCGGGCTTGAATTCCGCCAAAGCCTCGGTCGGCAGCCACAGCAGCCAGACCATCATGCGCTGGATGTATTCGAGCTCGAGCTTGCGCGGTTTGGCGATGCGCATCGCACCCTGCACCCAGTCGGTGCCCAGGTGCAGGTAACGCACGCCGTCGAACTCGCTGATCGTCGCGCCGGCCAGCAGGGTCTGTTGTCGTTTCTTGGTCATCTCTTCTCTCAGCCAGCCGGCATGATGCCGTGCGCGCAGAACACCTCGGCCCAGGCTGCGCGTTTGCGGTCGAATGACCAGCTGGCGTTGGCCGGGCTGGT
>RGQD01000561.1 GCA_010030205.1 Betaproteobacteria bacterium
AGGCTGCGCAGTTGCTGCAAGTCGCTCCTGGGGTAGGTCTGCGCCCAGCGGGTGGCGGCCTCGTCATTGGCCACGAGTTGATCGCGCCAGAGTTCGACTTCATGCAGCAGCAGTGTCTGTTTGGCCGATCCGAGCTTGAAGTTGTCGACGGCCTCGCGCAGCGGCGCTGGATCGGCAAAACGCATCTGCTTGCCGATGTACTGCAACTGGCGTCGCTTGCCCTCAAAGCTGCGGGTCCGTTGGTATTGCTCGATGGCGTCGCGAAGGCTCTCCGGCATCGGTGTGTCGGCGAGCCGCTTGGCCGGCAACTCGACCAGCTCCTCGCCCAGCGCCTGCAGCAGGTGGGCTTGCTGCTTGAGCTTGGTCTTGCTGGGGCGTTCGGGCTGGTACTCGATCACCGAGAGGTCTTCGGGGCTGGGACGCATGGGCCGTCGTGGTGGCATTGGATGGCTATGATTGTCGCCCACTCACGCCATAGCAACCCCTCATGTCCGGTTCCACCATTTCCCAGGGTTTTGCCTTCGACCGCGCGCAGTTCCAGCAGATCATCGACGACGCGTTGGCCATTGCCAAAGCGCTGGGTGCGACCGACGCTGCGGCCGAGGTCAGCGAGGGCGCCGGCCTGTCGGTGTCGGTTCGCAAAGGCGAGATCGAGAACGTCGAACGCAACCGAGACAAGTCGCTCGGCATCACGGTCTATGCGGGCCAACGCCGTGGCAATGCCAGCACCAGTGACTTCTCCCGCGCAGCGCTCGACCAGACGGTGCGCGCGGCTTTCGACATCGCCCGATTCACCGCCGAAGACCCGGCCGCCGGCTTGCCTGATCTAGAGGATCTCGCCACGCCTGAGGTGGTCTCGATCGATCTTGACCTGTTCCACCCTTGGGCCTTGGACGCGGATGGCGCCGCATCGCTGGCGCGACGCTGTGAAGACGCGGCCTTCGCCACCGACCGCCGCATCAGCAACAGCGAAGGCGGTGGCACCTCGGCCCAACAAGCGCATTTCTGGGCCGGTAACAGTCGGGGTTTCCGAGGCGGCTATGCCAGCTCACGCCATTCGATTTCGGTCGCGCCCATCGCCGGCAAGGGGTCGAACATGCAGCGCGACGCCTGGTACAGCTCGCATCGCGACGCGATGGACCTGGCCTCGCCTGAAGCCGTCGGCCGCTACGCCGCCGAGCGAGCGCTGTCTCGACTGAAAGGCCGGCAAGTGCCGACCTGCGAAGTCCCGGTGCTGTTCGAGAACACCCTGGCCGCCGGCATGCTCGGCGCTTATGTGCAGGCCACCAGCGGCGGCGCGCTGTACCGCCGGGCCACGTTCTTGCTCGACAGCATCGGGCAGCAGGTGATGTCCGAGCACATCGACATCGACGAAGACCCGTTGATCCGCAAAGGCAAGGGCAGCGCGACCTTTGACGACGAGGGCGTGCGCACCCGCGCGAGGCGCAACCTTGAAGCCGGGGTGGTGCAACACTATTTTTTGTCGACCTACTCGGCTCGCAAGCTCGGTCTGAAGACCACCGGGCACGCAGGAGGGTCGCAGAACCTCAAGCTCAGCAGCCGGTTGACCCAGCCCGGCGACCATCTCGACGAGATGCTGCGCAAGTTGGGCCGTGGCCTGTTTGTCACCGAGCTGATGGGGCAGGGCGTGAATTACGTCACCGGCGATTACTCGCGCGGCGCGGCAGGCTACTGGGTCGAGGGCGGTCGCATCGTTCATCCGGTGCACGAGGTGACGATTGCCGGTAATCTGCGCGAGATGTTTAAACAGATCGTTGCGGTCGGTGCTGACACCTACACGATGGGCGGCAAGACGGTGGGCTCGATGTTGTTCGAGCGCATGAAGGTCGCGGGCAGTTGATCGGTTTAAAGGGAACCGGCGATGTTCGGGCTTTCACTGCATTTTGTCTGTTGACTCGATCCTAGAATGCGGCTTTTGATTCTGCAATTCCTCCCAGGAGATCCGCATGGAACGTCGTTCATT
>RGQD01000562.1 GCA_010030205.1 Betaproteobacteria bacterium
GGGCCTCGGCCGCCAACCAGGAGCCCAGCGCAACCAGGGCCTCGGCCCAGAGCAGGGTGCGCAACTGCAATCCGTCGCCCAGGCGCGCTGCCAGCACCACCACGGCCACCCGCAGCAGATTGCGCATCACCGCCAGCCCTTGCGCATAGCCCTGCAACAGGCATGCCCCCAGCACCTCTTCGAGAAACGACACGCCGGCCGACGCCGCCAGCAGCAAAGCCAGCGGCCCCATCCAACTCTTGTCCAGAGCCAGTCCGCTCCACGCCATGGCCTGCGGCCAGGTCAACAACAGCAGGCCGGTGCCGCAGGCCGAGTAAACCAGACGACGCCGGAACTGGCTGCGCAGGAGCGCTGCAAACTCACTGGCCGGCGCACGCAGGCGGTACTCGGCGACATAACGCTGGGCGACCGTCGACAGCCCCAGACCTGTGACCAGGTAGAACATCTCGGCCATGGCCATCACGGTGATGTAGCGGCCGTAGGCAACCGGGTCGAGCAGGCGCACCGTGAGCAGCAGAAAGCTCGCGCCCAGCGCAGCCGAACCCACCTTGCCCAGCGCAAAGTGAAGCAGCCCCCGCCGGGCCATGTGCAAGGAATAGTAGCTCACGGTGGCCAGGTCAGCGCATGCCGGCCGCGCCAGGGCCCGAACAATCGACACTGGGGATCGGTTGTGCCGCCGCGCGCCGCGGCAACAGCAGGCCGCGCAACAAGCCGCCCGCCAAGAAATGCCACAGCACAAACGAAAACGCCGCCCGCCTGACACTGCGCTTGCGCACCACCATGAACGCCGAAAGCATCAAGGACGCTGCAGCCCACACCAGCAAAGGCCAGACCCGGTCCAGCAACCCCGCTGCGGCCAGCGACGCCAGGCCGACCACCCACCACGCGATCGCCAGCAGCGGCTCCGCCAGCAGGCGCAGGGCATCACGCCACCAGGGCCGACCCCAGGCCTGGCGCAGCAGCACACCGCTGGCAAATGCCCGGCCACTGACCCACAACCGGCGCAGCACTTGCCCAGTGCCGGCGAGATGCCCGTCATGGCGCACGGCCGGCACGACGATACGCCGCAACCGCCAGCCCGCAGCGCGCAGGCGCATGCCGAGTTCAGCCTCTTCCCAGCCTTTCAGGTTGAGATCGGCAGCATAGCCACCGGCCTGCTCGATGGCGCTGCGCCGATACAGCCCGCCGCCATTGAGCCAGCGCTCGTCTCCAGCGACGCTGGAGACTTCTTCTGAAACGCGTTGATGGTCGAAGGCGTTGCGCACCGCAACGTCGATCAGCAACCCCGCCACGCCGGCCAAGCCCGGGTCTGCCTGCAAGGCGGCCAGCGCCACCGGAACAAACCGGTCATGCACCTGCATGTCGCCATCGAGCAGAAACACGAACTGCCCTGACGCATGCTGATAGCCCAGTTGCACGCCAGCGCCGCAACCGCGCTGGTTCGCGTCGCGCAACTGAACGATGCGCACCGGGTAGGCCTGAGCAATGGCGACCGTGCGGTCAGACGACACGGAATCGGCGAGGATCACCTCGCAGCGACCAGGCACCTCGCGGGTCGCCTTGAGCACCGATTCGATGCAGGCGGCGATCTTCGCCTCTTCGTTGAATGCCTTGATCACAAACGACACCAAAGGCAAAGCCAGTCTGGTCGCAACGCCGTCCTCTGCAATTGCGGTGGCGGCCCGATCAATGGTCATGCTGGCAAGCCGCGCATCGCCGCTTGCGCGGCACTTGACTGTCGTGTCACGGCACGACCAAGCACCTCCAGACGCACCCGGGTCAGCGTGCCCAGTGCCAACATGAGCAGCAACTGAGTCTGGTGCGTCTGCATGAAATCAGTGTTGTAGACAAGGCCACAAAGTACAGCCACACAGACCACACCGGACCCCGCACACAGTGTCTGATCGACTGGCGAAACGCGGACGACGTTGGCGAGCACGAATGAACGCTGACAAGCCAATAACAATGCCAGAACCAGCG
>RGQD01000563.1 GCA_010030205.1 Betaproteobacteria bacterium
AGCGCGGCGCGATCAGCCTGCTGGCCCAGGGCGATCTGGTGCAACTCGCCAACACCAGCTTGCTCAGCCAGGGTGGCTCAGTGCAATTGCGCGCCGAGCGCGGCAGCGTGACCCAGGCCCAAGGCGCGGTGATCGACAGCGGCACCTCGCAGTCCGGCAACATCGTGATCAACGCAGGCACATCGATCTTCGTGGCCGGCATCCGGGCTTTGAGCGGGCAAGTCGCGCTGCAAGCCGGCGGCGGTTCGATCATTGATGCCAGCATTGCTGACACCGGCGCTGACATCGTCGCCGCAGGATTGGCCTTGTCGGCCAGCGATGAGATCGGTGCCAATGTGCGCGCCGGTCTTTCTAGCGGCGCGGTCAATGCGCTGGAGATCGCCGTCACCACGCTGGCGGCCAGCGCAGCAGGCACGCTGCGGCTGAACGAGGCCGATTCGATCGCCACCGGTGCGGTGACGGTCTCGGTCCAGAATGCTGGCGCGGTCAACAACGCGTTGACGCTGACGGGCTTGCGCAGCACCGACGGTGGCGACATCGTTTTGCTGGCCGGCAGCGCCGCCAGCAGCGGCTTGTTGCTCAGCGTGGGCGCTGGCGGCGTCCAATCGCTGCTGGGCACCGGCGCGGTGAACCTCAGCGTGCTGGGCGCAACCGGTCGCATCGATCTGCGTGACCTGGTGCGATCAGGCCAGGGCGCGGTGACCTTGAGTGCTGCCGGGCCGGAGTACGGGCGACATCGTTGTGCAGGCGGCTGACGGGCTGCGCATCGTCGATGCTGCCGGCAACGCGGCGGCGGGCACCTTGCGACGGGCCGACGCCACAGGCCTGATACGCATCGTTGGCAACCAGACCCTCGCGGCTGGGCAGACCTTGCAGCTGACGCTCGCGGGTGATCACCAGAGTGACCAATTGCTGGTGACGGGCACGCTGAGCTTGGCCACAGGCCAGCTGCTGACCGACAGCAACTCACCCGCACTGGCCATTGTCCGCAGCGCCGGCGATGCCCTTTACCGGCCGAAGCTCAACGACGCCTTCGACCTGATCACCGCCGGACAGATCACCGGCCGATTTGGCCAGGCCACGGGCTTGTTCGGTTACAGCGCGCAGCGGTCGACCGACCCGACCGACTTCAACAGCGGATCGCTGTTGATGCAGATGAACGCTGTCGGCACGCAGGGTTTGGGATTGAGCGTGATCTCACGGCCGGTGGCCGATCTGGTGGCGATCCAGGCCCACAGCCAGAGCGATGCCAATCGCCTGGGGATGTTCTTCAACCCGGAATACTTTGTCAGCCAGCCAAGCTTCAACGTTGGCATGACCTTGACCACGAGCGACTTCCTGACGGTGGATGGCGTCTTCCAGGTCAGCAACACGCTCGTGCCATCTCTGAAATTGTCTGACGGCAAGACCGTCGAGGCACGGCGTTGGGTGATCGGCGCGAGCCATCTCGATGCCTTCGTCGGCCTGAATGGGCCTTACCTGATCGACAGCAACCACAACGGTTCGCTCAACGATGAGACCCCCAACCGCTCGGCCGCTGGCTTCCAGTTGACCGGTGTCGACCTGGCGATGGCGGTGTATTTCGAGCGCCCTGCTGCGCCGGTGAATGGCGCTGCGGCAGCGGTGGCGCGCGGCTGGGTCAGCCTGAAAGCGACGTCTGAGTCGGCCACCGAGGTGGGCTTGCCGCTGATCAAGATGGATGCGAGCAACTTGGCCGTGGCGGTCAATCTGGGCACCGACGCCAAGACCGTGGTCGACTACAGCGGCGCGCCGCTGCTCGTGGTCACCGGTGACGTGACGGTGGCGAGCGCAGGCAACCCCAGTGTTGCGAAAAACCTAACGCTTGATTTCAACGGCACGAACGGCACATTCGTCCGCGCATCGGGTGATTTCAAGCTTCAGATTGCTGACTTTTTCTATGCCTCGGGATCGTTGGGCTTCGAGAAATCGACCCAGAACCTGGTGCTGGCCGATG
>RGQD01000564.1 GCA_010030205.1 Betaproteobacteria bacterium
ACCGGGTCTTGAATCTGAACCCCCAGCCCCGCGCAGCGTCCCCGTCCGCGGCGCAGGCCCATAGCCCGCGCGGCAGCTTGGGCTGCAAGCCAGCACGCCTCCCCAGCAAGCCACCCAACCAGCAGCCTCAATCCTCGCCAAGAAATCTTTAAAAATGGCTGGATGAATCCCATGCCCCATGCCGACGGCAAGCCGCTGGACTGGCCCGGGCCCGGACCGCTGCAGCACAGCCATGGTTGGCGACAGTTACCCTGACCGGCGTGTTGCCTCACGAAGGAATGTTACCCGTCGGTTTGTTGTCGTTCTTGGTTTTGTAGATCTTCAATAGTTGAAGGCTGTGGGCATGTGGTCGAAGGTGGCGGCGGTGGGCAACGCAGCCGCGCAGCGGCGCGTTGTCCACGGTCGCCGCCGGTGCGCCGCAGGCGCATCGTCCACATGTCCATGGCCTGCCGGGCGAGAAGTGCCCGACCCACCTCGGCGCCGAGTTTTTGGTGCTGCCGCTTCAGACTCAACCGGCAACGCATCAGGCACGCGCAGGCGACCCAGAACCATCTCCTTCGCTCGCTCGGCGCGCCACGCCTTGACCCGACGCTGCAACGTTCTCAGCTGTGCCTTGCTGGCATACGCGTCCGGAACCAGCGTTGCCAGGCGCTCCATCAACGTCTTGGCTGAGGCTGCCGGCTCTGCGATCAACCATCCCTCGACCACCGGCCACGCGTCGGCGAACGGATCCACCCTAGTCTTCCACCAGTGTTTGGCCGTGGGCTGCTTGCGATGCGTTGGCCGTGCTTCCCCGTCCTTCCACGCCGACGCCAGGCTGGCGACGAAGTCTTCAATGGCGGGTGTGCCCGCCAACACCTCGGTACTCACACCGTGGGCCGCCAGGTCGCTCAGCGTCTGCTGAGCAAGCCGGATCTCTTGCAACAACCGAACTGGGTCGAGGCCCATGAACTGAGCCGTCAGCTTGTCTTTGACCGTCGGCCCCACGCTGCTGTGGATCAGCAGTCGATCACACGGTGTGGCTGGCGTGAAGTAGACCTTGTGCACGCGCGCGCCGTCGCGCGTCTTGGACTTCAGCTTGAACGAGGGCTGGAAGAAGTTGATGTATAGGCGTGATGACGCATACAACTGCGCGAGGGCCTTCGTGGCCGCGGCCCCGCTCAGACGGCCATAGCCCACCAGTCGCCGCACGATGGCGCCGTTCTTCTGCTCGACCCAGGCCTGGTCGTTCTTCTTGTAGGCCCGCGAGCGTGTCTGCACCAGGCCATGCCCCTTGCAGTAGTCGAAGACGCTCTGGCTCATGAAGGTGCTGTCGTTGTCTGAGTCCACGCCGAGCATCGCGAAAGGCAGCTCGGCAGCCACCTTGTCGAACGCTTCGATCACCAGCATCTGCTCGCGAACCCGCATGGCCACGCACTCGGTCCAACCGCTGGCGATGTCGGTCAGCGTGAGGGTGTGGACGAAATCACCGTCCGTCTTGCTGCCGCCGCAGTGCTCGACCATGTCGATCTCGAAGAACCCGGGCGGCGCCGAGCCAACGCCCTTGCGCCGCTTGCGCTGTCCGTCGATGTGCGCCCGCGTGGACGCCAGCACGCGATCGATGGTCGCCGCGCTGATCTGCAAGATCTTTGTCTTGATGGCAGGGTCCAGGTCGAGATGGCCATGACGCTCCATGGCATCGACCAGCATCGGGATCAACGGCTTCAGGCGCTTGCCGCACACCCGATCGCCGGCTTCCCACAACACCGTCAGCGCCTGGGCTATCGCCTCGTCGTACACGCGGTTGCGCTGGCGCACTTCGGTTGCCAGACTGAACTCCCCGCGCAGTACGCGGATAGCGTGCTTGCGGTGGTAGCAGGTCAAGGCCACGAACTCGTCGAGGATCTTGATCCGATCGCTGAACGCCGCGCTGCGATATCGCAGCCGCAGTGCCTCGACCAACTCCTTGCGTGTCGTCATGCTGATTTGCCTC
>RGQD01000565.1 GCA_010030205.1 Betaproteobacteria bacterium
CAGCGCGCGCGGCCTTCGGTGCTGCCGGCAACGCCCCCAGCAGGCCGACGACACACACGACCAGCGCAGACAAGGCGAAAAAAAGCGCCCCCAGGCCGAGGCGGACGATGGCCCGCAGCAGCCAACGGATGTTGTAGCCCGCCGCGCAGCACAACGCATGCAGCGCATCACCCACCGCACCCTGGAGCCAACACCGGTCCATCCGGTGGTCGGCCTTGGTGTGGCCGATCAGCGGCTCAATGGCCTGGCGTCGCTTGAGCAGGCGCTTGTCATGATCGCTGAGCGTCTTGTATTTGCCGCGGTGGATGATCTGCACGCCCGGGTTGTCGGCGTCCACGCCGCGGTAGCCCAGGTCGACGATGACCTGCTTGGGCGAGCGCCCCAGGTCTTGCAGCAAGTTAGCCGTCTGCTCAAGCTGGGCGCTGAGCACATGGCCGTCGTATGGATTCCCAGGAAAGCTGCGCGCTCCGACCATCAAGCCCTGCTTGTGGGTAACCGCCAGGCTGACCTTGACGCCGAACTCGTAGGGGTTGCGCGCCTTGCCCTTGGAGATGCATTCAACCTCCGGGGCGTGCAAGGCGTAGAGCTTGTTCTTGGTGTTGCGCTCCTGGGTGCGGATGCGCTCGGCGCGCTCCAACCACACGCCCAAGTCACCGATCGCCTTGGCGCTGCCCGGCTCGTGCGCGGGAGTGGCGCCGGCGGCCACCGCGGCCTTGTCGGCATCCAACTTGCGCTGCACCTCCCGCATCACCACACCCAGGATCGTGCGCTGGCGCTTGACCGCCTTGCGCAGGCGTTTGAACTGCTTGGCGTGGGCATAGCCGCCAGCCTGGCGCCGCAGCGTCTTGCCTTCCTGCGCGTACGTCTGCTTCAAGCTGATGCCAGCGCGCTTGGCTGCGCCCACGACCTTGTGGCGAGCGATCTCAAGCAGGCGGCTGTCGACCGGGTGAGCAATGGCCTTGGACTGCACGGTCGAGTCGACGATCACGCGCTCCAGATCGGCCGGCAGCACCGCCTTGATCTGCACGGCGCATTCGATGGTGGCCTTGAACAACTGCTCGATGCCGTCCTCGCCCAGCAGACGCCGGAAGCGCCCGATCTGGGTGGCGTCGCAGGGCAGGCGCGGCTCGTAGTAGTCCATGCCGCTGAAGAACTGCCACTGCACGTTCTCTGCCCAGCGTTCGACGAGTTCCTCGTCACTCAAGTTGAAGCTGTTCTTCAGGTACAGCAGGCTGGCCATCAAGCGAATGGGCAAGCGCGGGCGACCGGCCGGGCTGACGCCGCCGCCGAACTCGACGTCATAGGCGCCCAGCAGATCCTCACCGCGAAGCCGCTTGGTCGGCAACGATTGACGGCCCAACTTCGGCGGCGCCGCCACAAGAACATCTTCAGTCCAGGTTTGGCGCAATGGGGTTGTCGCGCAGCCGCGGCGGCTTGAAATCGAAGATGGATGTCGTCGCCGGCAGCGTGTCCATCAGCGCCAACAGGCTGCGGTCGGCGCGGGCGGCAAGCTCCTGGTACTCATCGATACGCAGCAACGCGTAGGCCGGCTGGCCGCAGTTGGTGATCAACACCGGGCCGAAGTCGGCAGCGCGCTTGGCGCCGGCCAAGTTTCGGGCGAATTGACGCGCCGAGATCGTGGTGATGGTCTTGGGCATGAACAGGCTCCTGCATCTGCGCAGAGAATGTCTGCAGGTTATGACATTTCGGTGGGCGACGCGATTGTGCTTTCCCGAACATCATCAGCCGCCAGTGTGAACTTGCTGGCTGCACGAGATTGGTCGCTGCCTGCCGGACTGACCTGGCTAGATGGTCGCGCAGATCGATCAGCCCCGCCGAACGCCGCGGTGGTTTTGTCGGATATAGGCAAACCGTCTAACCTATGCCTATGAGCATGATGAACATCTCCCTACCCGACACGCTGCAGTCCTTCGTGGATGAACAGGTCAGCCAGCGTGGTTTCGGCAC
>RGQD01000566.1 GCA_010030205.1 Betaproteobacteria bacterium
GTACAAGCGCCCGCCATCGGCCTTGACCTCTTTCTCACAGGGCACCAAGGTGCGCAGCACCTCGGCAATGTCGTCCAGCAACATCGTGTCCTCGAGCGAGGATCGCAGATCAGACAAAGGCCTGCCAATGTCGACGTCGCGAAGGCTGAAGACCTGCTTGGCTTGTTCGGTAAATCGCCTGACATTCATCGAGCGGTCCAGGAACAAGGTCGCGATCTGGGTGCTGTCGAGCAGGTTGTTCAAGTCGCCCTGGGCCACCGCGAGGTCCTCCAGCTTGGACAGCAGTTCGGCGTTGACGGTCTGCAACTCCTCGTACATGGCCTGCATCTCTTCTTTGGACGTCGTCAACTCCTCGTTGGCCGACTGCAACTCTTCATTGGTTGCCTGCAATTCCTCCACGGCCGATTGCAGCTCCTCCTGCGAGGACTGCATCTCCTCGCCCAAGGCCCGAGTCTGGTCCTGCGACCTCGCCAGCTCGCTGTCATGGCCGTCCAGTGCCTGCGGCGCACCCACCGGTAACGGGTCAGGCACCGCCGTTGCGGGGCGAAACAGGATCAGCACCAATCGACCATAAGCGCCCAGATTGACCGGGCGTACCAGCAGATCGACTCGGCCAGCGGCGCCGCCATGTTCGACGTTGAGACCACGAAGCTCCAGCGCCTGGCCTTGGCTGCTGACTTGGCGCAGCGCAGTGCTCAAGGCCGCACGCAGGCCATTGCGGGCCATGGCATGGATATTCCAGTTGGCCTTGCCGGCTGCGGGCTCCAAAAACCGACCGGTTCGCCCGCTGATGTAGAGAATGTCGCCCTCTTCGCTGACCAGCACGGCCGGCGGCACGAATTCATCGAGCATCAAGCGGTCGGCGAGCTTTTGCAGCGGCACGGCCGGCGGGGCGGCGTCCTGGGGGATCGAAGGTGTCATCAAAAAAGCCTTGACTGGGAAAACAGCGGCCGCAGCGGCCCGCGGGTGCAAGCCACGCCCGAAGATGCGCAGCTTGACATCGATGGGCGGGAACAGCGGTGCCTGACGACCGATGGTCTCGGCTCGGCCGAGCAGCAGACAGCCGCCAGTCCTCAGCACGTAGTGAAACAGCGTCAGGATCCGCTGCTGAAGACCACTCGTAAAGTAGATCAAGAGATTGCGGCAAGTCAGCAGATCGATCTGCGAAAACGGCGCGTCGCTGATCAGGTTGTGGGGCACAAACAGCACCGATTCGCGCAAGGCCTTGCTGACCCTGTAGCCTTCGTGCTCAGGCACGAAATTACGCGACAGGCGGTCTACCGACAGGCTCTGCGAGATCGCCGCCGGGTAGAAGCCGCGGCGGGCAATCTGAATGGCATCGGCGCTGAGGTCGGTGGCGAAGATCTGCAGCGCGACCGATCGCCAAGCCGGGTTGCTGTCGCGCGATTCGAGCAACAGCATGGCCACCGTGTAGGCCTCCTCGCCGGTCGAGCAGCCCACCACCCAGGCGCGCAGCTTGGGGTCGGACCGCTGCGCAGCCAGGTCGAACAAACCGGGCAAAGTCAGTTGCTGGGCCGACGCCCACATGGCCGGGTCGCGAAAGAAGCTCGTCACACCGATCAGCATTTCCTTGACCAATAACTCGGCTTCTTGCGGGTTGGCCGACAGCAAGCGCCAGTAATCCTCCAGCGATGCGCAACCGTAAACCGCCATCCGACGACCGATGCGACGCTCTAGCGTGCTGGTCTTGTACTGCGAGAAGTCATGCCCGGTGAATGCCGCCACCTGGCGCAACACCAGCGCGAGCGAGTGCGCAAAGGACTGCGCAAAGGACTGTGCAGCGGTCAAGTCCGCGCCAGCTGGTCCCTCGGCCGACGGCTGGGTCGCTGCCGCGGCAGCCAGCAGTCGTTGCGGCATCTGTGACGGCGTACAAACCATCACCGCTGGGCCGATCGCCGCAGCGCTGCGTGGCATGGCGTCGAACTGCGC
>RGQD01000567.1 GCA_010030205.1 Betaproteobacteria bacterium
GCCGACGATGCGCGAGACATGCCCCTCGAGCACACGCGCATACAGCTCGGACTGCACTAGCGCGTCGCGTTCGATCTGGCCGCGTTGCTGGCTGGCGTACCAGGCGGTGAGTGCCACCACCAGCAGGCCCAGCAGCACCAGACTGGCGCGCAACTGCCAGCGCCGCGCCCGCAGCAGGGCCAGCGGGCTGGGCCCGGCGAGAGCTGCGGCGGGGGCGGACGGGCTGGTCATCGGGCCCGCATGCAGTTCACTTCAACAACACGATCTCGTACAAGCCGTGGCGCCTGGCCGCTGCCTCCAGCCGGCCGTCGCGCTTGATCAGCGCGACGAAGCGGTCGAGCTCGCGCAGCCAGTCGTCGTCGCCGGACTTCACGGCGTAGGCATACGGCACGGTGTGAAAGGGCCGCGGCGGCGCCACTAGGCGCGCCCAGTCGGCGTTGTCCAGCAGGCGGCGGCTGTAGGGGTGGGCGCACGATGACGACCTGCGCCTGCTTCAGCGCCGCCACCATCACCGGCTCCATGAAGGTGCCGGCCTGCACCGCCACCTTCACGCCCGGCTTGTCGATGTCCTCCCAATGGCGCACCAAGCGGCTGCTGCGCGTGGTCACGCCGTAGACGTCGCTCTGCAGGTAGGGCTGCGAGAACTTCAGCGCCTGCTGGCGCTGCGGCGTGATGCCCACAGCGTGCATGGCCACATCGCAGCGATCGGCCGTGACGTCGTCGACCAGCCTGGCGAAGGACGATTCGACGTACTGCAGCTTCACGCCCAGCATCTTCGCGAACTCGGCCGAGAGGTCGATGTCGATGCCTTTCAACTGTTCGTTGCGCGGGTTGCGCCAGGTGATGCCGTAGTAATCGGGCCAGATGCACACGCGCACGGTGCCGCTGGACTTGACGCGGTCGAGAACCGGGCTGGCATGGGCCGGCGCGGCACAGAGCAGGGTCGTCAGCGCGGCCAGCGTGGCGGCGGCGATGCAGTGCAAGGTCTTCATGGTCGGCTTCTGCCGGCGGTGCCGGCGCTCAACGCACGGCACCCGCTGCCGGGCCGAACGAGGCCACGGCATCGGCCCGCGACTCGTGCAGCGTGAAGACGCGGTGCATGCGCATCAGCTCAAACAGAGCGCGCACGGTGCGCGTCAGCTCGCAGAGCCGGAAGTCGCCCTTGCGGCCATTGGCCTGGCGCAGGCAGGAGATCAGCGCGCCCAGCCCCGAGCTGTCGACGAACTTCAGGCCCGCCATGTCGAGCACGACCTGGGCGCGGTCCTGCATCAGCGACTGCATCGCCTCGCGGAACTCGCGCACGTTGCTGGCGTCGAGGTTGTCCTCGCGCAGTTCGACGACGAGCACGTCGGCGCCTTCGATTCTTCCGGTGAGTTCCATGGTGTCCTGTTTGCAGCGGGCTGAGTTCGGAACAGCAATTGGAATCGACGCGGCCGCGACAAGTGTCACCGGACTGTGGCGGTAGGCGCCGTCAGCAGGCGCTGCAACCCGGCCAGCGCGGTGACGAGTTCCTCGCCCGCGGCCTGTTCGGCGCGGCGCGCCGCCTCGCCCAGCTGCGCACAGCCGTAGCCGCCAGCGGCGCCGGCCAGCTGGTGCAGTGCACCACGGCGCTCGGTATCGTCGGCCGCGTCAGCGATCTCCGCCCAGCGCCGCGGCAGCCCGGCCAGGAACTGCGCGCGCAGCGCCGCGAAGGCCGCAGCCGCCGCGGGCAGCAGGCTGGCCATCGGCGCGTCGTCAGGCGCCGGGGCCACGGCCGTGCTCCCAGTACGGGCGGATGTCCTGCGCCAGCGTCATCGGATCGAAGGGCTTGACGATGACTCCGGTGGCGCCGTGCTGCAGCAGGTCCTCGAGCTCGTCGGGCAAGGCCTTGGCGGTCATGAAGACCACCGGCACGCCCTGCATCGCAGGCAGTTGGCGCAGGGCGGCCAGGGTCTGCGGGCCGCTCAGGT
>RGQD01000568.1 GCA_010030205.1 Betaproteobacteria bacterium
TCATCGACGAGCAGCACCGCTTCGGTGTGGCGCAGCGGCTGGAGCTGCGACGCAAGCTGGCGCGCACCGACAGCCCCGGGCCGACGCTGGAGCCCCACCTGCTGATGATGAGCGCCACGCCAATACCGCGGACGCTGGCGATGACGTACTTCGCCGACCTCGACGTCAGCACCATCGACGAGCTGCCGCCCGGCCGCACGCCGGTGCTGACCAAGGTGTTTGCCGACAACCGGCGCGACCAGGTGATTGGCCGCATCGCCGACGAGGTCGGGCGCGGACGCCAGGTCTACTGGGTCTGCCCCTTGATCGACGAGAGCGAGACGCTGGACCTGCAGAACGCCACCGAAGCCCATGCCCAGCTCAGCGCCGCGCTGCCAGGCCATGCGGTCGGGCTGCTGCACGGCAGGATGCGCCCGGCCGACAAAGCCACGGTGATGGCGCAGTTCGTCAGCGGCGAACTCAAGCTGCTGGTGGCCACGACCGTGATCGAGGTCGGCGTCGATGTGCCCAACGCCAGCCTGATGGTGATCGAGCATGCCGAGCGCTTCGGGCTGAGCCAGCTGCACCAGCTGCGCGGCCGGGTCGGCCGAGGCGCGGTGGCCAGCGTTTGTGTGCTGCTCTACCAGGGGCCGCTGTCGGCCACCGGCAAGGACAGGCTGCGGGCGATGGCCGAGACCAACGACGGCTTCGAGATCGCCAGGCGCGACCTCGAGATCCGCGGCCCAGGCGAGTTCATGGGTGCGCGCCAGAGCGGCGACGCGCTGCTGCGCTTTGCCGATCTGGACGACGATGCACCGCTGCTGCAACAAGCCAGGCGTCTCGCGCCCGAGCTGTTGTCCAAGCACGCGCTGGCAGCGCGCGCGCATGTGGCGCGCTGGCTAGACACCCGAGCCGATTTCCTGAAAGCCTGAGCCGGACGTCAGGGCCTGCCTGCGCAGGGCCTGGGGCCTGCGAAGGGGTGGTGCGTCTCGCACCACGCGGGCTGCAAGCCTGAGCCGGACGTCAGGGCCTGCCTTCGCAGGGCCTGGCGCCTGCGAGGGGGCGGCGCGTCTCGCGCCGCGCGGGCTGCAAGCCTGAGGCCCCCACTCGATAATCGGTGCATGACCCTGACCGAACTGCGCTACATCGTCGCCGTCGCCCGCGAGCGTCACTTCGGCCGCGCGGCGGAAGCCTGCTTCGTCTCGCAACCCACGCTGAGCGTGGCGATCAAGAAGCTCGAGGAAGAACTCGAGGTCAAGCTGTTCGAACGCGGCACCACCGAGGTCAGCGTCACCTTGCTGGGCGAGGCCATCGTGCAACAGGCGCAGACCGTGCTGGAACAAGCCGCCGGGATCAAGGAGATCGCCAAACGCGGCAAAGACCCGCTGTCGGGCGCGCTTCGACTCGGGCTGATCTACACGATCGGGCCTTACCTGCTGCCCGAGTTGGTGCGCAACACGATCGAGCGGACGCCACAGATGCCGCTGATGCTGCAAGAGAACTTCACCGTACGGCTGCTCGAGATGCTGCGCAGTGGCGAACTCGACTGCGCGATCATGGCCGAGCCTTTTCCGGACACCGGGCTGGCGGTCGCGCCGCTCTACGACGAGCCTTTTGTGGTGGCCGTGCCCAGCGGACACCCGCTGGCCGGGCGCGACCGCATCAGCGCCGAGGAGTTGAAGCAAGAAACCATGCTGCTGCTGGGCACCGGCCACTGCTTCCGTGACCATGTGCTCGAGGTCTGCCCCGAATTCGCCCGCTTTGCCAGCGATGCCGAGGGCATACGCAAGAGCTTCGAGGGCTCGTCGCTCGAGACCATCCGCTACATGGTGGCCTCGGGCATGGGCATCACTGTGGTGCCACAGCTCAGCGTTCGCGCGTTTGAGCGCTCCAGCGGCAGCGACCATGTGCGCTACATCCCGTTCGAGTCGCCGGTGCCGAGCCGGCGCGTGGTGCTGGCCTGGCGCCGC
>RGQD01000569.1 GCA_010030205.1 Betaproteobacteria bacterium
GGCGGCAATTGCGACAACAGCACGCGGCCCATCGCGGTGCAGTAGGCGGGCCTCGGCTGGGTAGAGTCGGCTTCGTATCGGACCTCATGGTCGCTGTTGAGCTTGGCGATGACGCGCACTTCGCGCTCGGGCGTCAGCATGCCCAGGCTGATCGTCTCGCGGCTGTTCGCGCGCAAGCTGTGCATGGCGGGGTAGGCTGCGATCAGCAGTTGCCCAGCTTCACCGGTGGCCCAGCGCGCGCGAAGCGCCTCGCGCAGCAGGTAGCGATCGCGCAAATCTCGCTCGACGTAGCCGCGTTCGACGAGCGTTAGCATCAATGCCAGCGTGCTGCTCTTCGGAAAATGGAAGTAGTTGACGATGGCCTGCAGCGCGACCGGATCTGGGCGTTGTGAGAGCCACTCCAATATGTCCAGGACCCGGGCTGCGGACTTCACGCTGGCCCTAGCGTTGTCGTTCATAATGGTGAATGCGTTCACGTATGTGCACCAAGACTAACAGCAATTCAATGTCGCTCGCAACATGCTTCGTCCAGTCAATCGCCGTCAATTCGGGCAAGGGATCTTGATGGCCGGCCTGGGGGACAGCGCGATGGGCCTTGCAGCGCCCTCCGACGCGCTCCGAGGCGTTCGGCTCGAGCCTCGCACCGGTTTGCGAATCGACATTGATGACAACGGCGTACCGCATGTAGACGCTGAGTCCATTGAAGATGCGTTCTTCGGTCAAGGCTATGCTGCCGCCTTCATGCGGCTCTGGCAGTTGGACCTGGAATCGCGGCGCCTAAAGGGTCGTCTCGCTGAGGTTTTTGGCGCCGAGTTCCTGCCGCACGACCGCGCGGCCCGCTTGATGCTGTCGCGCACAGACCCGGCACAGGACTGGCGCCTGCTGGGCGAGCGAGTCCGCACCGTGGCTGAGGCTTTCGTGGCGGGCGTTAACCGGCGCATCCAGGAGGTGCACGCCGATCCCAAGCTGGCCTCGCCTGAGTTTGCGCTCTTCGACATGCTGCCGGCCCTCTGGGCGGTGGATGATCTGGTGCGGGTGCGCTACTGTGGTTCGCCCAACGTGCAGGCTGAACTGCGTCGCGTGCTGCTGCACAAGCATGGGGCGCTGCACCTTGAGCCGCTGGCTCAGAAGATTGAGCCCCCGCATGTACTGACCGTACCGGCCGGTTTGCCGCTGGACTGGTTTGCCCCCGGCCAGCTCGAACTGCTGGAACGCATGTCGGGCCCGTTGCCCTTTGCCAAGGCTTGGAAGACGGCGCAGATCGCGGCGATCGAATCGCATCTGGGTGCTGAAGACGCTGACCAGGGCAGCAACGCCTGGGTCATCGCCGGGCGGTTAACGGACACCGGCCGACCCATCCTGGCGAACGATCCGCACCTGGCTTTTGGTATCCCGGGCCCGCGCATGGTCACCCACCTCAGCGCGCCGGGTTTCAACGTCATCGGCGCCGGCCCGGTGTGGCGGCCGGGCGTGCAGTTCGGTCACAACGAGCACATTGCCTTCGGGCGGACTGACTTTCGCATTGACCAGCAGGACCTCTACGTGCTGGAACTCGACGAGCGCTGCCAGGCCTACCGGGGGCCCGAAGGCTGGGTGGCGATCGATCGTGTGCAGCAATCCGTGGCGGTGCGCGGCGGCGCCCCGGCCACGATCGAGCTGGCGTTCGCCGCGATGGGGCCCATCGTTTTCGAGGATCGGCGGGCCCGAAAGGCCCTGGCGCTGCGGGCCGTGTGGCTGGAGCCCGGCGCCTGTGTGAACCTCGAGTACGTGCCCAAGGTCTTCGCGACCGACTGGCCTAGCTTTCGCTCAGCCGTGCGTTCAGCGATCTGGGGTACCAATTACCTGTATGCCGACCGCCAAGGCAACATTGGCTGGCAGGCGGCAGGCCGCGTGCCGGTTCGCGCGTCCCATGACGGGTTGTTGCCCGTGCCGGCGAGCGGTGGCTATGC
>RGQD01000570.1 GCA_010030205.1 Betaproteobacteria bacterium
CAGGCGCGTGGTGCTGTCCAGCAGGTAGCTGCCGGTGAGGCTGAGCTGATGAAACTGGTTGTTCGGCGCGCTGCCCATGGTCTGCAGATTGCCCGGGAAAGCCCAGTTGGCCCAACTCATCGACGGCACGTTGTTGACGAACAACGAGCCATAGTAGGCAGCGTTGACCGTCAGCTTCTGGCCGGCGTAGGTCACGCCGAGGTTCAACTGCTCGGTGGTCTGATCGATCAGGTCGGGGATGATGGCCGACATGTCACCGTTGGTGTAGCGCGTGACGGTGCCCATGGCCTTCAGGCCCGATTTGTCCTCATGGTTGTAGTTGGCCGCCAGCTGCCAGCGCGGATCAAGCTCGTAAGTGATGCCCAGGCCGTAACGGGTGCGCTTGGTCGACAGGTTGACCGACTGGAACAACGGCAGGTCGGCCGCCCGGATACCCGCCGCAGTGGCGACCTGGGCCGGGGTCGGCGCGGTGAGCACCCCGCTGATCAGCGCACTCGAAGCCGTCACGTCCGGCGACAAGCCCCTCGCGTTGGCACCCCCGGACGTGCTGGCAGCAGGCGCCACGACGCTGAGCCGCGGCACCAGCGGCACCAGCCAGGTCGAAGGCAGGGTCAGGCTGTTGGTGCCTGCGCCCAGAAACGGGGTCTGGTAGGTGTCGGATTTGTCGCGGCGCAACTCGTCGTAGCCGAAATCCAAGCGAAAGCGGCCCTGCACACCGTACTCGGCCGACACGCTGCGTCGCTCCAGCCCCAGGTCGCGGGCGTTCAGACGGTAGCGGGTCGCGTCTTCGCTGTCGTAGGCGCCGCCGCCGCGCAGATCGAGGTTGAACACGCCGAACGGCCCTTTGCCCCGCTGGCCGCTGAACTCATTGGCCTTGGCCGAGGCTGCGCTGGCCGTGCCGGCGCCGATCTCGACCGCGTTGGCGGGTGTCGTGAGCTCGGCCGCCGTGGGCTGGGCATCGGCGGCCATCGCCTCGCCGCAGGTGGTCGACAGCAGCATCGCTGCCAGGGCCGCTCGCAGCGCCAGGACCGAGGCGCGCAGTGGCAGGTTGATCGTGTTTACAGACATGACTTGCTCCTGAAAGATTGAGTCGCGTCAGCGTTGGAACTTCGCCCCGGCCGGGTGGTTGGAGCCGTGCACCAGCACATGGCAGTTCAGGCAGGCGCGGGCACCGAGCTGGGCCCGTGCTGCAGCGTTGGCCAGTGGGTTGACGCCGTTGACCGTGGTGACCGCGCCGCCGCCGAGGTTGGCGCCGCTGTTGACTTGCGCACCGTGGTCACCGCTGTGGCATTGCTGGCACAAGAAGGGCGGCCGGGCCTTCAGCAGCGCGGTGTTGACCGAGCCGTGCGGGGTGTGGCAGTTGCTGCAGTCATCGCTGACCGGCTGATGCTCCCAGAGGAAGGGACCTCGCTTTTCGGCATGGCAGGTCGCGCAGGTCTCGTTGACCGAGTTCTTCACCAACAGCTTGGGGCCGACCGAGCCGTGCGGGTTGTGGCAATCGGTGCAGGCCATCTTGCCGGCGTCGATCGGGTGTGTCGACAGGCGGTGGGTCTGGGCGCGTTCGGTCTTGTGGCAGGCAAAGCAGACCTCGGCTTGCGTGGCCTTGGCCAGCACGGGATCGTGCTTGACGTGCACCGAGTGGCAGGCTGCGCAGGGCAGATCCTGCCCTTGGTGCTGGCTGGCGTCCCAGTGCAGGCGCTTGCCGCCCTTGTGGCAGGCCATACAGGTGTCGGACTGCACCAGTGCAGCGCTGGCCGGGTTGACGGCGCTGCGCGTCTTGAATACCACCTCGGGCGCAGGTCGGCTGGCGTTGCCAGTCCCCTTGCCGCCCGCCACGTGCTGGCCGCTGGCGCCGTGGCAACTCTGGCAACTTGGGGTGCGTGAATCCGCCTTCACGCCGTGCCGGGTCTGGTAGATCGACAGCAGCGGCTTGGTTTCGCTCTCGTCAT
>RGQD01000058.1 GCA_010030205.1 Betaproteobacteria bacterium
CAGCACGCTGGCGATGTTGGGCAGCACATGGGCCCAGGTGATGCGCCAGGGCCCGAGACCGGCCGCGCGGGCTGCCAGCACGTACTCGCGCGACCAGACCGCGTTGGCAGCACCGCGGCTGATGCGGGCGAAGACCGGGATGTTGAAGATACCGATCGCCAGGATGCCGGTCAGCAGACCGGGCCCGTAGATCGCGCCCAGCATGATGGCTGACAGCAGCGCCGGAAAGGCAAAGGTGAAATCGGCCGCGCGCATCACCAACTCCTCGACCCAGCCACGCCGCGCCGCCGCCAGGCATCCCAGCAACAAGCCAGCGCCCAGCCCTATGCCCACCGCCACCACGCCGACGACGATGGCGCTCTGCGCACCAACCAGCAGCTGCGACGCCACATCGCGACCCAGGCTGTCGGTGCCCAGCCAATGCGCTGCCGACGGCGGCTGCAGCTTGGCCGGGATGTCGATCTCGGCTGGTGGGTAAGGCGACCAGCCCAGCGAGACCAGCGCAGCAAGCACCAGCAACGCGCTGAGCGTGGCGCCGATCGCGAAGCTGGGGTGGCGCAGCGCGCGGCCGACAAACCCAGCCGTGGGGGACGTTTCAGGCATCGCCAGCCTTGAGCCGCGGGTCGACCAGCGCGTACAGCAGGTCGACGAAGAAATTCACCACGACGACGCCCGCCACCAACCACATCACCACATCGCGCACCACCACCAGGTCGCGGTTGGCGATGGCCTGGAAAACCAGCCGGCCTATCCCCGGCAGCACGAAGACGTTCTCGACGACGATGGTGCCGGCAATCAGGTTGGCGAACTGCAAACCCATGACCGTCAGCACCGGAATCATCGCGTTGCGCAGCACATGTTTCCACAGCGTGGCGCGCCGCGTCAGGCCTTTGGCGCGTGCGGTGCGAACGAAATCCTCGCGCATCACCTCGAGCACCGCCGATCGCGTGACGCGCGCCAGGATTGCCGCCTGCACCAGCGCGAGCGAGACTGCCGGCAGCAGCAGCGAACGCAGGCCTGGCCAAAGACCACCGCCGTCGTCGCCGCCCCAGCCCGGAAAACCGCCCGCGCTGACCCACTGCAGCTTGACTGCGAACAACAGGATCAGCAGGATCGCGAACCAGAAGCTCGGGATCGCGATGCCGATCTGGCTGGCCGCCATCACGCCGACATCGCCGAGCCGGTTGTGGCGCGACGCGGCAAAAATGCCCAGCGACAGCGCCAGCAAGGTGGTCAGCCCCATCGCCAGCGCTGCCAGCGGCAGCGTCACCCGCAGCCGCTCGGCAATCAGCTCGGCGGTGGGCGTGTCGTAGGAGATGCTGTTGGCAGTCTGGCCTTGTGCCAAACCCACGATCCAGCGCGCATAGCGCTGCGGCGCCGGCCGGTCCAGACCGAGTTTGCGCTCGAGCGCGGCGACGGCCTCGGGCGTCGCGGTCTCGCCCAGCATCACCTGGGCCACGTTGCCTGGCAGCAACTCGAGCACCGAGAACACCAACACCGAAGCCACGACCAGCGTGGCGAGGAAAGTGGCGAGGCGTTTGAAGAGGAAAACCGTCATGCGAGGGGTCAGGCCGTGGCGAGAAACACAGTCGATCGTGCGATCTATGATGCCCCAAACCTGGGCCGCCGCGCCCCAGACAAGCGATCCGGAAACGAAAAGCGACAGAGGCCAGCCGATGACGATCCCGTTCGACCCCAGACTGCAACTGATAGGCGGCGCATGGCGCGCCAGCGTCAGCGGCCAGACCTTGCCACTGACCAACCCCAGCGACGGCTCTGCGCTGGCCGAGATCGGGCGCGGCCAGGCCGCTGACATCGCCGCTGCGGTCAGCGCAGCCCAGTGCGCGCTGGACGGCGAATGGGGCGGCCTGACTGCTGCCGAGCGCGGCCGCATCCTGATGAAGATGAGCGCGATCACGCTCGAGCGCGCCGACGAACTGGCGCGACTCGAAGCGCTAGACGTTGGCAAGCCGCTCAAGCAAGGCCGAGCCGACGCGGTGGCGCTGGCGCGCTACCTCGAGTTCTACGGCGGTGCGGCCGACAAGGTGCATGGCGAGACGATTCCGTTTGCCAAGGGCTACACCGCGTTGACGCTGCGCGAGCCGCACGGTGTGACCGGCCACATCGTGCCCTGGAACTACCCGATGCAAATCATCGGCCGCTCGGTCGGCGCGGCGCTGGCGATGGGCAATGCCTGCGTGCTCAAGCCGGCCGAAGAGGCCTGCCTGAGCGCGCTGGCCTTTGGCCAGATCGCACTGCAGGCCGGGTTGCCGGCAGGCGCGCTCAACATCGTCTGCGGCCTGGGCGAGGAGGCGGGCGCCGCACTGTCTGCCCATCCGGGCGTGGCGCATCTGTCCTTCACCGGCTCGGTGGCTGTGGGTCGGTTGATACAGGCCGCCGCCGCGCTCAACACGATCCCGGTCACGCTCGAACTCGGCGGCAAGAGCCCGCAAATCGTCTTTGCCGACGCTGACCTCGACGCCGCGCTGCCTTTTCTGGTCAACGCAGGGATCCAGAACGCCGGCCAGACCTGCTCGGCCGCGTCGCGCATCCTGGTCGAGCGATCGGTGTTCGACGAGGTCAGGCGGCGCATGGCCGAGCGCTACGCCGCGCTGCGGGTCGGCCCGGCGCTCGAAGACCCGGACGTCGGCCCGCTGATCTCGGCGCGCCAGCGCGAGATCGTGCAGGGCTACCTGGCTTTGGCAGCAAGCAGCGGTCTGGTCATCGCAGCCCAGGCCACATTGCCGGCCGGCTTGCCTGCGGGCGGCTGCTATGTCGCGCCCACGCTGCTCGCACCCTGCGCGCCCGAGCACCGGCTGGCCCAGGAGGAGATCTTCGGCCCGGTCCAAGTGATGATCCCGTTCGACGGCGAAAACCACGGCGAAGCGCAGGCCTTGCGCATCGCCAACGGCACCGCCTACGGTCTGGTCGCAGGTGTCTGGACCCGCGACGGTGGCCGGGCGCTGCGCATGGCGCGCGGACTGCGCTGCGGCCAGGTCTTCATCAACAACTACGGCGCAGGCGGCGGCGTCGAGCTGCCTTTCGGCGGCGTCAGGCACTCGGGCCACGGCCGCGAGAAAGGCTTCGAGGCGCTGTACGGCTTCTCGTCGCTGAAGACGGTGGCGATCAAGCACGATTGACCTCGCAGCACGCGTCGTCATACACTGTCTTACCTGCCATTTCCGGAGCATCGCGATGCGCATCAACGCCCGCCTGGACGACGAATCCCAGGCGCAGATCGACTACCTCACGCAGACCACCGGCCAGAGCGTCAGCCATGTGGTGCGCGAGGCGCTGGCGCGTTACCACCGCGATGTGCGTGCCAGCCAAGGCGGGCTGCGCCACTTTGCCAAGCTGATCGGTCAAGGTGACAGCGGGCGCACTGATCTCGCCACCGACTACAAGCAGTTGATCCTGGAATCCACAGCCGCCAAGCACGGACTGGGCAACCAGTGATTGCGGTCGATGCCGGTTGCTTCATCGCGCTCGCTGACCGGCGTGACGCCTGGCATCAGCGCGCACTGGCCTGCCTGCCCACGCAGGACGAGGGCTGGATCACGACCTGGCCGGTGCTCACCGAGGCCTGCCATATCCTGAGCCATCGTCTGGGCGCGCAGTTCGCCGCCGCGTTGATCGACGATGCGGCGCAAGGCCATCTGGTCCTGTGGACACCGGGCGCCGAAGGCGTGGCCCGAATGCCGGCGCTGATGCGCCGCTACGCCAATCTGCCGATGGACCTGGCCGACGCCTCGCTGGTGCTGCTGGCCGAGCACCTGGGCCATGGCCGCATCCTGTCGACCGACGAGCGCGATTTCGACACCTACCGCTGGAAACAGCACAAGCCTTTCCACAACCTGCTGGCCTGAGCGCCGGCGCACGGAGACAAAACATGCGACTCAAGGACAAAGTGGCCATCGTCACCGGTGGCGGCTCGGGCTTTGGCGAGGGCATCGCCGCCAAATTCGTCGCCGAAGGCGCGCGGGTGCTGATCGCCGACCGGGATCTGGCAGGCGGGCAGCGCGTGGCCACCAGGCTGGGGCCAGCGGTGCGCGCGATCCAGGTCGATGTCGCAGTGGCCGCCGATGTGCAGCGGATGATGGAGGCGGCTCAAGCGCATTTCGGCGGCATCGACATCCTCGTCAACAACGCCGGTGTCACCCACCTGCCGCAAGCGCTGGAAGACGTGTCAGAGGACGACTTCGACCGCATCGTCGCGGTCAACATGAAGGCGATCTACCTGGCGATGCGCCAGGTGGTGCCGCGCTTCAAGGCCAAAGCGCCCGGCGCTCAAGGCATACGCGGCGTGGTGCTCAACATCGCCAGCACTGCCGGCGTCAGCCCGCGGCCGCGGCTGGGCTGGTACAACGCCAGCAAGGGCTGGGTCATCACCGCCACCCGCGCCAACGCGGTCGAACTCGCGCCTTTCGGCATCCGCGTCGTCGCGCTCAACCCGGTGGCCGGCGAGACGCCGCTGCTCAAGTCCTTCATGGGCGAGGACACGCCCGAGATCCGCGCCAAGTTTCTGTCGACGGCAATCGCCTCGGCGGTACGCCCGACATTGGCGCTGTTGAGGCCGGCGATGCAGACCCGGCCCGAGCGGATCAAGTAGACCGCGTGCTGCTCGCGCAGCGCGTCGACCTGGGCGCCGCTCAGCCCCGTGTAGCTGAACATGCCGCGCTGGCTCAGCAAGTAGCCGACATCGCGCCCAGGCAGCAGCGCTGCCAGCCGCGCATGCAGCGCGAGGCGCATCGCCAGGATGCGATCGCGCATCGAAGCCAGCTCGGCCTCCCACATCGGCCGCAGGTCGGCGTCGCCCAGCACATGGGCGACGATCTTGCCGGCATGGATCGCGGGGCTGGAGTAGATGCGGCGCACCGTGAAGCGCAGCTGGCCCATCACCCGTTCGGCCTCGGCAGCGCTGGCGCAGACCGCGCTGAGCGCGCCGCAGCGCTCGCCGTACACGCTCATGCTCTTGGAAAACGAGTTCGCAACGAAAAAGGTCAGCCCGGCGTCGGCCAATGCGCGCACCGAATAAGCGTCCTCGGTGATGCCATCGCCGAAGCCCTGGTAGGCCAGGTCGAGATAAGGCAGCAGCTCGCGATCGCGCAGCACCGGGATCAGCGCATCCCACTGCGCAGCACTCAGGTCGACGCCGGTCGGGTTGTGGCAGCAGGCGTGCAACAGCACGATGCTGCGTTTGGGCAGGCCGCGCAAGGTCTCGAGCATTGCGTCGAAACGCAGCCCGCCGCTGGCCGAATCGAAATACGGATAGCTGTGGACCTGGAAACCGCTGCCCTCGAACATCGAGCGGTGGTTGTCCCAGGTCGGGTCGCTGACCCAGACCGCCGCATCGGGCAGCCAGGTCTTGAGGAAATCGGCGCCAACTTTGAGCCCGCCCGATGAGCCCACGGTCTGTATCGTCGCGACCCGGCCGGCAGCGATCGCCGGATGGTCAGCGCCGAGCAGCAGCTTGGCGACCTCGGCGCGGCAGGCCGCGTCGCCCTCCATCGGCAGGTAGGGCTTGGGGCCTGCGGCAGCCAGGATGCGGGCCTCGGCCAGCTGCACGCTGGGCAGCACCGGCAACCGGCCCTGCTCGTCGAAATAGATGCCGATCGACAGGTTGACCTTGGCCGGCCGCGGATCGGCGTTGTAGGCATCGACCAACGCGAAGATCGGATCGCCCGCATAGGGCTGGACATGTTCGAACATCGAGGACTCTCTCGGGGATGGAGCCCGGATTATCGGGCGACGCCCACTCAGCTAGAGCAACGCCTCGATGTCGGCGCCGAGATTCTCGGGCTTGTCCTGCGGTGCGTAGCGGCGGACGACGTGGCCGTCGCGCCCGACCAAGAACTTGGTGAAGTTCCACTTGACCGACTCGCTGCCCAGCAAGCCGGGCGCCTCGGCCTTGAGCCACTGGTAGAGCGGGTGGGCGCCCGCGCCGTTGACCTCGATCTTGGCCATCATCGGAAAGCTCACGCCGTGGTTGAGCTGGCAGAAAGACGCGATCTCGGCGTTGCTGCCCGGGTCCTGGTGACCGAACTCGTTGCTGGGAAAACCCAGGATCACCAGGCCACGGTCACGGTAGCTTTGCCACAGCTTCTCCAGGCCGGTGAACTGCGGTGTGAAACCGCATTGGCTGGCGGTGTTGACGATCAACACCACCTTGCCGGCCAGATCGGCCAGAGGCAGCTTGTGCCCGCTGATGTCGATCGCCTCGAAATCGCTGATGCCTTGTTCGGCCATGATGGATTGCCTACAGTTGCTTAAAAAGCCATCGTAGCCCGAGTGCGAATAACCTGGCGCGCCGACGGCTTTGGCGCCAGCCCTGACGCCCTCGTCCGGCTCAATCGCGCTGCAGCGCCGCCAGCAGCGCCGCACCGAGGATCATCAACGCACCCAAGGCCTCGCGCAGTCCCGGGTTCGAAGCGCCCAGGGCCAGCGACGAAGCGCTGGCAAAAAAGACCTCCGTGATCATGATCACCGAACCGGTGTTGGCTGGCAGCTTGGCGGCACCGTGCTGCAGCGCCAGGTTGGCGGCCAGGAACCACAGCGCCAGCGCCAGCGCACCCAGCGCCAGCACCGCCGACGCTGCCGGCAAGGGCGTGACAGGCCCAGACTGGCTCAGCGTGGCGGCCAGTGCCAGCGAGACCGCCGACCCACCGGCGAACATCGCCAGCGCGCAGGCGCCGCTGCTGCAATGCGACTGGCGTCGCAGCAACACATTGTTGAGCGCAAAACCGACGCCACCCAGCAAGCCCAGCGCATCGCTCAGGCTGGTGATCAGCGGCCAAGCGCTGCCGCTCACCGGCCACAGCACCACCAGTGCACCGGCCAACGCCAGCGCCACCCGCAAACCGCCGCGCGCGCTGATGCGCTCGCCCAGCAAGCAGCGCGCCAGCAGCACCGTCCACAGCGGCATCAGGTAGAACAACAGGACCACGCGCACCACATCGCCCAGACTGACCGCCCAGTTGAAGCAGGCGTTGGTCACGCCGGCCGCCAGCATCAGGCTCCACAACGCGGGGGTGCGCAGCAATTCGCCCAGCGCGGCCGGCCGCAGCACCAGCAGCAAGACCACCGCCATCGCGTAGCTCAGACCCGTGAGCCACAGCGGATGCAGGCCCAAAGCGGCGAGCTGGCGAAACGGCCACCAGCTCACACCAAAGGCGAAAGCGTTGAACACCAGCGCCAGCACGCCCCAGCTGCGGCCGCTGACGGCCACGGGGGCAACAAGGGCCGCAGGGGCCGCGCCGGCGCTCTCAAGCAAATGTGGCTTTGCCACTTTGCTTGATCCGCACGGGGGGCGGCCGGCTTCGGCCGGCCTTGGGGCGCTCAATGCCGGTCCGACCGGGCGATGGCCAGCAGGCGCTCGACCTCGTCTCTGTGCATCAGGGTGTTGCGCAGATGCCAGCGCCGGATCAGCTCCATCACCCCGGCCACCACCAGCCCGAACACCGCGATCGCGGTGAAAGCCGACAGGTTGAGCTTGGTCATGCCGGTGTAGAAAGCGCCCAGGCCCAGGATGCAGGCCTGCTCGTTGAAGTTCTGCACCGCGATCGATCGGCCGGCGCCCATCAGGTTGTGGCCGCGGTGCTGCAGCAGCGCGTTCATCGGCACGATCAGGAAGCCGCACAGCGCGCCCAACAAGATCAGGAAAGGCACCGCGACCCACAGCGTGGTGACCAGGTCGAGCCCGATCATCAGGATGCCGACGATGATGCCCAGCGGGATCACGCGCACCGCGCGGTCGAGCTTCATGACGGCCGATGCCAGCAATGCACCGAACACCGAGCCGATGATCACCACGCCGGCCAGGTTCGAGGCCTGCGTCGTGCCGTAGCCCAGCGCCGCGGCGGCCCAGGCAAACACGATCACCCTCAGATTACCGAACACGCCCCACAGCAGCGTGGTGGTGGCAAGCGAAATCTGACCCAGCTTGTCGGCCCACAGCCTGGCGTTGCAGCTTGAAAAATCACGCACCAGCGCGACCGGACTGCCGTTGAGCGCTTGCAGCGGCGCCTCGGTGCGCGGGATGTAGAGGTTGAAGACCGCGGCGATCGCGTAGAGCAGGATCATCGAGGCAATCGCGGCCTCGGGCGGGGTGTCCACGCTGGTGTCGAACCACGGAAAGTCTATGCCCAACAGCAAAGGCGACAGCTTGGGCCCGATCAGTTGGCCGCCCACCAGAATGCCCAGGATGATCGAGGCGATCGTCAACCCTTCGACCCAGCCGTTGGCCTTGACCAACTGCGACGGCGGCAGCAACTCGGTCAGGATGCCGTACTTGGCCGGCGAATAGGCCGCAGCACCCAGACCGACGACGGCATAGGCCAGCAGCGGATGGCTGCCGAACAGCATCATCAAGCAGCCCACCACTTTGATGCTGTTGGAGAAGAACATCACCCTGCCCTTGGGCACGGCGTCGGCAAAAGCGCCGACGAACGGCGCCAACAGCACGTAGAACAGCGCGAACATCGGTGCCAGCGCCGGAATCTGCCAGGCCGGCGCGTTGTCGGACTTGAGCAATTCGATCGCCGCCACCAACAGCGCGTTGTCAGCCATAGAGCTGAAGAACTGCGCCGACATGATGGTGTAGAAACCTTTTTTCATTCTCTTCGCTCGGAACTCTGTCCGGTTCAAACCGGTCTGCAGCGGTTACAAATCAGGCCTCAGCGCGCACCATCCACCAGGGGCCGCCTGGCCAGATCAGCCGGACGCGGCGCGGTTATAGCACGCACCCTTGGCGCATCGCCCAGCCGGCCCAAACCAGACATCAGGCGCTGGCAGAATCCGGTGCCCGGCCCAGCAGCCTGACAGCGCGACACAACAGCGACACCCCAGCGACACAACAGCGACCCGATGCCCCGTCCGATCGAAGCCCTGATCCATGCCGACGCGCTGGCCCACAACCTGGCCCGTGTTCGTTCGCAGGCGCCTGACGCACGGGTTTGGGCGGTCGTCAAAGCCAATGCCTACGGTCATGGCCTGGAGCGCGCTTTCGGGCCACTGCGATCGGCCGACGGCTTCGCGTTGCTCGACCTTGCCGAGGCCGTGACGCTGCGGTCGCTGGACTGGCGCGGCCCGATCCTGCTGCTCGAAGGCGTGTTCGAAGCGCGCGACCTCGAGCTGTGCTCGCGACTGAACCTGTGGCATGTGCTGCACAGCGAGCAGCAGATCGACTGGCTGGCGGTGCACAAGACGCACCAGCCGCACCGGGTGTTCCTGAAGATGAACAGCGGCATGAACCGCCTGGGTTTCACGCCGACCAGCTTTCGCAGCGCCTGGGCCCGGCTCAACGCGATGCCCCAGGTCGACGAGGTCTCGCTGATGACGCATTTCGCCGACGCCGACGCGCCCGCGGGCATCGCCCAGCAGGTCGCCGCGTTCGACCTGGCCACGCGCGACCTGCCGGGCGAGCGGTCGGTGAGCAACAGCGCGGCGCTGCTGCGCCACCCCGGGCAGGCTTCGGACTGGGTGCGCGCGGGCATCGCGTTGTACGGCAGCGCACCAGACTTTCCGCTCAACGACATCAGCGGCTGGGACCTGCAACCGGCGATGACACTGCGCTCGCGGCTGATCGGCGTGCAGCAACTGCGGCCTGGCGACAGCGTGGGCTATGGCAGCAGCTTCAGGGCCGAGCGGCCGATGCGCATCGGCATCGTCGCCTGCGGCTATGCCGACGGCTACCCGCGCCACTGCGGCAGCGGCACGCCGGTGCTGGTCGATGGCCGGCGCTGCGTCACCGTGGGCCGGGTGTCGATGGACATGCTCGCGGTCGACCTGTCGGCTGTGCCTGCAGCCGACTTGGGCAGCGAGGTCACGCTATGGGGGCGCGGGCCGAACGGCAGCCTGTTGGCGATAGACGAAGTGGCACAGGCTGCAGGCACCATAGGCTATGAGTTGATGTGCGCGCTGGCGGCGCGGGTGCCGGTGCACCAAGCCTGACCCGGCCCGCTACAGTGCGCCCGTGAGCGCATCGTCCAAGAACCCCAAGACCCAGTACAGCTGCACGGCCTGCGGCGGCATCAGCCCCAAGTGGCTGGGCAAATGCCCTGCTTGCAACGAGTGGAACACGCTGGAGGAAAGCAGCCGGTGGCCACGCTGTCAGAGATAGAAGCCGCCGATGTCGACCGCACGCCCACCGGCCAGCCCGAGCTCGACCGGGTGCTGGGCGGTGGCATCGTCGAGGGCGGCGTGATCTTGATCGGCGGCGACCCGGGCATCGGCAAGAGCACGCTGCTGCTGCAGGCGGCCGAAACCCTGTCGGGCCAGCCCGCGCCGGGCCGCTCCCAAGCGGGCGGCTCCCCCTCGGGGGGCGGGCCGACCCCAGGCGGCCCTGGGGGCCCGTTCCTCAAGGTGCTCTATGTCACCGGCGAGGAGTCGGTGGCCCAGGTCGCGCTTCGCGCGCGCAGGCTGGGCTTGTCGGGCACCCACCTGCGGGTGATGGCCGAGATCCAGCTGGAGAAAATCCAGGCTGCGCTGGCGAGCGAGCAACCCGCCTTCTGCGTGATCGACTCGATCCAGACCGTCTACTCAGACCAACTCACCAGCGCACCTGGGTCGGTCGCGCAGGTTCGCGAGTGCGCGGCGCAGTTGACCCGCACCGCCAAGGCCAGCGGCTGCGCGATCGTGCTGGTCGGCCATGTCACCAAGGAGGGCGCACTGGCCGGGCCGCGCGTGCTCGAGCACATCGTCGACACCGTGCTGTATTTCGAGGGCGACACCCATTCCAGCTTCCGGCTGGTGCGGGCGATCAAGAACCGCTTCGGCGCGGTCAACGAGATCGGCGTGTTCGCGATGACCGAGAAAGGCTTGAAAGGGGTCAGCAACCCGAGCGCGATCTTCCTGTCGACGCACGGCGCGCCGGTGCCGGGTTCTTGCGTGCTCGTCACGCTCGAAGGCACGCGACCGCTGCTGGTCGAGATCCAGGCGCTGGTCGACGCCGGCGGGCCCAGCCCGCGCCGGCTGTCGGTCGGGCTGGACCGCGACCGACTGGCGATGCTGCTGGCGGTGCTGCACCGCCACGCCGGTGTCAGCTGCAGCGACCAGGACGTTTTCGTCAACGCCGTGGGCGGCGTGCGGATCAGCGAGCCGGCGGCCGACCTGGCGGTGCTGCTGGCGATCCAGGGCAGCTTGCGCGGCAAGGCGCTGCCCAGCGGTTTCTTCGCGTTTGGCGAGGTCGGGCTGGCAGGCGAGGTGAGGCCGGCGCCGCGCGGCCAGGAGCGGCTCAAGGAAGCCGCGAAACTCGGTTTTTCGATCGCGCTGGTGCCCAAGGCCAACGCCCCCAAAAAGCCGATCGAGGGCCTGACGGTGCATGCGGTCGAGCGCATCGAAGAGGCGATAGACGTGGTGCGCGGGCTGTGATCGACCCGGGCCCGAACAACTTCAAAAGCAGGACGAGATGAACGCGAAACTGGGATGGGGCCTGGCCTTGCTGGCCACGGCGCTGGGCTACCACTTCTTTGGCTGGCGCGGCGTCGCACTGGCCGCGTCGGGCATGGTGTTCTGGCTGCTGCTGCAGTTCAGCCGCGCGATGCGGGTGATGAAAACCGCTGCACAGTCGCCCGTCGGCACCGTGCCGAGCGCGGTGATGCTCAACGCCAGGCTGCACGTCGGCATGCCCTTGATGGACATCTTGACGCGAACGCGCAGCCTGGGCGAAAAGCTCGCCGACGAGCCCGAGACTTGGCGCTGGCGCGACAGCGCCGGCGACAGCGTTCGGGTGGAGCTGATCGCGGGCCGCCTCGCCAGCTGGACGCTGGAGCGCGGCGCGCCCCAGGACCCCAGTTGAAAAGCCCGGGCCTGCCGAAGCGTGCCCGGGCCTGGCAAGCCGCGCTCAGGCTGGCTTGCGGCGCCGGGCGATGAATCCCAGCCCGGCCAAGCCGGCGAGCATCATTGCGTAGGTTTCGGGTTCGGGGACAGGCTGGTACAGCGTCGCGTGCGACAGATCCTGCGGCTTGCCGTTCCGGTTGGTCGAAACGCCGTCGGTGACGTAGGAGAGCAGTCCCACGTTGGTCACGCTGCTGTCGTAGTAATAAAGACTGAAATTGTTGGAGGACTTCAGCGCGATCGCGAACGGGCCGCTGACAGCAGGGCTGATGGTGAAGCTGCCAGAAGTGCTGCCACCCGTACTGACATCCTTGATCTCAAGCCAGCCGCTGAGGCCCGACAGGGTGGTCAGTTCGGCATAGACATCGGCGTCCTGGTTCTTGTTGTTGCCGTCCCACGCGCCCGAGCAGCTCGTGGCATTGGCGATGGTGTTCAACACCGAACAGGTCGGCGGGGCCGCAGACGTCAACGCCGCATGGGCAGGCGCCCCGAGCAGCGCCGAAAAGGTCACCGCTAGGCCTGCAAGCCCTGGCGTCGAAAGTTTGAAGTTCATGTCGAATGTTCCTTAAGAGTCGATCGCAAGAAAAGCCCTGCAAAGCCATCGCGAAGGCGGCGTCCAGGAAAAACTTGATCGTTATCGTTTTCCCTTTCCAGGTTCTGCCCCGCGTCCCAGACTCCGGGGGTGCTGACCAGCGCGGCGGTTCAGGTGCTGAATGCCTGCCGTCGGTCGACCGATCAGCGGCGGTCGGGAGCGTCATCCCGATGGCCCCTAAAATCCCACCCAGACCGCATCCCCGCGACAACCCTAGAAGCTTTCTGCTGAGGAGATTTTTCCCATGTCCATGTCCGACCGCGATGGCAAGATCTGGATGGATGGGCAGATGGTCGAATGGCGCGACGCCAAGATCCATGTGCTGACCCACACCTTGCACTACGGCTGCGGCGCCTTCGAAGGCGTGCGGGCTTACAACACCGCTCACGGCACCGCGATCTTCCGCTTGCCCGAGCACACCGAGCGGCTGTTCAACAGCGCCAAGATCCTGCGCATGAAGATCCCGTTCACACCCGAACAGGTGATGGAAGCGCAGCGGGCGGTGGTTCGCGAGAACAAACTCGAGAGCTGCTACCTGCGCCCGCTGGTCTGGATCGGCGATGAGAAGCTAGGCGTCTCGCCCAAAGGCAACACCATCCACCTGATGGTCGCCGCCTGGCCTTGGGGCGCTTACCTGGGCGAGGAAGGGCTGGCGCGCGGCATCCGCGTGAAAACCAGCAGCTTCACCCGCCACCATGTCAACATCACGATGACCCAGGCCAAGGCGGTGAGCAACTACACCAACTCGATCCTGGCCAACATGGAAGTCACCGACGAGGGCTACGACGAAGCGCTGCTGCTCGACCCGTCGGGCTTCGTCAGCGAAGGCGCTGGCGAGAACATCTTCATCGTCAAGAAAGGCGTGGTCTACACGCCCGACCTGTCGGCCGGCGCGCTCAGCGGCATCACCCGCGACACCATCCTGGCGATCTGCAGCGACCTGGGCCTGAAGCTGATCGAAAAACGCATCACCCGCGACGAGGTCTACATCAGCGACGAGGCTTTCTTCACCGGCACTGCCGCCGAGGTCACACCGATCCGCGAGTTGGACCGGATCGAGCTCGGCGCGGGTTCGCGCGGACCGATCACCGAGAAAATTCAGGCCGCGTTCTTCGACATCGTCAACGGCCGCAACCCCAAGTACGCCGCCTGGCTGACCAAGGTCTGATTGTGATGAGCAAACCCGCCAACGTGATCGAAGTCGGCGCCAAGGACCTGCAAGGCCCTGGCGTGGTGACCTGCCCCAACACCAAGACGGCGCTGTGGAGCGAGCACCCACCGACATGCGCACTGCCATGCGCACTGACGCCAGGAATCGTCGGCTGGCGGGGGCTGCCTACAATCCTGCGCCATGCCGCGATCCCAAGAATTCATCCTCACCCTGGCCTGCCGCGACACCACCGGCATCGTCTACGCCGTCTCGGGCCTGCTGTTCCAGGCCGGCTGCAACATCATCGATTCTCAGCAGTTCGGCGACGTGCAGGGCGAAGACGCGACGGGCTTGTTCTTCATGCGCGTGCACTTCGCTGCGCCGCCGCAGCTGATGGGCGAAGGCATGCTCGAGAACCTGTTCTCGCATGTGCGCAAACAATACGGCATGGATGCGCAGTTCCACCCGGTGGCGCACAGACCGCGCTTGCTGCTGATGGTCAGCCAGCACGGCCATTGCCTGAACGACTTGCTGTTTCGCTGGCAGAGCGGGCAGTTGAACGTCGACATCCGGGCCATCGTCTCGAACCACAGCACCTACGCCGAACTGGCCCGCAGCTACGGCATCGATTTCCACCACCTGCCGCTGGCCAAGGGCAGCGATGCGGCGGCCAAGCGGGCGCAAGAGCAGACAGTCGAAGCGCTGGTCGAGGCTGAGCGCATCGACCTGGTGGTGCTGGCGCGCTACATGCAGATCCTCAGTCCGGCGTTCTGCAACGCGCTCAAAGGCCGGTTGATCAACATCCACCACAGCTTTTTGCCAAGCTTCAAGGGCGCCAAGCCATATTTCCAGGCCCATGCGCGCGGCGTCAAGCTGATCGGTGCGACAGCGCACTATGTCACTGCCGACCTCGACGAAGGCCCGATCATCGAGCAGGATGTCGAGCGGGTCGACCACTCGATGTCGGCCGAGCAGATCACCGCGGTCGGCCGCGATGTCGAGTGCGTGGTGCTGGCGCGCGCGGTGCGCTGGCATGTCGAGCACCGGGTGTTGATGAACGGCCACAAGTCGGTAATCTTCCGCTGAGCATGCGCGCTTTCCTGCTGCGCGACCCAATCTCGCGCCTGCGGTGCTCGCCGTACGGGTGTACGGCTGCGCTCATCGACACCATCTCGGACCGCTCGCGACGAAAATCGCACATGCTCAGACCCACGCCATGACGAGAACGACACCGCAGACCGCCCACCTGATGGCCTCGCCCGACGACGTCGAGGCGCAGTTCTACGAGGCGCTGCGCGAGGCCGACATCGACAAGCTGATGGCGCTCTGGGCCGACGACGACGAGGTGTTCTGCGTCCACCCGGGCGGCCCGCGCGTGGTCGGGCCGAGGGCGATCCGGGTCGCTTTCGAAGCGATGTTCAGCAACGGCCGCATCAACGCCCACCCCGAGCGGCTGCGCAAGCTGCACACGCTGGACGCCGCGGTGCACAACCTGGTCGAGCGCATCGAATTGCAGACCGACGCCGGGCTGCGCGTAGGCTATGTGCTCGCGACCAATGTGTACCTCAAGACGACGCTGGGCTGGCGCATCGTGGCCCACCACGCCAGCCCGGGCACGCCGCACGAGACACCCGAGGTCGCCGAGGTGCCGGCGGTGCTGCATTGACCCCCCCCGAAGCGCCTTCGGCGCACCCCCCCCCAGGGGGGCCGAGCCCGGACGGTCAAGGTTCATTGGACCTTGACCGCCTGGCGAGGGGGCGGGCCGCAACGCACGCCGCAGCCTGCAAGCCACGCCAGTGGCCCGGCGAAGCCCGGTCCACGGCGTCCGCTGGGTTGCGCATCGGCAGCGACGGCTGCAGACACGGCTGATGCAAGCTTTTCGTGCCCCTTGGTGGCTGCCCGGCGGCCATGCCCAGACGATCTGGCCTGCGCGGCTGGGCCAGCAGGAGCCAACCCCAGGTGGTCGACCGCTGCGCTACCGGCGCGAGCGCTGGACCACGCCCGATGGCGACTTCATCGATGTTGACCATCTCGACGAAGAGGCGACGCCGGACGCGCCGCTGCTGGTGCTGTTCCACGGCCTGGAGGGTTCGTCGCAAGGCCTGTACGCGCTGGCCTTCGCGCATTGGGCGCGGCGCGCCGGCTGGCGCTTCGCGGTGCCGCATTTCCGCGGCTGCTCGGGCGAGCTCAACCTCGCCCCGAGGGCCTACCATTCGGGCGATTTCGAGGAGATCGGCTGGATCCTGGGCCGGCTGCGGGCCCAGGAGAGCGCAGCACTGCGCGCGGTGGGCATTTCGATGGGTGGCAATGCGCTGCTGCGCTGGGCTGAGGCCTCAGGAGACGCCGCAGCCGGCGTGGCGCGGGCGGTGGCGGCGGTGTGCTCACCGGTGGATCTGGCCGCCAGCGGGCGGGCGATAGGGCGAGGGTTGAACCGGCAGGTCTACACCCGGATGTTCCTGCGCACCATGGTGCCCAAGGCGCTGGCCAAGCTGGCCCAGTACCCGGGCCTGTTCAGCCGCGAGGCGATGCTCGCGGTGCGCGACCTCTACGCCTTCGACAACTTGTTCACCGCGCCGCTGCACGGTTTTACCAGCACCGAGGATTACTGGGCCCGCGCATCGGCCAAGCCGCAGCTCGCGCAAATCCGCATCCCGGCGCTGCTGCTCAACGCCCGCAACGACCCTTTCGTGCCGGCGGCCAGCCTGCCCAAGCCAGGCCAGGTGGGCCGGCATGTCACGCTCTGGCAACCCGAACACGGCGGCCATGTCGGCTTTCCTGGCGGGCCTTTCCCAGGCCATGTGCGCAGCCTGCCCGACGGCGTGATGGGCTGGCTGGCGCAGGCCTGAAACCACCAAAGCGAAAGAACCCATGGATGAGATCGTCAAGGCAGCGCTGAAAAAATGGCCCAACGTGCCGCATTGCCACGGCTGGCTGGCGCTGGACGCGCGCGGCGACTGGTACATGCGCGATGAGCGAATCCAGCAGGCCGGGCCTTTCCCGCAGGTCAAGGGCAGCCGCATCACGCACGACAAGCTCAAGGCTTTCATAGAGCGCAACTACCTGGCCGACGAGGCCGGTCGCTGGTTCTTCCAGAACGGCCCGCAGCGGGTCTATCTGCAACTGGAGGCCGCACCCTGGGTCTGGCGGGTGCAGTGGCCGGCGCAGCCAGGGCCGCCCTCAATCACCAGCCACACCGGACTGAATGCCGTGGTGCGCAGTTGCTGGCTGGACGAGGAAGGTAGGCTCTACCTGGCGACCGACATCGGTTTTGGCATCGTCCACAGCCAGGACATGCTCGACGCCGCGCAAGCGGTCGAACAAGGCCTGTGGCAACCCGAAGCGTTGCTGGCGGCCGAAGCGCCAGCGCGCTTCGCATATGTCAGGGACCCGGCTGCGGCTTGAACCCGGTCGAGCGGCGCGCTAGCGGCCGCCTGGCACCGTCTTACTTGGACGCAGCCGCCGCCGCAGGCGCCTTGGGCTCATCGAACTTGGCACCGCCCTTGTTGGCCATGTAGACCACTGCGCGACCAATCTCGACATCGTTGAAATCGCCGCCGCCCTGAGCCGTCATCGCGTTCTTGCCCTTGAGCGCCGAGTTCAGCAGCGCGTCGTAACCGGTCTTGATGCGCGGGGCCCAGGCGGCTTCGTCGCCAAACTTGGGCGCGCCAGCCGCACCGCTGACATGGCAGGCCGAGCATTGGGCCTGGAACACCTGATCGCCGGTCTTGAGCACGCCAGGGTTTGACACGTCCTTGATCTCGATCGAACCCACAGGCTGGATGCGCTTGCCAACGGCGTCGGCCGACATGCCGTCGCTGCCAGCGCCGGTCTTGTCGCCGAAATTGACGAAGTTGGCCAGCATGATGATCGCGACGATCGGCACCACAAACGATGCCACCACCGCAGCGACCAGTTGCTTTGGCGTCTTGATCGGGCCTTCGTGGTTTTCTTCCCTGGCAGCGTCGCTCATTGAAATCCTCTTTGTATCCTTGACCGTGCTCGTCGCGCAGGCTGATGCGCGACGGCAAAACTCAATAATTATAGCGAGACCTCGGGTTCACCCGAGGCTGCCGGCCAGGCGCTCCCAGCGGGCGGGCAGCGCTGGCATAGAATGCGAATCCGCTGCTGCGACCGTGGTGAAGTGGATATCATTGGGCCCTCCGAAGGCTTAGTCGCAAGTTCGATTCTTGCCGGTCGCACCAAGGCTTTTGCGCCGACCTCGCTGGCGCCAGCCCTCGACATCAAACCTCGGTTTGAGAACCGCCCGGACGGCAAATTCGCCTGACCTGCGGCATCACCCCGCCAAGCTGCGCCTCAAGGCGTCTAGCCAGACCCAAACGGCCTGCGCGCCGGGGTCGACATGGCCGATCGCGCGCTGCCCGAGATAGCTGGACCGCCCCCGCCTCGGCAACAGCGCTGCGCTGTCGAGAGCGCCCTGCGCCGCAGCTGCCACAGCGTTTTGCAAGGCCTGCACCAAGCTCTGGCCAGCGGCCGCACCCTGCGCAGCCGGGATCAAGGCGTCGAGCATCGTGCAGTCGCCCAAACGGGCAGCACCGACCTCGGCGATGCCCAGGCTGGCCTCATGCAGCGCGCGCGCCAGACCTTGGGCGGCGCTGGACGGCCCGGCCTCGAAGACCATCGCCGCGCGCAACAGCCCGATCGAGTATAGCGGCCCCGAGGTGCCGCCGACCGCGCGACGCAGCGTCG
>RGQD01000571.1 GCA_010030205.1 Betaproteobacteria bacterium
CGCTGCGGTTTGCGCCTAGCCATCGGGCCGAATCCATCGCTTTCATCTTGTTTCGATCCTTCCGGGTCGCAGCACTAGCCGACAGCGGGCGACCCAGCTTATTCGTCTTCATCGCGAGAACGCAAGCACGGGATGACGCAAGCACGGGATTACGCTATCACGGGATTACGCGATTGACGTCTGCCGCAGATCCCGCTTAGCCTTCAGTCTTTCGGGCGCCAGACCCGCAAGGAGATGTTGACTTGGGACCGATGATCGCGCGAAGGCTTTTGGTGTCACTGCCCGTGTTGGTCGGCATCTTGTTCCTGTGCTTCTGCCTGATGCAGGTCGCCCCTGCCGACCCGGCGCTGATCATCGCCGGCGCTGACGCCAGCCCGGAGATCGTCGCGGCGATCCGGCTCGACCTCGGTCTCGACCGGCCGCTGTTGATCCAGTTCGCCGAGTACATCGGCCGGGTCGCCCGAGGCGACTTGGGCCGCTCGATCATCTCCAACAAATCCGTCATCGAGGAGCTCGAAGCCACCATCGGCCCGACCACCGAACTGATGGTCGGCGCCATGCTGCTGGCCGTGCCGCTGGGCCTGCTGCTTGGCACGATCGCCGCAGTGCGGCGCGGCACGCTGCTCGACCGCGCGATCGTCGCGCTGTCGGTCGCGGGGGTGTCGATGCCGGTGTTCTTCGTTGGCTTGCTGCTGATCCAGTATGTCGGCTACCTGTGGGACTTGCTGCCGTTCACCGGCCGCACCGGTCCGGTCTGGGACGGCGGCCTGCCCAGCCTGATCCTGCCCTGCCTGACCTTGGGCAGCGTGCTGATCGGACCTATCGCTAGATTGACGCGTACAGCGGTGCTCGAGGTGTTGGGCGCGGACTTCGTCCGCACCGCCCGCGCCAAGGGTTTGCGCGAGTCGGCAGTCGTGATCCACCACGCGCTGCGCAACGCGCTGATCCCGGTCGTCACACTGGTCGGTTTGCAGGCGGCATTTCTGCTCGGTGGCGCGGTCGTCACCGAGACCATGTTCTCCTGGCCTGGCGTGGGGCGGCTGGCGGTCGGTGCCATCGTCAGCAGCGATTTTCCCACCGCCCAGGGCGCGATCATGATCCTGGCGCTGGCCTTCTTGCTGATCAACCTGAGCGTCGACATCTTGTACGTCGTGCTCGATCCCCGGGTCCAGCGCACATGAGTGCCGCCACACCAAACACCTCGCTGCCGCCAAAGCGCCGCAGCAGTCTGCTGGCTCGGCTGATGCGCGACCGCGTCGCCTTGGTTGCTGCGCTGGTGCTGGGTCTGATGGTGCTCGCAGCGCTGCTCGCGCCCTGGGTCGCGCCTTACGACCCGTACTTCACCGACCTGCCGATCGCCATGCAGCCGCCGAGCGCCGAGCACTGGTTTGGCACCGACAACACCGGCCGCGACATGCTCAGCCGGGTGCTCTACGGCACCCGCAACACGCTGATGATGGGGCTGGCCGGCGTGCTGATCGGTGGTGCGCTGGGTGCGCTGCTGGGCATCCTGGCGGCGTTCTACAAACGCATAGACCCCTGGATCATGCGAACCGTCGACATCATGTTGGCCTTTCCGGCGATCCTGATCGGCTTGGCGGTCGCGGCGATCCTCGGGTCGGGGCTGTCCGCAGTGGTGTTCGCGTTGGTGGTCTCGACGGTGCCCGATGTCGCGCGCGTCGCGCGCGGCGCTGCAGTCGGGGTGATGGGGCAAGAGTTCATCGAGGCCGGCCGCGCTGTGGGCGTGTCGAACCGCACGCTGATCTGGCGCTACCTGGCGCTCAACTGCATCTCGACGATCGCGGTGTTCCTGACGCTGCGCTTCGGCCAGGTCATCCTGGTCGGCTCGTCGCTGGGCTTTCTAGGCATGGGCGCGCAACCCCCGGTGGCCGAGCTCGGCATGATGGCCGCGCAAGGCCGCGACTTC
>RGQD01000572.1 GCA_010030205.1 Betaproteobacteria bacterium
GGAGCAGGTTTGGCCGCAGTAAATCTGGCCTCGGTCACACCGGCTGCAGAGCACGGTGCGCTCGCGGCACCGTGCACACAGAAACATGCGGCCGACCGATTCCATACAGAGCCTCCTCTTCATCGACGATTGTCCGCTTCGGATGGCCGATGGCAGTTGACGGGCACACTCGCCAAAAACGACACCTCACCGGCGAATTGACGCGGGTCTTGACCGGCGTTCACATCAAGAGCTCTGACTTTGTGGCGAGTGCGGGCATCCCCGCGCCCACGGCCAAATGCATCCTCGGTGTGCTGCAGGCGGCCGAGGTGTTGCGCACCCTCGTGCCTGGTGGCGGGCGCCGGGCGGCTGTGCTGGGGTTCCCTGCGCTGCTGGACATCACCGAGGGCAGGGAGGTGTTTTGAGCTTGCCAACCCTTGAGGTGCAGCGCTGCACTGCAAACTTATTTGTGGACCAATAATGGCGACAAGTGAGCTACAAGCGGCGTTGTTGCTCACTCTTGAGCCACAAGTTCGTGAGCCGAATAGTCGTGCGCCACAGCGACCCAAGTCGAAAAAAGTCGGCGCCACCAAGAATGACGGAGCATGAAATGAAAGCAACCCGCCGGGTCAAACCAGAAGGCATCCCGCGCATCGAGTCACTGCATGTCGAGAACTACTGGGCCTTGCGCCGGGTGGATCTCGACAAGCTGACGCCGATGACGGTGCTGCTGGGGCCCAACGGCAGCGGCAAGTCCACCGTCTTCGACGTATTCAATTTTCTGGCGGAGTGCTTCCAGTTCGGCCTGCGCTATGCCTGGGACCGGCGCGGCCGCGGCAAAGAGCTGAAGACGCGTGGTTCGACCGGGCCTATCGTGTTCGAGCTGAAGTACCGTGAGCGCCCTGGCACGCCAGTGATCACCTACCACCTCGCCATCGACGAAGGCGCCAAAGGCCCCGAGGTGGTTGAAGAGTGGCTGCAGTGGCGGCGCGGCACGCGGGGCCAACCGTTTCGGTTCCTGGAGTTCCGGCGCGGCATCGGCAAGGCCGCGAGTGGCGACGCACCGGATTCTGATGACGTGCGGCTCGACACCCATCTGCGCACGCCCGATCTGATCGCGGTGAATACCTTGGGGCAGTTCACCGAGCACCCGCGGGTGGCCGCGTTGCGCGACTTCATCACCGACTGGTATGTGTCCTGCCTGGCGATAGACCAGACCCGCAACCAGCCCGAGGCCGGGCCGCAAGAGCGTTTGAGTAAGGGCGGTGAAAACCTGGCCAATGTCATTCAATACCTGAAAGAGCAGCACCCCGAGCGGCTGGAGCGAGTGGAGGCCGAGCCCATGCCCGATGGCCGCTTGCTGCTGCAGATCAAGGACGCGCCATTCGACCAGCCGGTGCTGTCCAAATATGTCTCCGACGGCACGATGAAGATGCTGGCCTACCTGACGGTGCTCTACGACCCGGAGCCGCCGCGCTTCATCGGCATCGAGGAGCCCGAGAACTTCTTGCACCCCCGGCTGTTGCCCGAGTTGGCCGAGGAATGCCGCGCCGCGTCTGAGCGCTCGCAGCTGTTCATCACCAGCCATTCACCGTTCCTGCTCAACGCGATGCGGGCGGATGAGGTGAGGGTGTTGTACCGCGATGAGCAGGGCTTCACCCAGGCGGTGCGCGCCTGCGACATCCAGGGCATTCCTGAATTCATTGAGGCGGGCGCTTCACTGGGGCATTTGTGGATGGAAGGGCATTTCGGCCTGGGCGACCCGTTGATCAACCGCGGCGCACCGGCCCAGCAGGTGCACCCCATGAGCCTGTGGCCAGCGACGATGAGCTTGTGAACCGTTTTCAGACGGCCACAACCGGCATCGTGATCGTGCGCTTCTGGCGCCCGTTGACGATTGCCGGGGTGACTTTTTTGGCCTCTCTCCCGAAGATCAGGATCA
>RGQD01000573.1 GCA_010030205.1 Betaproteobacteria bacterium
ACGCAGACGAGACCACGCAGACGAGACCACACAGCAGCTTTCATGCCACATTGCAAAATGTCTTTGCGTTCAAGGGTTTGCGCTGATCGGGTCGGACAACAGTGAGAAGCCTGTCAAAAAACCCGTCAGCCACTTTGAAATACACTAGATTGATTACAAATCCTGGGGGAGGTCACGGTCGCAGACCACCCGCCCCAACTTATTTCAGGAGATTTCAATTGGACAAACGACAGATCCTGCTCGCTGCAGCATTGACCGCGCTGGTCGCTGCGCCCGCCGTTAGCACTGCCGCAGACAGAGAAAAATGCTTCGGCGTCGCCAAGGCTGGGCGAAACGATTGCGCGTCTTTGAACGGCACGCACTCCTGCGCCGGACAGGCCACACGCGACAACAGTCCTGTCGATTGGAAGAACGTGGCCAAAGGCTGGCCAAAGGCACTTGTAAACAGTCAGGTGGCATGCTTGCCGACGAAGCCAGGAAGGCCGAAGAAGCCAAGAGGAAGAATAAGTAGCGCTGGCACCCCTCGATGCCTGCGAGCGCATCCCAGTTACAGGGCGTCGGGATTGGACTGCGAGCACGCCACTATCGCGAGTTCATGCAGCAGCAAGTGGCTGTCGACTGGCTCGAAGTCCACACCGAGAACTATTTGCAGGCAGGCGGCGTGGACCGCCATGTGTTGTTCGAGTTGCGACAACGCTATCCCATCAGCCTGCACGGCGTTGGCTTGGGCATCGGCTCAGCCCAGGGCTTCAGCCCGACTCATCTGCAGCGCGTGGCGCAGTTGGTCAGGGCGCTAGAGCCTGCGCAGGTGTCCGAGCACCTGTGCTGGGGTGCGGTGGCAGACCGGCACCTGAATGACTTGCTGCCACTGTCGCTGTCGCGACCCGCGCTAGAGCTGGTTTGCCAACGGGTCCAACAGGTGCAGGATGCGATCCAACAAAGCGTCCTGCTCGAGAACGTCTCGACCTATCTTCGTTACCGCGCTGATGCGATGAGCGAAGCGGAGTTTCTGTCCGAAGTCGCGAAACGTACCGGCTGCGGCATCTTGCTGGACGTCAACAACCTGTATGTGAACCAGTGCAACCACCAGGAGTCGGCGCTGCGGGCGATCGACGCCATGGCGGCTCACCAAGTGCTTGAAATCCACCTGGCTGGCCACCTCGTCACGCCCGACGCGGTGGTGGACCACCACGGCGATGTGGTCGCCGAGCCGGTCTGGCAGCTCTACCAGTACGCGCTGCAATGCTTAGGGCCAGTGCCCACGCTGATCGAATGGGACACCGACATTCCCGCGCTGGAAGTGCTGCTGGCCGAAGCCGCCATCGCCCGCGCGATGATGCGACAGACCTGCCCCGCCGAATCGGCTCAGACCCAGGCCCGCGCTGAGGGGGTCGGCGTGTCACAGACCGGCGTGCGCGGACGCAGCGCAGCCATCGCGGCGCCGGCACCTGCGCTGGCCCGACTCCAGCAAGAATTTGCAAGCGCCTTGTCGGGCCAGCAACTGCCCAAGGCTTTCCGCGGCCCCAGCGCTGCCTCGCGTTTTGCCCGCTATCGCGGCCATCTGCTGGGCACGACCCACAAAACGCTGGCGGCTGCTTTCCCGGTGCTGCAGCGCCTGGTCGGCGACCAAGTCTTTGACGGGCTGGCCCAGGCATTCGGCCAAGCCCAGCCGTCGACCAGTGGCGACCTCAACGAGTTCGGTGCCGGGTTGGCGAGTTTTCTCGCGACCTTCCCGCCATTGGCCGACCAGCCCTGTCTTCCAGACCTGGCCAACCTGGAGTGGGCCGTCCATCGGGCGCTGTACGCGGCCGATGGGTCGGCCTTTTCAGCCCAAGACCTGGGCGGATTGACGCCTGACGGCCTGGGTCAAACCTCGTTTTCACTGCATCCGGCCTGCACGCTGCTGACTTCACGCTGGGCG
>RGQD01000574.1 GCA_010030205.1 Betaproteobacteria bacterium
AAGATCGTCGGAGCCCTTGGCGAGGGCGGCTTTGGCCGCGTCTGGCTCGCCGAGCGCCGAGACCCGTTCTTCCAAAGGGTCGCCCTCAAGGTGCTCAAGCGCGCAGTTCAGGCGTTCGGCTGGGCCTGCCGCGCCGTTGGCCTGCCAGCGAGCTGGCGGTGAAACTGCCGCCGTGGCAGCGTTGGGTGCTGCAGCGCTTACTGCCTTAGCTACCGCTGCTGCTTCAAGCGAGACCCTTACTGCCAGCAGGTCGACTAGATCGATTGCAACGTCGGTGCAGTCGTCGCCAGCCCATTCGGTGCGCCACTTGATCCAGCCGGCCCAGCCCGGCAGCCTCAGCAGCTGTGCCCGCATCTCATCGGTGCGCCCTGCTCCAGTGACTCCGAGCGAATTGAGGGCTTGGTATATCGAGTCCTCTGGGGTCTCAGCCAGCAGTTCGCAGCTGCCAGCGAGCCGCATGATCTGACTGTCGCGCTTTGCCAAGTCGCGGAACGCTTCGTGGAATCCGTCGCGCTCCCCGGGCATCGCCCAGGCCGATCCGTGGCGGTCTGCGTAGGCAGCGAGCCAGCGGCTGAGAATCTGGTCAATGCTGCCGGCAAGGTTGCCGCCGATCATCGAGTCGCACCTCGCTGCTGCCGATTGCAGCCTGTCGGTTGGCATCTGCTCCGGCCCGACGAGTAGATCTGCGACGAGCAGGTCGAGCGCGTTGATTTCTCCGGCTGGCGTTGGAATCGGCATCAGGTCGGAGACTTCGGCGATGGTTTCGAGCAGCGCCTGGCGCAGGTGGTGATCGGTGATGCGGCCCGCCTTGTGATCTGAGCGGAAGGCAGCGAGCGACCGAAAACCGTTTGCCCCCATCTGTGTTCGAGCTACTCCGACTGCGTCTTCGAACGAGCGGTCTTGCAGGCCAAGCAGCGGGTTGACTGCGATCACAGATCGCGCTGGCCACAGCGGAGCAATCACCCTTGCCGCGAGGGCTACTTCAGCTCTGGTGGTGATGCGCCGATCGGTCGTAGCTGTTGTGTTCTCAGACAGTGCGCTCATCGTGTTTCTCCGATCATCAGTGGTTGATTGGCGGTGATTGCTGGGAAGCTCAGGTCGATTGGCGGCGCTGCAGCTGCCGGTCGCGCAACGACTGAGGTGTCAGCTGCTTGCTGTGCTGCCGACCAGAGCGACAGGCGTGCCGAGGCCAGCCGCTGTGAACTGCCAGCGAAGTGGCTCAGGGCGGCGGCCAGAGCTGCAGCTCCTGCGATGGCTGCGATCGTGAGCCAGGCTGGAGGCCAAGCTGCGCTCATCTGCGGCATCGAATCTGCGACGTAGGCGTCGAGCAGGCCGAGCGTTGCGATGTAGCCGAAGGCGACTGCGCCCAGCACGCCGGCGCCGAAGATGTGCGACGTGATCTTCAGGCCACCGGTGGTCGAGAGCCACGCCCAGGTGGCTTGAGCCGCGCTAACCCACGCGAAGGCCAAGAGCACTTCCGAGCCACGTGTCTTAACGAGGCCAGGGTGAAGCAACACGGTTGCTGCGGCGAGCAGGAGTGCTGGCAGTGCGAGGCTCACGATCGCGCGCCCTGACCCTCGCAGCGCCGGTTGCCCGGCGCCTTCGATGCGGTGGCGCTTCTGCCGGTCGATCGCCGAGCCCGAGCCAAGGAACAGCGAGGCCTTGTAGGCACCGTGGCCTGCCATGTGCATCAAGGCAGAGGTGAGTGCTCCGGTCGAGCACTGCGCGACCATGAACCCCATCTGCCCTGTGGTCGACCACGCGAGCGAGCCCTTCACGTCAGTGCGCACCATCGACAGCGCGGTGCCAAGAATCGCAGTCACAAGACCTGTTGCTAGGAGCGCCCAGAGCACTGCGGGTGCCAGCGCTACAACCGGCGCGAGCGTGATCAGCAGCAGGCCCGCTCCGTTTACAAGGCCG
>RGQD01000575.1 GCA_010030205.1 Betaproteobacteria bacterium
GCGCGCCCAAGGTCGGGCTGGGCGGCAGCTTCGAGCCGGTGTCGCGCGAGTCGATGCTGCTGGCCAACAATGTGCTGCTGGTGGTCGCCGCCGCGGCGGTGCTGCTCGGGACGCTGTACCCGCTGGTGATCGACGCGATGGGGATGGGCAAGCTGTCGGTGGGGCCGCCGTACTTTGACGCGGTATTCGTTCCGCTGATGACGCCGGCGCTGTTCCTGATGGGCGTGGGGCCGATGGCGCGCTGGCGCCAGGCCAGCGTTCCCGATCTGGCGCACCGCTTGCGCTGGGCGATCGCGGTGAGTGCCGCCAGCGCCGTCGTCGCCTTCTTCGCGCTCGGGCGCTGGACGCCGATGATCGGCCTGGGCCTTGCGCTCGCCGCCTGGGTCGGCAGCACCGCCGTGCTCAACCTGCTGCTGCGGCTGCGCGAGCATCCGGCGCCGGGCCTGGTGGCGCGACTGGCCGCGCAGCCCGGAAGCTACTACGGCATGCTGCTGGCGCATTTTGGCGTCTCGGTGTTCATCGTCGGCGTCACCGCCGTCAGCGGCTTTCAGAGCGAGAAGGACGTGCGCATGGAGATCGGCGACACGACCACCGTCGCCGGCTACACGGTCCGGCTCGACGCGCTGGAGCAGGTCAAGGGGCCGAACTATGTCGCCTCGCGCGCCACGCTGAGCGCCAGCCGTGACGGCCTTGCGTTCACGACGCTCACGCCCGAGCGCCGCATCTACAACGTCAGCCGCATGCCGATGACCGAGGTGGCGATCGACCGCGGCATCGGCCGCGATCTCTACGTCGCGCTCGGCGACCCGGTCAGCGATACCGCCTGGAGCGTGCGGGTGCACCACAAGCCCTTCGTCAACTGGATCTGGATCGGCTGCGTGCTGATGGCCCTGGGCGGCCTGCTCGCCGTGCTCGACCGGCGCTACCGCCGTGTCCGGGTGGCGGCTGCGCGGCCCGCAGCGCCGGCGCCGGACGCGGCGCCGCCACCGATGCCGCCGGGGCTGGCGGCGAAGGCGCGCGCGCAGTGAAAAAGGCGCTGATACCGCTGGCGGTTTTTGCCGTGTTGCTGGTCTTCTTGGTGCGCGGCCTGTCGCTCAAGCCGCACGAGATTCCCTCGCCGCTGATCAACAAGCCGGCGCCGGCCTTCAGCTTGCCGGTGCTCGACGCACCGCAGACGCTGCTCGCCGCGCAGGACCTGCGCGGGCAGGTCTGGATCCTCAACGTCTGGGCCTCCTGGTGCGTCGCCTGCCGGGTCGAGCACCCGCTGCTGGTCGAGTTTTCCAAGACCGGCGCGGTGCCGATCTACGGGCTCAACTACAAGGACAAGCGCGAGGACGCGATGCGCTGGCTGGAGCGCTTCGGCAACCCCTACACCCGGTCGCTGTCGGACACCGAGGGCCTGGTCGGCATCGACTTTGGCGTCTACGGCGTTCCCGAGACCTTTGTGATCGACAAGCAGGGCGTGATCCGGATGAAGCAGATCGGCCCGGTCACGCCCGAGGTGCTGCGCGACGAGATACTGCCGCTGGTGCGCAAGCTCGGCGCCGGCCAGGCGCCGGCTGCTGCGCTCTCGGTGGGGGTTGCCGGTGCTTGAGCGGCTGCGACTCGCGCTGATGGCGACGGCGCTCGCGCTGGCTTGTGGCGCCGTGCCGGCCCGCGACGCGGTGCCCGGGTCCGACGACCCGGCATTGGAGGCGCGGGTGATGGCCGTTGCCGAGGAGCTGCGCTGCCTGGTGTGCCAGAACGAGACCATCGCCGCCTCGCAGGCCGATCTGGCGGTGGACCTGCGCAAGCAGATCCGGGTCAAGCTGCGGGCCGGACAGTCGCAGCAGGAAATTCTGGATTTCATGTCGGCGCGCTATGGCGACTTCGTGCTGTACCGGCCGCGCCTGAGCGCCAGCACGCTGCTGCTGTGGCTCG
>RGQD01000576.1 GCA_010030205.1 Betaproteobacteria bacterium
TTGCAGGAGTTAATAGATATAAATAAACAATACAGAAGACACTATATCTCAGATATAGAAGGTCTTATTGAACTAGATAATATAGCCATAGAACATACGCCTACAATTATTAGCGGCTCTGTGGTATTGCCAAAAAATCACAAATTAGTACATACTGTTATAGAGCAGCCCCCAATCAATATTATAAATAATACTCAACATAAGTATGATGCGTTTATATCAGATAAGTGCCCATTAATTTTTGAAATATTAAATAGAGTTGATGGAATTGTATTGTGTGGCGGCGGTGCATTATGGGCATATATGGGATATACTACTATGCCTAAAGATTTTGATATATTTCTTTATGACTCTGAGCAAGATCTTGCCAATAATAAGGCAAAGAGGATGTATAAGATAAATGAGATATTAAATATAATTCAGAGCCACAAATTAATATTTACTTTTGAATTGGTAAAAGGAGTTATAACAATAATCTTAAAAGATATTGAAATCCAAATTATATTAAGAGATTATTTTTCAATAAGTGAGATATTGCATAGCTTTGATATTTCTTCTTGTGCAATTGCATATGATGGCAAGACAACATATTTTACCAAATTGGCAGAATGGTCGCTTATTAATCACTTAAATATCATTCTTCCGGAATATAGGAGCTCAACATATGAAATTAGATTAAAAAAATATTTTGATAGAGGATTTGGTTTGGTATTTTTATGTTTATCTAATATGGATGAGCCTATTATCCATTTGCCAAATATAACTATAGATATTTATTGTACAATAAATGAGGATAAGAATATCGCTATAGGTAATATCAAATTGCCAAAATTACAAATAATAAATTCATTTGTAGTTAATGATTGCGATATTGATTATGATACTATAAAAGAAAAGAAGCGTGACATATTATATAGTAATGATATATTTGAGCTAAATTGTAATCAAGTATTTAAAAAATCCGCATTCTTCTTATATTCTTATAAAAAGACAAAATCTTTATATGCACCTATGCATAGCAATTTTATATTTATTGATAAAATGATGATATTCAATATTCTTGGTGAATCATGGAGAACCAGTTATGCAAAATGGTTAGAAAAGCTACTAATGGGCATAATTATAAAGCAGGGTAATATGTATATATTAAATAATTCACAATTAAAATATTTTATTAAAAATACAATTGCTCCTACGGACAATGCTGAAGAGGTTTATTTATCAATTAAAACTAAATTAGATAATGATATCGAACAAGTCAATTATCGACTATCCGCCATAGATACTAAACTATGCTCAGCTCAAGTTAAATTATATAAAAATGAGCTTAAGCGGCTATTTGATGGTGCCTTACAATACTATAAGCAAATAAAAAATAATTATATTGATTGGTGTATATATCTAAATAGAGATATTGAATTAAATGGGTCTTTACATATAACATCACAGACTAACAAGGAATGGTATGGTGATAAATATTGTGGAGCTTTGCCTACAGTAGATTGTGGAGCTTTGCCTACAGTAGATTGTGGAGCTTTGCCTACAGTAGATTGTGGAGCTTTACCTACAGTAGATTGTGGAGCTTTGCCTACAGTAGATTGTGGAGCTTTACCTACAGTTACATATAATACAAATGAGTTATTAAAAACTATGCATTACCACATTAGAAATTCATTATGCAATACTATATGCCCATTATGTTTAGAAGATATTAATATTATACTTTCTGCAAATATAATTACATTAAAATGTGGCCATATATATCATAAAGATAAGGATTTATATTGTAGAGATGCAGATACATGGAATTGTCAAGGAATACTTAAATGGTTTAAACAATCAAAAGTATGTCCAGAATGCAGAGATAGTGATACTCCAATTTCTGTTACGCTATAAGACTTTTTTGAAAAAAAAGCGATG
>RGQD01000577.1 GCA_010030205.1 Betaproteobacteria bacterium
CGCGGCGATCAGCTGCAGTGACGCTGCCTGCGCGATCGCAGATCCCCACACATGCGGGTTGACCGCCACGCCGTGCGATTGCGCCAGCGCGATGATGTGGCGGGCCGCCGTGATGCCGCCACAAGAGCCCAGGTCGGGCTGGGCGATGTCGACCGCGCCTGCGGCGAACAGTTCGCGGTAGCCGTACATGGTGTGTTCGTTCTCGCCGCCGGCGATCGGCATCGTCAGCTTCTCGCGCATTTCGACATAACCGCGCAGGTCTTCCGGGACCACCGGTTCCTCGTACCAGCGCAGCTTGCAGTCGGCCAGCGCGCGGCCCAAACGCAGCGCTTCGGCGCGCCCGTAAGCATGGTTGGTGTCGATCATCAAGGTGACGTCGCGCCCTTCGATGGCGCGGCAGATGGCCTGCATGCAGGCGATATCGTCTTCGACGCCATAGCCCAGCTTGACCTTCATCAGGCGAAAGCCCGCCTCATGGTGGCGCACCGCTTCGTCGGCCAGCCGCGCGGCCTCGCCCTGGCCCTTGATGCGGTAAAAGCCTGTGGCATAGGGTTCAACCCGGTCGCGGAAGGCACCGCCCAGCAGCTTGTAGATGGGCTCGCCACGCGCACGGCCGGCGATGTCCCACAAGGCGATGTCGACCGCGCTGACCGCGGCCACCACCGAACCCTTGCGTCCGTAATCGCGGGTGGCGTGGTACATGCGGTGCCACAGCACTTCGGTGGCGAGCGGGTCGGCGCCGATCAGCAGCGGCTTCAACGCATATTCGATTGCCGCAGCGGCTATTTCAGGCGGTTCCAGGCCTTGTGCGAAGGCCTCGCCCCAGCCGGTCACGCCTTCGTCGGTGATCACCTCGACCAAGGTGGCGCTGCGCTGCCGCACCCAGCCTTGCGAAAAGGCGAAAGGCTCCGCCAGCGGGCTCTTCAGAACATGAACTTCAACGCCGGTAATTTTCATGGGGTCCAAACATCCTTTGAAAGCCTGAAAGCTCGTGATATGGCCTGGCCTGCTCGGCCTTGCTGAGGCTTATTCCGCTTTGACGCCGGCCGCCGAAATCACCTTGGCCCATTTGGCGATTTCGTCGTCCAGGAAGCGCGCCGCCTGCTCGGGCGAGTTGCCCACCGGCTCGATGCCCAGCGACTCGAACTTGGCTTTGAGCTCGGGCGATGCCAAGGCCTTGGTGGTCTCGGCCGACAGCCGGTTGACGATGTCGCGCGGCACGCCTGCGGGGGCCAAGAACATCACCCAGGTCGAGGCCTCTAGCGCTGGCCCGCCCGCTTCGGCCAGCGTCGGCACTTCGGGCACGCTGGGCAGGCGTTTGGCCGAGAACATGCCCAGCGCCCGGATTTTGCCGCCGCGCACCAGCGGCATCAGCGCGCTGGGGGTGTCGACCAGGATTTGAATGCTGCCGCCCATCAGGTCTTGGACCGCTGGCGCGGTGCCTTTGTATGGCACATGCGTCATGTTGACGCCGGTCGTCTGCTTGAAGAGCTCGGTGGTCAGGTGAGCCGCTGCGCCTATGCCCGACGACCCGAACGACACCTTGTCGGGGTTGGCCTTGGCATAGCTGATCAAGTCCTTCACATCCTTGGCTGCAAAAGCGTTGTTGGCGGTCATGATCAGCGGGGCGATGCCCACCAGCGAGACCGGCGCGAAGCTCTTGACCGGGTCGTAAGGGATGCGCCCGGCGTACAGCGTGGTGTTGGCGGCATGGGCGGCAATCACCGTCAGGAAGGTGTAGCCGTCGGGCGCCGATTTGGCCACCATGTCGGCGCCCAGCAGCGAGTTTGCGCCCGGCTTGTTCTCGACCACGATGGACCAACCGGTTTGCTCCTGCACCTTTTGCAACACCATGCGGGTGGCGTTGTCGGTGATGCCGCCGGGCGTGTACGGGACGATCCA
>RGQD01000578.1 GCA_010030205.1 Betaproteobacteria bacterium
AGCCTGCTGCGCCTGAACACCGACTGGATCGACCTGCTGTACCTGCACCGCGAAGACGCCAGCACGCCGCTGGAGGAGACGCTGGGCGCGATCGCCCACCTGATCGACAGCGGCAAGGTGCACCACTTCGGCGTCTCGAACTTCCGGGCCTGGAACGTCGCAAGAGTGGTCGAAATGTGCCGGTCGATGGGCATCGCCCCGCCGATCGCCTGCCAACCGCCTTACAACGCGATGTCGCGCCAGATCGAGACCGAGCTGCTGCCCTGCTGCGCGCATTACGGTGTCGGCGCGGTCGTCTACAGCCCGCTGGCGCGCGGTGTGCTCAGCGGCAAGTACCGCAGCGACGCGGCGCCGCCCTCGGGGTCGCGCGCCGCGCGCAAGGACACCCGCATCCTGCAGACCGAGTTCCGCCCCGAGTCGCTCGCGCTGGCGCAGCGCATGGCCGACCACGCCCGATCGCGCGGCTTGACGCCGACCCAGTTAGCGCTGGGCTGGGCCTGGAACAACCGGCTCGTCAACGGCTTGATCGGCGGGCCCCGGACATTGGCGCAGTGGCAGGACTACCTCGAGGCGGTCAACCTAGAGTTCAGCGCCGAGGACGAGGCTTTCGTCAGCGGCCTGGTCAGCGCCGGCCATGCCTCGACGCCAGGCTACAACGACCCGGCCTACCCGCTGGTCGGGCGGGTGCCGCGCAGCGGCTGACATCGACTTCCAGGCCGCGCCATCGGGCTGAAGCCTGCGCTGGGCTTGCACTGGGCTTGCGCTGGGGTTGCGCTGGGGTTGCGCTGATAACGCTTGAAGAACTCAGTCTATTGTCCTGGTCAGACACACAGCCCAGGCTCCACCAACAGACCGCTGGCAGTGACCGACAGGCCGTCGGCTAGCATGGCCAGCGCGAGACCCCCTCGGCCCATCCGACACCGTGAATCCCATGAAAACCATCCGCCAACTGTTCGCGATCGCGTCGATCCTCGGCTTTACCAGCGCGGCGCTGGCCCAAGCCTGGCCGCTCAAGCCCATCAAGATCATCGTGCCCTACCCGCCGGGCGGCACCTCGGACATCCTGGCGCGGTCGCTGGGACCGAAGATCACCGAGGCGCTGGGCCAGCCCGTCATCGTCGAGAACAAGGCCGGCGCGACCGGCAACCTCGGCGCCGATTTCGTGGCCAAGTCTGCGCCCGATGGCTACACGCTGCTGCTGGGTGACATCGGCTCGCTCGCGATCGCCCCCAGCGTCTTCGCCGCGCTGCCCTTCGACCCAACCAAGGACTTCGCGCCCATCGTCATGGTGGCTTACTCGCCGCACATCCTCGCGGTCCACCCCTCAGTGGCCGCGAAGGACGCCAGGGAGTTGGTCGCGCTGGCCAAGGCCAAACCCGATTCGCTGAACTTTGCGATCTCGGGCATCGGTGGCGCCAACCACCTCGCAGGCATCGATTTCGCGATGCGCACCGGCATCCGCTGGAGCTACATCCCCTACAAGGGAGGCTCGCAAGCCATCGCCGATGTGATGGGCGGCTCGGCCCAGGTCTTGTTCAACGGCATGCTCGCGACCTATCCGCTGGTCAAGGACGGCAAACTCAAGGCCTTGGCGATCTCGAGCGCAAAGCGCTTCGCATCGGCGCCGGACATCCCAACCGTGGCCGAGTCCGCCGGGCTGGCGGGCTTCGAGACCGGATCGTTCCAGGGCATCGTCGGACCGGCCGCGACACCGGCCGACATCGTCGCCAAGCTGCACGCCACGATCACGAAAATCCTCGCCACCGCCGAGATGCAGGAGCGGCTGGCCAAGGCCGGCGCAGAAACCCGGCCCGGTTCACCCGCCGACTTCGGCGCCTTCATCCGTGACGAGAAGACGCGCTGGGCCAAGGTCGTGAAGGAATCTGGCGCGAAATTCGATT
>RGQD01000579.1 GCA_010030205.1 Betaproteobacteria bacterium
TTGACTGGCTACTGGGCCGCGCCATCGCCCAGTTGCAAGGCATTTACATCCTGGCCGAAAATGCCCAGGGCCTGGTGGTGGTCGACATGCATGCCGCCCACGAACGCATCGTCTACGAGCGCCTCAAAACCCAGATGGACACCTCCAAAATTTTGAGTCAGCCACTGTTGATACCCGCCACCTTCGCCGCCAGCCCACAAGAAGTCGCCACCGCCGAAAGTGCCGGTGACACGCTGGCCTTGCTGGGCCTGGACATCACGCCGTTTTCAGCCAAAACGCTGGCTGTGCGCGCCGTGCCGACATCGCTGGCGCAAGGTGACGCGGTTGAGCTGGCGCGCAGCGTGTTGGCAGAACTGGCCCAGCACGATGCCAGCACCGTGATTGAGCGCGCGCAAAACGAGCTGCTGTCAACCATGGCCTGCCACGGCGCGGTGCGGGCCAACCGCAAACTGACGGTTGACGAGATGAACGCCCTGCTGCGCCAGATGGAGGCCACTGAGCGATCAGACCAGTGCAATCACGGCAGGCCCACCTGGCGGCAGATCAGCGTCAAGGAACTGGATGCGCTGTTCATGCGCGGGCGCTAAATTGACCGTATGTTCCAGGCGCTGAAGTGCTTCTGATACGCTTGAAACATGCCCGTGTCTACATCCACTTTGCCCAGCCCCGCCACCACCTCCAAAAGCGCCACCACTCCGATGCCCGCCGGGCTGGTAGTCGTCATTCTGGCCATGCTGCTGGGCCTACAGCCGATCACCACCGACTTGTATTTGCCCGCCCTGCCGGCCATGACCAGCAGCTTTTCCGCGAGCATGTCTCAAGCCCAGCTCACACCCTGAGTGCCATGCTGCTGGCGTTTGGGGTGTCGCAGATGATCTGGGGGCCGTTGTCAGACAGGTGTGCTGGCTGCCGGCCGACAGCGAGGTGATCGCTGTGGCAAACCGGATGGGCTGCACCGAGGAGACCGTCTCGTCATCGCCGATGTTTTGCGTGCTGCCCGTGCCAAGCCGGCCGTCCCAGCCATATCCCCAGCACCGTGCGCTTCCGTCTGCCATCAGGGCGCAGGTGTGCAGGTCGCCGGCAGTGATCGCCACGGCCGGCCCCCCGAGCGAGACCCGCTTGCCGGTTGCAGGAAGGCGCTGGGGTGTGTCGCCCCAACTCAAGCCGTCACCGCGGCCCGTCTGCCCCGATTCGCCGCGGCCCCAGCAGAGCACATCGCCTCCCTCGAGCAGCGCGCAGGTGTGCTTGGCGCCTGCCGCGACGCCGATCGCCCTTGCACCCAAAGGCACCGGGCCGCGGGCGTCGGGCCGCTCACCCGGCAGCAGTCCGTAGTCGGTTGTGTCGCCATAGCCGAGCTGACCGGCCTCGTTCGCGCCCCAGCAGAAGAGGTTGCCCTGCTCGGTCACGGCGCAGCTATGCGCGAACCCCGCAGCGACCGCGACGGCCCGCTCTCCGAGGCCCTCGGCCCCAGCAGCGCATGGTGCCGTCGGTCATCACCGCGCAGGTATGACCACCGCCGATGGTGGCGAAGGCAGCCTCTTCGCTCGCCCCGGCAGGCTGCTGGCGACCTCCGCAGGCCATCAGCGACGCGAAGAACACGAAGGCGGCGATTCGATGCATCCCTGCGTACGATGTCGACATGAGCATGCTCCCGAGCGATGAAGATGTTCGATTATGCTCCGCCCCCCGCGGCAGCGTCAACAACGCTGTTCGCTGTTTGGCATCACACGCTGTCACGCTCCGGCGTCAGCCCGAGCTGCCTGGCGCGCAGCTGCCCGCAAGCGCCGCCGGCGCTTTGGCCCACCGTCCGTCGGAGGGTCGCCGAGATGCCGGCCGCACGAAGCCGGCGCACGAAGGCGTTCGCGACAGGCCAGGGCGTGGTCTCGAAGGG
>RGQD01000580.1 GCA_010030205.1 Betaproteobacteria bacterium
GCCCACGGCCAGCACCATGGCCACCGATGCCAGCTCGACCGTGGCCGGCAGCTTCGACAAAATCAGTTCCAGTGACGGCACGCCGAAGACGAAGGAGCGGCCCAGGTCGCCGGCCAGCGCCCCCCGAAAAAAAACGAGATATTGTTGAGGCAGCGGTTTGTCCAGCCCCAACGCGACCGCAGCGCGCAGCTTCTCAGCCTCGTCTGCCTGCGGGTTGACCAGCAACTCCAGTGGATTGCCGATCGCATAGACGCCCAGGAAGACCAGCACGGACATCGCCAGCATGACGAAGACCGCCTGCGTTAGGCGCCGCAGCACCTCGGCCAGCATCAGAGCCCCGCTGCGCCGCGGCGTTTGCGCTGCCGCAGCATCACTTGGACGCGGGCGCGATCATCAGCGCGTTGAAGCGTCGCTGCGGCACGGGCGTGACCACCAACCCGCTCTTTGCGGCGAAGTCGAAGATCGGATAGAAGATCGGGATCAGCGCCTGATCCTCCATCGCCACACGGATCGCACGACCCACCAGACTGTCGCGCTGTCGGTCATCCAGGTTCTGTAACGAAGCGCTGAGCAGGTTGTCGACCATTGGGTTGGAATAGCGGGTGCGGTTGGCCGTGCCGTAGCCCTTGGCCGGTGTGTAAGTGGCCACCAGCGCGCGCAGGCTGTTAGAGGCTTCCTCGGCGCCGTACTGGGCGGCGAAAGCACTGAACTCCTGCTTGGAGGCGCGCGTGAAAAACACGCTGCCCGGCAAGGTCTCAACCTCGGTCTTCAAGCCCAAGCGCGACCACATCTGCGCCACCGTCTGCGCGACCGCCGCATCGTTGGGGTAACGATCATTGGTGGTGTGCAGGACGATCCGAAAGCCTTGCGCCCAGCCCGCCTCTTTCAGCAAGGCTTGCGCGCGCGCCATGTCCTGCAAGTCGGGCTTGACATCCTTGGAGGCACTCGGAAAAACGTCCGACAGCATCTGCCCGGCTGGAACGCCGCTGCCATCCAGCACGCGGTCGACGATCAGGCCGCGGTTCAGGGCCAACGACAGCGCCTTTCGCACACGAGCATCCTTCAGCGGATTGCTGGCCAGCGGCTTGCCATCCTTGGCAGTGACAAAGGGTGACACGTCGCGTGCCGAGTCCAAGGCGATGTAGTGCACCAGCGCGGCCGGTCCGCCGCGCACCAGCGAGAAGCGCTTGTCCTGCCGCAAGCGAGGGAGGTCGGCGCTAGGTACCGCGTCGATGGCATCGACTTGACCCGACAGCAGCGCGGCCAAGCGCGCAGTGTCCTTGGCCAGCACGACCTCTGTCACGCGGGCCCAAGCGGGCTTGGGGCCCCAATAGCGTTCGTTGCGATCGACCACCAGTCGTTCGCCGTTCGCCCATTCGACCAACTTGAAAGGCCCCGTGCCGACCGCCGCCTTGCCGCTGTTGTAGTCCTGAGTGGTCGCGCCCTTGCCGGCCGAAGCCGAGACCACCAGCACGTTGGCCAGGTCCATCGGCAAGCCGGGATGCACGGCGCGGGTCTTCATGTGCAGCGTGTGACTGTCGACCTTGACGATTTTTTCGACACTTCGCGTGAACTGAGAGAACGAGTTCGGCGAGTTCGGCACATTGGGCACGCGGTCCCAGGTGAAGATTACGTCGTCTGCGGTGAACGGTGTCCCGTTGTGGAAGACCACGTCCTTGCGCAGCTTGACCTCCCAGGTGAGTGGGTCGATGTTCTTCCAGGAGACGGCTAAATGGGGTTGAGGCTGGAGTTTCTCGTCCAGCTTGACCAGATGTTCGAAGATCAGCGGGTGAGACGAACCGGTCGGGAACGCTGCGAAGAAATGCGGGTCCAGCGTGTTGAGTTCCAGCTTGGTGCCCAGCGTGAGGTTCTGGGCCAGCGTCGGCAAAGC
>RGQD01000059.1 GCA_010030205.1 Betaproteobacteria bacterium
GGCGCCGGGCCCGGCGCCGTGGGCTATTTGGTCGGCCAGGAAAACCGCGGCCTGGAGTACATGTTCGTGATGATGAACGCGGCGCGCTACGCGGTCGGCGTGCAGGGCATCGCAGTGGCCGAGCGGGCTTACCAGAAGGCGGTGGCTTACGCCCGTGACCGGGTGCAGAGTCGGCCGGTCGACGGCTCGCTGAACGCCGCTGCGCCCATCATCCACCACCCCGATGTCAAGCGCATGCTGATGACGATGCGCGCCTACACCGAGGGCTGCCGAGCGATGGCGCTGGTGGCAGCGGCCGCGCAGGACGCCGCCCACGCCCATCCGGATGCCGAGGTTCGCAAGCAGAACCAGGCTTTCTACGAGTTCATGGTGCCGCTGATCAAGGGCTATTCGACCGAGATGAGCCTGGAGGTCACCTCGCTCGGGGTGCAGGTGCACGGCGGCATGGGTTTCATCGAGGAGACCGGTGCGGCCCAGTATTACCGCGATGCCAAGATCCTGACGATCTACGAGGGCACGACGGCGATCCAGGCCAACGACCTGGTCGGTCGCAAGACCTCGCGCGACGGCGGCGCGACTGCACGCTCGATCTCGGCTCAGATCCAGGCCACCGAGCAGCTGCTCGCCGCGCGCAGCAGCGACGCCGCACGCGCGATGCTCAAGCGCTTGAGCGCTGCCCGCTTGGCTTTGCTCGACGTGGTGGACTTCGTCGCCGGCCAGACCCGGGCGAGTCCGAACGCGGTGTTTGCCGGCAGCGTGCCCTACCTGATGCTGGCCGGCAATGTGATCGCCGGCTGGCAGATGGCGCGTGCGCTGCTGGTGGCCGAGGACCGGCTCGCCGAAGGGGTCGAGACCGACTTCATGCGTGCCAAGATCAACACCGCGCGCTTCTATGCTGACCATCTGCTGAGCAAAGCCACGGGCTTACGCGACAGCATCGTCGAGGGCTCGTCCGGTGTCACCGAGATGGCGTTAGACGCATTCTGATCTCGCCCGCTGCGGATATGTACGCGCTGTCTCAAGCGTGATAGTGCGCTGTCCAGAGTGCTCGCACACTGAGATATTGTTCTCATTTCTGACCTGGAGTTGCCTGTGTCCTTGCCCGCCGTCCTTGCCAAGCTTCCTCTGCCGATCATCGGCTCGCCGCTGTTCATCATCAGCACCCCCAAGCTCGTGATCGAGCAGTGCAAGGCCGGTGTCGTGGGGTCCATGCCCATGCTCAACGCCCGCCCGTCTTCGCAGGTCGATGACTGGCTGGCCGAGATCACCGAGACGCTGGCGGCCTGGGACCGCGCCCACCCCGACCAGAAGGCCGCGCCGTTCGCGATCAACCAGATCGTGCACAAGAGCAACGACAGGCTTGACCACGACATGGAGGCCTGCGCCCGCTACAAGGTGCCGATCATCATCACCAGCCTGGGCGCGCGGGTCGACATCAACGAGGCGGTGCATGCCTGGGGCGGCGTGGTGCTGCACGACATCATCAACAACCACCATGCCCACAAGGCAATCGACAAAGGCGCCGACGGTCTGATCGCGGTGGCTGCGGGCGCCGGCGGCCATGCCGGGTCCAAGAGCCCGTTCGCGCTGATCCAGGAAATACGCCAGTGGTTCCACGGCCCGCTGGCCTTGTCAGGCAGCATTGCCACCGGTGATGCGGTGCTGGCCGCGCTGGCGATGGGCGCGGACTTCGCGTACATCGGCTCAGCCTTCATCGCCACCGAGGAGGCCCGCGCCACCGACCCGCACAAGCAGGCCATCGTCGACGCCAACTCCGACGACATCGTCTACAGCAATCTGTTCACCGGCGTTCACGGCAACTATCTCAAGCCCTCGATCCGCAATGCCGGCCTGGACCCCGACAACCTGCCGGTCAGCGACCCGAGCAAGATGAATTTCGGCAATGTCGATAGTGGTGGTGCCAAGAAAGCCTGGAAGGACATCTGGGGCTGTGGCCAGGGCATCGGCGCGGTCGACAAGGTCAGGCCGGTGGCCGAGTTTGTCGCCCAACTCAAGCGCGAGTACGCGGCGGCCCGCCAACGCATAGGCCTGGTCGAGGCCGGCGTGGCCACGGTTTGATGCGTCTGTAGCGCTGCGCCAGCCCTTGCCCTCACCCGCCAAACCCGGCGGACGGGGTCGAACCCGGTTTTGAAGCCCGCCCAAGAGGAATCGTCATGTCCGATAAAGCCATGCCCGCCAGCTCGCTGACGGCACAGATCGACAGCGCAGCGCAGGCGCTCCAAGCCCAGATCGTCGACTGGCGGCGTGATTTTCACCAGCATCCTGAGCTCGGCAACCGCGAGTTCAGAACCTCAGCGATCGTCGCTGAGCACCTGCGCAAGCTCGGTTTCGACGAGGTTCGCACCGAGGTTGCGCATACCGGGGTGGTCGGGCTGCTCAAAGGTGGTTTGCCCGGCCCGGTGGTCGCGCTGCGCGCTGACATGGATGCGCTGCCGGTGGCCGAGGAGGTCGACCTGCCGTTTGCATCCAAGGTCCGCACCGATTGGAACGGTGAGCAGGTGGGTGTGATGCACGCCTGTGGTCACGATGCCCACACCGCCATCCTGATGGGCGTGGCCGAGGTGCTGGCCGGATTGCGCGCTGGCTTGCGCGGCAGCGTCAAGTTCATCTTCCAGCCGGCCGAGGAAATGCCGCCCGAGGGCGAGGACGGTGGCGCCAAGATGATGGTCGAGCAAGGCGCGATGGACAACCCCAGGCCGGCGGCCATCTTCGGCCTGCACGTGACCTCGCGTCTGCCACTGGGTGTGATCGGCTACCGGCCCGGCCCGGCGATGGCCAGCGCCGACAACCTCAAGATCACGATCCATGGTCGCCAGACCCACGGTGCGATGCCCTGGTATGGCGTCGACCCGATCGTCACTGCGGCCCAAGTGGTGATTGGCCTGCAGACCGTCGTCAGCCGCCAGATCGACCTGACCCAGGAGCCTGCGGTGGTGACGATCGGCGCGATCAAGGGCGGTCTACGCGAGAACATCATCCCCGATTCGGTCGAGATGCGCGGCACCATTCGTACCTTCAGCGAGGACATGCGCGACGACATTCACGAGCGCGTGACTTATCTGGCCGAGGCCATCAGCCGGGGCTCGCGCGCTGGTTGCACGGTCTGCATCAAGAAGAATTACCCGGTGACCGTCAACGATCCGGTTTTGACCGAGACCATGTTGCCGACGTTGCGCCGGGTGGTCGGTGCCGACCAACTGCACCTGATTCCCAAGGTCATGGGCTCGGAGGACTTCTCGTTCTTCCAGCGCGTGGTGCCGGGGCTGTTTTTCTTTGTCGGCGTCACGCCTGGTGGCGCTGCTGAGCTGGCCAAGGCCGCGCCCAACCATTCGCCCCGATTCTTTGTCGACGAGGGCTGCCTGTTGCCCGGTGTGCGGGCGCTGGCGCAGTTGGCTTGCGACTTCCTCGAGGCGAACCCGTCCGAGGCTTGAACGGCCGCAGCCGTTCGGTAACACCCGTTCGGCCCTGAAAGTCCTGCTGCAGTGGCCTGTTGTGTTGAAGTTACTGCCGACGCTGTTGGTGTGCAGACCCGACCGGGATGGCGCTACCTATCCCGCGACTGCAGCGTCTTGTGGGCCGCCAGGACTGATTCGATGCTGTGACCGGGTGTCCCTTCGCAGGGCCATCCAGCGACGAATTTGTCAGCAAGATCGAAGCTTGGCTGTTGTCTAATAGCCGTTCGGGTTGTCACAGCAAGGGTGTTACAGTCCCGGCCATTCAGCAATTTAACTCCTTTCGTGCCCCTTGCTGATCGATCTTTGATCGATCGAGTCCGCTAGCAAGACGGGTCGCAATCCGCCTACCGGTCGAGCCGGGCCGCGGAAGGTTGATCAACCCATCGAAGCCCTGCAAACCGGGGCAGAAGGTGAGCGAGCGATGATGCAGCAACACAGGTCCAATTCGCATCTGTTTGGGGGCAATGCCCCTTATGTCGAGGAACTCTACGAGGCCTACCTCGACAATCCTGGCAGCGTGCCCGACACCTGGCGCAGCTACTTCGACAAGCTGCAAAATGTGCCTGCCACCGACGGTTCGCAGTCGCGTGACGTGGCCCATGCCCCGGTGGTCGAATCCTTCGCCCAGCGTGCCAAGGCCAATGCCTTCGCGCTCAAAGCCAGCTCCGCAGATCTGGCGGTCGCGCGCAAGCAGGTGCATGTGCAGTCGCTGATCGCGTCCTACCGGTTTCTGGGTTCTCGCTGGGCTGATCTGGACCCGCTCAAGCGTGCCGAACGCCCCAAGATTCCCGAACTCGAGCCGGCTTTCTACGACCTGAGCGAGTCCGATATGGACATCACGTTCAGCGCGGCCAACACGTATTTCGGCAAGTCCGAGAACATGACGCTGCGTGAGATCGTGCAGGCGCTGCGCGAGACCTATTGCGGCTCGGTCGGCGCCGAGTACATGCACTGCACCGACCCGGCCGAGAAGCGCTGGTGGCAGGAGCGGCTCGAGTCGATCCGCAGCAAGCCCAGTTTCGACGTCGAGGTGAAACGGCATATCCTGGACCGACTGACCGCGTCCGAAGGTCTGGAGCGCTACCTGCACACCAAGTACGTCGGGCAGAAGCGTTTCTCGCTCGAAGGCAGCGAGAGTTTCATCGCCTCGATGGACGAGGTGGTGCAGCGAGCCGGTGCCCAGGGTGTGCAGGAATTGGTGATCGGCATGGCGCACCGTGGTCGGCTCAACGTGCTGGTCAACATCCTGGGCAAGATGCCCAAGGACTTGTTTGCCGAGTTCGACCATACCGCGCCTGAGAACCTGCCTTCGGGCGATGTCAAATACCACCAAGGTTTTTCCAGCGACATCACCACCCCGGGCGGTCCGCTGCACCTGACGCTGGCGTTCAACCCTTCGCATCTGGAGATCGTCAACCCGGTGGTCGAGGGCTCGGTCAAGGCCCGGATGGACCGCCGTGGCGATCTCACCGGTGCTGAGGTGCTGCCGGTGCTGGTGCACGGTGATGCGGCGTTTGCCGGGCAGGGTGTGGTGATGGAGACGCTGGCGCTGGCACAGACCCGCGGCTACTACACCGGCGGTACGCTGCACATCGTCATCAACAACCAGATCGGCTTCACCACCAGCGACCCACGCGATTCGCGCTCGACGCTGTACTGCACCGACGTCGTCAAGATGATCGAGGCCCCGGTGCTGCATGTCAACGGCGACGACCCGGAAGCCGTGGTGCTGTGCACCCAACTCGCGCTCGACTACCGCCAGCGGTTCAAGAAGGATGTGGTGGTCGACATCATCTGCTTCCGCAAGCTTGGCCACAACGAGCAGGACACGCCGGCGCTGACGCAGCCGCTGATGTACAAGGTGATCGCCAAGCACCCTGGCACCCGCAAGCTGTACGGCGACAAGCTGGTGGCGCAGAACGTGCTGCCCGTGGGTGGTCCGGAAGAGATGGTCAAGCAGTTGCGCGCGGCATTCGACGAAGGCCGGCACACGATGGATCCGGTGCTGACCAACTTCAAGAGCAAATACGCGGTCGACTGGTCGCCCTTTCTCGGCAAGAAGTGGACCGATGCTGCCGACACAGCGCTGCCGCTGGCCGAGGTCAAGCGACTGGCCGAGCGTGTGACGTCGGTGCCGCCGAACTTCAAGGTTCATTCGCTGGTCGAAAAAGTGCTGGCCGACCGCGCCGCGATGGGTCGTGGCGACATCAATATCGACTGGGGCATGGGCGAGACCTTGGCCTATGCGTCGCTGGTTGCCAGTGGCTACGCGGTGCGGCTGTCGGGCGAAGACTGCGGGCGCGGAACCTTCGTCCATCGCCACGCCGTGCTGCACGACCAGAACCGCGAAAAGTGGGATGTCGGCAGCTACACCCCGCTGCAGCATGTCGCCGACAGCCAGGCGCCGTTTGTGGTGATCGACTCGATCTTGTCCGAAGAGGCTGTGCTGGGCTTCGAGTACGGCTACGCCTCGGCCGAGCCCAATACCTTGACCATCTGGGAAGGGCAGTTCGGCGACTTCGTCAACGGCGCGCAGGTGGTGATCGACCAGTTCATCGCGTCGGGCGAGGTCAAGTGGGGCCGCGCCAACGGCATCGTGTTGCTGCTGCCGCATGGCTACGAGGGTCAAGGCCCAGAGCACAGCTCGGCGCGTCTGGAGCGCTTCATGCAGTTGGCCGCTGACAACAACATGCAGATCGTGCAGCCGACCTCTGCCAGCCAGATCTTCCATGTGCTGCGCCGGCAGATGGTGCGCCAGTTCCGCAAGCCGCTGGTGATCATGACGCCGAAATCTCTGCTGCGCAACAAGGATGCGACATCGCCGCTGGCGGACTTCACCAAGGGCGAGTTCAAGACAGTGATTCCGGAGCAAAGCACCGACATCGTCAACGACAAGGTCAAGCGCATCATCGCCTGCTCGGGCAAGGTCTATTACGACTTGGTCAAGAAGCGCGACGAGAAGAAATCGAACGATGTGGCGATCATCCGCCTCGAGCAGCTCTACCCATTCCCGCACAAGGCCTTCGCTGCCGAGGTCAAGAAGTACGCCAACGTCAGCGAGGTGGTGTGGTGCCAGGACGAGCCGCAGAACCAGGGTGCCTGGTTCTTTGTCCAGCACACGATTCACGAGAACCTGGTGGAGGGTCAAAAACTGGGCTATGCCGGGCGCCCGGCCTCGGCTTCGCCTGCTGTTGGCTATGCCCATTTGCACCAGGAACAGCAAAAAACCCTGCTGGATCAGGCTTTTGGCAAGCTCAAGGGTTTTGTGCTGACCAAGTGATCTGATGCTCGGCGCTTTGGGCGCCAGCATGAGTCGCTGCGCATGTCCGTCACCCTGGCGTGACGCTCTTGCGCAGCGGGACACCCGAGTCGGTGTTCGTTTGAAACGAATCGAGAAACAACATGGCAATCGTAGAAGTCAAAGTCCCGCAGCTGTCCGAATCGGTGGCCGAAGCCACCTTGCTGCAGTGGAAGAAAAAGCCCGGCGAATATGTCGAGATCGATGAGATCATCATCGAGATCGAGACCGACAAGGTTGTGCTCGAAGTACCTGCGCCGGCTGCTGGCGTGTTGGCGGAATTGGTAGAAGCCGACGGCGCGACCGTGGCGAGCGACCAGGTAATCGCTCGCATTGACACCGCAGGCAAGGCCGGTGCAGCGCTGCAGTCTGCAGCACCGGCCGCAGCGTCCAGCGCTGCTGCCGCCAAGAGCGAGGTCGTGATGCCCGCTGCCGCCAAGCTGATGGCCGACAAGCAACTCGCAGCGGGATCCGTGGCTGGCACGGGCAAGGATGGGCGTGTCACCAAGGGCGATGTGCTGGCCGCGATGTCTTCACCCGTGGCGCCGGCGCCGCATGCGCCAGCACCGGCCTCAACACCGGCCTCAGCACCGGCCGTCGCTGCGCCGGCGCCGAAAAAACTGCTGCCGACAGTGGCAACCCCGGTCGGCATGAGTCTGGGCGAGCGGCCCGAGCAGCGCGTGCCGATGTCGCGCCTGCGCGCCCGCATCGCCGAGCGCCTGGTGATGTCGCAGTCGACCAATGCCATCCTGACCACCTTCAACGAGGTCAACATGGCCCCGGTGATGGAGATGCGCAAGAAGTTCCAGGACAAGTTCGAAAAGGAACATGGCGTCAAGCTCGGCTTCATGAGCTTCTTCGTGAAGGCCGCGGTGGCGGCGCTCAAGAAGTACCCGATCATCAACGCCAGTGTCGACAACAACGACATCGTCTACCACGGTTATTTCGACATCGGCATCGCGGTGGGTTCGCCGCGCGGCTTGGTCGTGCCGGTGCTGCGCAACGTCGACCAAATGAGTTTTGCCGACATCGAGAAGAAGATTGCCGAATTCGGCCAGAAGGCCAAGGACGGCAAGCTCGGTATCGAAGAGCTGACCGGCGGTACCTTCTCGATCAGCAACGGCGGCACCTTTGGCTCGATGCTGTCCACGCCGATCATCAACCCGCCGCAGTCGGCGATCCTGGGGGTGCATGCCACCAAGGACCGGGCGGTGGTCGAGAACGGGCAAGTCGTGGTGCGTCCGATCAACTACCTGGCGATGAGCTATGACCACCGCATCATCGACGGCCGCGAGGCCGTGCTGGGTTTGGTGACGATGAAAGAAGCGCTGGAAGATCCTGCGCGTCTGCTGTTCGACATCTGATCGGGTAGCCGCTTCGATTCCCGAACCCGGTTGCCGCTGGCAATTTGAAAGGATGCCGCCATGTCACTTGCTGATGAACTCCACAAGCTCGACGAGTTGCGTTCCCGCGGTGTGTTGTCTGACGCGGAGTTCGGGCGTGCCAAGCAGCGTCTGCTCGACGACCCTGCCGCGTTGCCGCCTGGCACCTCAACGGCGGTGGCGGTCGTCAATCGCTTCCGTCGATCATCATCCGACCGATGGATAGGTGGCGTCTGCGGTGGATTGGCGGTGGCCACCGGTGTCGAGAGTTGGGTTTGGCGTTTGGTCCTCACGGTGTTGCTGTTGTTCGGCGGCACCGGTCTGATCCTCTACCTGCTGCTGTGGATCTTCGTGCCGGCCGAGTGAGTCGGGGCTTTTTTGTAGCGTTTTTTTCGGAACATCATGTCCAAGTCATTCGACGTCATCGTCATCGGCGGCGGCCCCGGCGGCTACATTGCCGCCATCCGCGCCGCGCAACTCGGTTTCAACGTCGCTTGTGTCGACGAGTGGAAGAACGACAAAGGCGGTCCGGCGCCCGGCGGCACCTGCACCAACGTCGGCTGCATTCCCTCCAAGGCGCTGCTGCAGTCGAGCGAGCACTTCGACCACGCCGGCAACCACTTTGCCGACCACGGCATCGGACTGTCGAACTTGACCATCGACGTGACCAAGATGCTGGGCCGCAAGGACCAGGTGGTCAAGCAGAACAACGACGGCATCCTGTACTTGCTCAAGAAGAACAAGGTCAGTTTTTTCCATGGCCGGGGCGCGTTCGTCAAGGCCGAGAGCGGCACCTATGAGGTCAGTGTCAGCGGCACTGCCGACGCGACGCTGAGCGCCAAACACGTGATCGTCGCCACCGGATCGATCGCCCGGCAATTGCCTGGCGCCGCGTTCGATGAGGACCGCATCCTGTCCAATGACGGTGCGCTGCGCATTGGCGCCGTTCCCAAGACGCTGGGTGTGATCGGGTCGGGCGTGATCGGGCTGGAGATGGGCTCGGTCTGGCGCAGGCTCGGCGCCGAGGTGACGATCCTCGAAGCGCTGCCGGGTTTTCTCGGCGCAGCCGACGAGGGCGTCGCCAAGGAGGCGCTCAAGGCCTTCACCAAGCAGGGTCTGAAGTTCGCGTTCGGTGTCAAGATCACCGGCGTCCAGACCGGCGCGAAGGGGGTGGTGGTGGCTTACACCAACGCCAAGGGCGAGGCGGTGACGCTGGATGTTGAGCGACTGATCGTCTCGATCGGTCGGATTCCCAACACCATCGGCTTGAACGCTGCCGGCGTGGGCTTGGCGCTGGACGAGCGCGGCGCGATCATCGTCGACGCCGACTGCAAGACCAACCTGCCCAACGTGTGGGCGGTCGGCGACGTGGTGCGCGGCCCGATGCTCGCGCACAAGGCCGAGGAAGAGGGTGTGGCAGTGGCTGAGCGCATCGCCGGTCAGCACGGCCATGTCGACTTCAACCTGGTGCCTTGGGTGATCTACACCTCACCCGAGATCTCATGGGTCGGCCAAACCGAACAGCAGCTCAAAGCCGAGGGCCGGGCTTACAAGTCAGGCCAGTTTCCATTCATGGCCAATGGGCGGGCGAGAGCCTTGGGCGACACCACAGGGTTCGTGAAATTCCTGGCCGACGCCGAGACCGACGAGATCCTGGGTGTTCACATCGTCGGCCCGTTCGCCAGCGAACTGATCGCCGAGGCGGTGGTCGCGATGGCTTTCAAGGCCTCGGCCGAGGACATCGCGCGTATCTGCCATGCCCACCCCAGCCTGAGCGAAGCCACCAAGGAAGCCGCTCTGGCGGTGGACAAGCGCACGCTAAACTATTGAATCCTCGCGCCGCGTCCCAGTCGGTGCGCCCGACAGGGCGGCTGGCCGGCAGCGCCGGATCCGTGCAAGGACCCTGGTGTGAACTTGGACGACAACATCTTGAGCGTTCGTGAACTGTACCTGGCCACTTTGGCCGAGCGAGGCTTCAAGAGCGACCCCGCTCAGCTTCGCGCCCTGGATTCGCTCGAGCGTTGCGAGAACGAATGGATCGCCTACAAGGCGCGTCGCGGCAATGCGGTCACCAAGCTGCTGCTGCGCCCACCGATCCCGCGCGGGGTCTACATGCATGGCGGCGTCGGACGCGGCAAGAGCTTTCTGATGGATTGCTTCTTTCAGTCGGTGCCGCTGACGCGCAAGACTCGGTTGCACTTCCATGAGTTCATGCGCGAGGTCCACCGCGAGCTTCAGGAGCTCAAAGGCACCGTCGATCCGCTCGATGAACTCGGCAAGCGCATTGCGCGGCGTTTCAGGCTGATCTGCTTCGACGAGTTTCATGTCGCGGATGTCACCGATGCGATGATCCTGCACCGCTTGCTCGCTGCGCTGTTTGCCAACCGGGTGGCGATTGTCACGACCTCGAATTTCCATCCGGATGGCCTCTACCCCAACGGCTTGCACCGCGACCGCATCCTGCCGGCCATCGACATGCTCAAAGAAGAGCTCGAGGTCATCAATGTCGACGATGGCACCGACTACCGCCAGCACACCTTGCAGCAGGCCAGGCTTTACCTCAGCCCTGCGGACGCGGCGGCCGAGTCGTCCATGCAGGCCACTTTTAGCGAGTTGGCCGAAGTGCGCGATCAGAATCCGCTGTTGCATATCGAGCACCGCGAGTTGCGTGCGCTGCGCCGTGCCGGCGGTGTCGTCTGGTTCGATTTCCGCACACTGTGTGGCGGCCCGCGATCGCAGAACGACTACCTCGAAATCGCCCAGCAATTCCACACCTTGCTGCTGTCGAATGTGCCGCAGATGCAGCCTCGGCTGGCCAGCGAAGCGCGGCGTTTTACGCTGCTGGTCGATGTGCTCTATGACCGTCGGGTCAAGCTGATCGTCTCGGCGGCACTGCCGGCCGAACAGCTCTACACCGAAGGACCGCTGGTGCACGAGTTTTCGCGTACTGTCTCCAGGTTGCAGGAGATGCAGTCGGCCGAATACCTGGCGCTGGAGCGACGCGATGTCGACACCGGGCTGACCTGAGGCGTTGGCCAAATGAGAGTGCGACATGCTGCATGCCGTGACCTGCATCGCGCCCATGGCTTGAGTCGATAAACTCAGGGTCCTGATGAAGCCTGACCTCGATCGTGAACTCAAGCTCCATTCGCCGCAGCGTCAGTTGATCGAGTTGCGCATCGAACACGCGAATCTCGACAGCCTGATCGACTGCACGGTCGGGCATGCTATGGGTGATGATTTGTTGCTGCGGCGGTTCAAGAAGCGCCGCCTGCGCTTGCGAGATCAGATCGTCCAGTTGGAAGTCGAACTCGATCCGCCGCTGCCGGCATGACGGCCTGCAAAGGCGGGCGATGTCGAAACCTGTTGAGCGATCCGGACATCCGCCGGTCGAGCCTGTCGATCTGTTGAAAGCAAGATTCCCCATGGACCTGCCGTGCGAACAGCCAGACCAGCCGATCAGCGCATTGGCGAACGCCACCCGCGATGCGCTCAGCCCGCATGGTGCTTTGGCGCAGGCCGACCCTGGGTTTGTCGAACGCGAGCCGCAGCTGCGGCTGGCCGATGCGATGGCCCGCGCCATCGAGGACCGCGCCACATTGGTGGCTGAGGCCGGTACCGGGGTGGGCAAGACCTTTGCCTACCTGGTGCCACTGTTGCTGTCGGGCCGGCGCGCCTTGGTCAGCACGGCGACCAAGAGCCTGCAGGACCAGCTTTTTTTGCGTGACTTGCCGCGCTTGCGCGATGCGCTGGGCCTGCCGGTGCGCATCGCGCTGCTCAAGGGACGCAGCAGCTACCTCTGCTTGCACAGACTGGTCCAGGCGCGCGAGGGTGGCTCGTTGCCTGATCGGTTTGCTGTGCGCGCGCTGGCACGGGTCGAGACCTGGTCACAAGCCACCCGGACCGGTGACCTGGCCGAGATCGACGGTCTCGACGACCGCTCGCCAGTGATCCCGCTCGTCACCTCGACGCGGGACAACTGCCTGGGCAACGAATGCCCGAGTTTCCGGGATTGCCATGTCGTCAAGGCCAGGCGTGAGGCCATGGCAGCCGATCTGGTGGTGGTCAACCACCACCTGTTCTTCGCCGACCTGTCGTTGCGCGACAGCGGTGTTGCCGAGTTGCTGCCGACCGTGGATGCGGCAGTGTTCGACGAGGCCCACCAACTGGTGGAGACCGGACTGCAGTTCCTCGGCACGATGCTGTCGACGCACCAGGTGATCGACTTTGGTCGCGATCTGCTCGCCGCAGGCTTGAGCCATGCCCGCGGTCTGGCCGAATGGCAGGCGCTGGCTGCCGGATTGGACCGCGCCGCACGCGAGTTGCGGATGGCTTGTGCTGGCGCGCTGCGTGAGCCCAAAGGCATCATCAAGCTTCGTTGGGATGAGCGTTCGCGTGAACCAGGCTTCCAGGAAGCGATGGCAGGTTTGGCTGCTGCTGCCGACGATGCGCGCGATGCGGCGCTGGCGGTCGAGGCGGTGGCACCGGATTTCACCCGATTGGTCGAGCGTGGCAGGCGCATCGCCCAGTTGGTGCAGGGCTTCAAAGCCGAGGCTGCGATCGACCGCGTGCGCTGGATCGACATCGGACCGCGCGACGCCAGACTGGTCGAGTCGCCGCTGCATATCCGGGACTTGTTCACCGAGCAGCGCGCTGCGGCGCCCAGGGCCTGGATCTTCACCTCGGCGACGCTGGGCAGCGACGAGCAATTGAGTTGGTTCAGTGAGGCCGCAGCGATGGAGGATGCGCGCAAACTGCGCGTGGGCAGCCCGTTCGACTATGCCGCCCATGCGCGTACCTGGGTGCCGCCGCGCTTTCCCAAGCCCAACGAACCTGGGCACCCGGCAGCCGTTGGCGCGCTGGCCGCGCGACTGGCTGGCAGGCTTGGCGGACGGACCTTCGTGCTGACGACCACCTTGCGCGTTCTGCCGCTGATTGCCGAGGCCTTGAATGAGGCCGCAGTTGCCGCCGGCGAGCCACTGCAGGTGCTGGTGCAAGGAACCCATCCGAAACGCACGTTGTTGCAGCGTTTTCTCGACACGCCGCGCAGCGTTCTGGTGGGTTCGGCCAGTTTTTGGGAGGGCATCGACGTGCCCGGCGATGCGCTGCAATGCGTGATCATCGACAAGCTGCCGTTTCCGCCGCCGCACGATCCGCTGGTTCAGGCACGCAGCAAGGAGCTCGAATCGCGCGGCCGCGATCCTTTCAACGACTACTTCTTGTCAGAGGCGGCGATCTCGCTCAAACAGGGTGCCGGCCGGCTGATCCGCAGCGAGACCGACCTGGGACTGTTGGTGATCACCGACCCGCGGCTGCGCCAGATGCCCTATGGCCGCAAGCTGCGTGCGGCATTGCCTGCGATGGGGACGCTTGACACAGAGGAGGACGCCATGGCCTGGCTTGCCGAGATCGCCGCGGCCAGTGCTGCGGCATGAGGCCATGCGAATTCGCAGACTGGCCAGGCTACCAGAACTGCCACCAAGCCCGGTCGGGCAGCCGTACGCCGTCTTTCAAGTAGCGGGTTTGCGGGAAGTTGGCCTTCAGCACCCGTTCGGCATCGTCACGCAGGGTTTGCAATCCAAGCTGCTCGTAGCTCGCTGCCATGATGAACAGGGCTTCCTCGGTCGCTGGGGCACGCTGGTAGTCGCGCACCGCGAGTTGCGCCCGGTTGGCTGCCGCCACGTAAGCTGATCGGCGGTAGTAGTAGCGCGCGACATGCACCTCATACTCGGCCAAGGCGTTGACGATGTAGTCCATCCTGGCGCGGCCGTCGCTGGTGTACCGCGATTCGGGATACTGCTCGACCAACTGGCCAAAAGTCTGGAACGAATCGCGCGAGGCTTGTTGGTCTCGCTCGGAGATGTTCTGGCGCGAGAAGTTGCTCAAGAAGCCCATGTTGTCGTTGAAGTTGATCAGGCCCTTCAGGTACAACGCGTAGTCCATGCCAGGGCTGGAAGGGTGCAGTTTGATGAAGCGATCGAGTGTGGCAATGGCCATCACACGCTCACTCGTCCTCCACTGTGCGTAAGCCAGGTCTAGCGTGGCTTGCTGGGCCAGCACCGTGCCTGCCGCGCGCCCCTCAACTTTTTCCAGTGCCTTGATGGCAGGCTCGTAGCTTCCCGCTGCCAGGTCTTCCTTGGCCTGTGCATACAATTTCTCGGGAGAGTTGCGCAATTCCTCGTCTTTTGACGTGGTGCTGCAAGCTGCCAAAGCGCTGAGCAGCGCGATCACCAGCAGCTTGCGCGCAGCCTGTCGCTGCGGGCGATGCATGGTGTTGACTGGCGCCGCGAGGCGAAAAACCTTGAACAAACTCATCTTGTCGGCGACCGCGTTGCGGGCGGCGTCCTTCCAGGCATGTATGCGAACGCTAAGATTCTAATGTCCTCAACCACCGACCTGCTGACCGCTGACGACCCGGAGGCTGACGTCGAAGTTCGCGAAGCGGTCGTGTCGCGATTGCAGCATGCGCTGCGCTTGGACAAGGCGCTGGTGGCGCTGGCGCCCGAGTTCTCGCGCAGTTGGTTGCAGCAGTTACTGGCGCGTGGTCATGTGCAACTCGACGGTCTGGTGCAAGACACCGCGTCGCGCAAGCTGCGAATCGGGCAGAAGATCCGGCTGGCGTTGGTGCCCACGGCCGAGAGCCTGGCCTTTCGGCCCGAGCCCATGGACTTGGACATTGTTTTCGAGGACCAGCACCTGCTGGTCGTCAACAAGCCCGCGGGGCTGGTCGTGCATCCCGGCGCCGGCCATTGGTCTGGCACCTTGCTCAACGGTTTGCTGGCACATCATGCGGTGGCTGCCACGCTGCCGCGCGCGGGCATTGTTCATCGTCTTGACAAGGACACCACTGGGCTGATGGTGGTGGCCAAGACCTTGCCGACGATGACCGCGCTGGTGCGGCAAATTGCGGCTCACGACGTGCGCCGCGTCTACCTTGCGCTGGCGCAGGGCGAGATCGCCTGGCCTCAGGCCGCGATCGAAGCGCCGATCGGCCGCGACCCGGGCTCGCGCCTGCGCATGGCGGTGGTGGCCTCGGGCAAGCCGGCCCGCACCGACGTCGAACGCCTGGCGGCGCGCGGTGGCGTCACCGCTGTGCGATGCCGCTTGCATACCGGCCGAACCCACCAGATCAGGGTGCATCTGTCGTCGCGAGGCCACGCGCTGGTCGGTGACCTACTCTATGGCGGTCGACCTGCATTGGGCATGACCCGGCAGGCTTTGCACGCCACCGAGTTGGCTTTCGAGCATCCGGGTGACGGCCGCATGATGGTCTTCAACGCCGCGCTACCGGTCGATCTGGCGGCCGCTTGGCGCCAGGTGATCCCCGACCGATAAGGGGCCGGGGGTCGCGGGAAAGTCGCAGCCATCATTCGGGCTACAATAGAAAATGAAACGGTTGACGCTGGATCGCTGGATGGAAACTCTCGAGTCCTTGCCCCGATGCAGCGACCAAGACGCAGGTCCGAATCGGGCTGCGGGATATCCCAGGCCAGTAGTCTTTTGCGGCCGAGTATCCGAAGGCGCAGCAAGGACGCAGCGGCGGTAGCCGCCAAATTTTTTTGGCAGTGCAGATATTTTCCCGGCTCGCCGCAAGACGCCAGCTGGGTTTTCCATCCGAGTCAGTCCGCTTGATGCGATGCACCAGCGCTGTTGCCTTGCGACAGCCCATGTGAACAGGGGTTCATGAACACACAAGAGGCCAAGCGTGTCCTCGAGACTGCGCTGATCTGCGCGCAACAGCCTTTGCCGCTGCGCGAGATGCGGGATTTGTTTGATGAGCAGGTCGGGCCCGATACCCTGCGTTCGCTGCTCGATGAATTGGTGCGTGATTGGGAGCCAAGAGGTGTTGAATTGGTGGCCTTGGCCACCGGTTGGCGATTCCAAAGTCGTCCCGAGATGCGTCAATTTCTCGACCGACTGCATCCCGAAAAGCCGCCGCGCTATTCGCGGGCCACGATGGAAACTCTGGCTATCGTTGCCTATCGACAGCCGGTGACGCGAGGCGATATCGAGGATATCCGGGGCGTGACGGTCAGTGGCCCCATCGTCAAGCAACTTGAGGAGCGCGGCTGGATCGAGGCCATTGGCTACCGCGAGGCGCCAGGTCGTCCGGCCTTGTACGCCACGACGCGCCAGTTTCTCGACGATCTGGGTCTGGCCAGTCTCGATCAGTTGCCGGTGCTGGAGGCTGCGCCGAAAGCGGCTGTTTTCGATCCAGGGTCAGCAGGTCAGCATTCGCTGCTTGATGACCGCATCGATGTGGCGGCCGAGTTGGCGCCCCATGTTTCAACCGATGTTGCGACCGGTCATGCCGGCGCTGTTCTTTCCGAGCTGGTCGGCCTTGCGGCCACTGGCGTACACGCTCCGGCCATCATGCCGGGGTCCGATGACTCTACCCCCGCAGCGCAAGCATGAACTCGCAAGACCACGATCAACCTCAGTCTGAACTGCCGGACGCCGCAGCACCGGATGTCGCGGCGGCCAAGCCCCGGCGCAAGCGCAGCCCGCGGGTTGTCGACCCGCAGGCCTTGGAGGCGACGACCGAGCAGGTACTGCAGTCTGTCGCGCCACCATTGGACGAGGCGATCAAGCCCAAGCGCAGCCGGCGCAAGCCGGTCGAAGTCGTCGCTGTCGAAGATATGCCGGTGGTCGTATCGGCGCCTGTCGTCGCTGTGCCCGAGGTGGCAGGCGACAACCCCGGGTCGGTCAAGCTGGTCAAGCCCCGGCGCCGTGTCGCGTCGCCTGCCGGCGCGGCGGATTCGATCGTTGAGCCGTCTGCGCCGTCCCCAGCCCTGCCATTCACCGCTGTGGCCGAGATCATCGGCGCAGCCCCGGCGATGTCCGACGCTGTGGCCTTGGCGCCAGCGTCGACGCTCAGCGCTGCGCCGGACCTGGCCGATGGCACCGAAGGTGTCGTTGGCCGTGACGACGTCGAGGGTGGTGAAGGCCCGCGGCGGCGCAGTCGCAATCGACGTCGCGGTCGTCGCAGTGGGGCCGAACGTGGTTTGCGCGAAGATGGTGCGCCGACCGACGAGGCCAGCCCGCGCATGGCCGGCGCAGACGATGACGGCGATGACGGCGATGACGGCGATACCTCCGTTGACGAAACGCCTCGCTCTGCACCTCTGGACTCAGGCGAGACCTTCGCCGCAGTACTGTCAGGCGACTACGATGCTGAGCCCGCCGATGGCGCGGTCGCCACCGATCCTGAGCGGCGAGTGCTTGCTGCCGAACCTGACGCACCCAAGCTGCACAAGGTGCTGGCGCAGGCCGGCATAGGCTCGCGTCGCGACATGGAGGAGTTGATTGCCGAAGGCCAGGTCATGGTCAATGGCCAACCCGCCCACACCGGTCAGCGCATCTCATTCGGCGATCGCATCAGCGTTGCTGGCAAGCTGATCAAGGTGCGCATTGCGCCACCGCCACCGCGCGTGATCGCCTACCACAAGCCTGTGGGCGAAGTCGTTACCAATGACGACCCGCAGAACCGGCCAACGGTGTTCAGGCGCTTGCCCAGGCTTTCGCAAGGCAAGTGGCAGTCGGTGGGTAGGCTAGACATCAACACCGAAGGGCTGCTGCTGTTCACCAACTCGGGCGAACTTGCCAACCAGTTGATGCACCCGCGCTTCGGGGTCGAGCGTGAGTACGCTGTGCGCGTGCTCGGAACGCTAGAAGTTGATGCACGCAACCGCTTGCTCGATGGCGTCGAGATCGACGGCCAGCGCGCAGGCTTCAAGTCGATAGAGGACGGTGGCGGCGAGGGCGTCAACCATTGGTACCGCGTGGTGATCACCGAGGGGCGCAATCGCGAGGTGCGAAAGCTTTTCGACAAGGTCGGGCTCGGCGTGAGCCGGCTGATCCGTATCCGCTATGGCTGCGTGGTGCTGCCGCGAGGTCTGCGCCGCGGCTTGTTTGTCGATCTCAATGAGGCCGAGGTGCGCGAGGTTCGCCGACTGGCCAACGTCGGTCGAGATCAGCCTGGTGCTGGCCCTCGCCCGCCACGCCAGGAAGGTCTGGCCAACCCGGGCGTTCCGCCCTTGCGCGAAGGCCAGGGTCCTGGCCGGGGCAACCGGCGCGGCGGCCCGCCGCCTCAGCGTG
>RGQD01000581.1 GCA_010030205.1 Betaproteobacteria bacterium
TAACAATTATCGATAACCCTTCCATTGATATTACTTCTATTTATGGTGCAGTGTTATTTTATTATATTACTACTTCTATTGCAGATGGTGATCATGGAATGGAACTTGAATGTGCGTTTTTAAAAAAAATAAAAGAAAAAAAGGATTATTTTTATATATATCATACAATTATTACGAGTGATTTACCTTGGGCATCTAGAATTAGACGAATATCTTTAGGAATGAAATCAAAATCAAAATCGAAATCAAAAGGTGGCACCAAAAAGAAAACAAGACGAAACCCCGAAAATCTGTTCGTCGTCGTTAAAGAATTATTTTATTACAACATAAAATAAAATAATTTTGGAGAGAATCCCTGTGGCATAACATGCATCCTTATTTCCGTAGGAAATATCGGATATTTCGCTTCGCTGATTCCTTCTCTCGAAAAACATAAAAATTATCATAATAAAAATATAAAAATTATCATAATAAAAATATAAAAATTCTTATTATGATATTATAATAAATGAAAAAACTTAAATTAATCGAAACGATGAGAGAATGTGGAAAACAAATCTGGTTATATGAAACCAACCAACTTCCTTATAATGAAACCGAAGTACAACAATTGAAAACCATCGAAGAAAATATTTTAATTTATTTAGAAACTGTTTTACAATATAGAAAACGGAATTTTCCGATCAAAATAAAATATTTAGTTCCGATCAAAATAAAATATTTAGGAAAATTAGTTGAAAATTAATTATGTAATATATGTATATGCCAAATCCATCCATTCTTACAAGTAATGGTTATACCTATATGGTATTCACAAGCAATGCGACGGTAACATTAAATCGTACAAGTATAGATTATTTAATAATTGGTGGAGGAGGATCCGGTGGAAAAGCACATGGTGGTGGTGGTGGTGCTGGAAGAGTTGTTTCTGGGACTACAATAGTGGATAAGAATACTTATAATATAGTAGTAGGTAGTGGCGGAATTGCAAGTAGTTATACAGATGGTAATAGTAGTTCGGCATTTGGAATTACTGCATCAGGTGGAGGTCGTGGTGGTGGAGATGGTAGTGGATTACCACATTCTGGTGGATCTGGGGGAGGAGGTTCTGGGTATAATTATTCGAGAAATACGTCTCTTTATGGTGCAACTGCTACTACTGCTTCTACGACAAATGATCTGGGAAATAATGGTGGTAATGGATCTTTTCGAGATCCAGCAGGTGGTGGTGGTGGTGGTGGTGGAGCAGGAAGTATAGGAAGTGATTCTTTAGATTTATCTGGAGGAATAGGTGGTAGTGGCTCTAGTGATTATGCATCTTGGTTAACCATTATTAGTAATAATATGAGTCAAATATGGAATACTGCAACAAATAATGGACAAATAATAGCAAGTGGTGGTAGTGGAGGTTCTTGGAGGGTAGGATACGTAACAAATGGACCAATCGGTGGAGGTGGAAATGGAGGAGACAAGGAATCAGGTCCAGAAACTTTACCAACAAATGGTATAGATAATACTGGTGGTGGTGGTGGTGGTGGAGGTGCAGATGGTCAAATGGGTGCAAATGGAGGTTCTGGATTGGTAATTATTCGTTATATACCACCCCCATGTTTCAAAGAAGGTTCGAAAATATTAACAAACCTAGGATACAAATATATTGAAGAATTAAGAAAAGGGGATATGGTTAAAACTTTATTGAATAATTATAAACCAATAGCTATGATTGGAAAATGTGATTTTAATCACCCGGCATCGAAAGATCGTATAAAAAATCAATTATATCGTTGTTCTACAAATAAATATGAAGAAGTATTTGAAGATTTAATTCTTACAGGATGTCATTCAATATTAGTACCGGGA
>RGQD01000582.1 GCA_010030205.1 Betaproteobacteria bacterium
AGCTTGATTGATATCATTTAAAATACATCCTTTGTTATTATAATTAAAAATTGAAAAGTATTTTATATATTTGTTTTTATCAAATTTTTTTATGTATAGCCATTGGATAATAAAAGACTCGAAGGTGCTAACGCATTCTTTGAGTCCCATTGGCAATTTACAGGTTGTGTTACGGTGCATAACCTGCATCTCTTCGGAGGTGTAAGCAAGCCGTTCAAAGATCGTGTCTCGACACAACATTCTTTAACAATGAAGATTGCATATGCTCCCTGTTCTCGCAACAGGTTTGTATATGCTCACTCCCCTTTTCATCCTTGTTCCATTGATCTCCTCCCTTTTCATCCTTCTACTTGTTCCACTACTTGTTCCATTGATCTTCCCCCTTTTGGTTCTACGGATGTCGATTCTGATGTTGATTCTCTTTCTCCTACTAGTTCCGTTGTGATCCCTGTCCCTGTCCCTGTCCATGTCCTCGTCCCCCACCCTAAAACTCTCATCAATAGACAAACTCGGCATGATAGCTCTAAAGCTATCCAAGTAAAAAAACACTCCCGTCCTGATCTTACTATCCCACAAATTATCCCTCATGTGTCTGCCTTTTTACAAAAATACAGACCTGATGAATTTCAACAGCAGCTTGAGGTGAAAGATGATAAAAAAAAAATGAAGAAACAATACACCCAAGCAGAAATCGATCTCATAAATGCAGAAGACACCTCCACTCATCGCTTTAGCACAAATCCTAAGGACTTCAAGCACAACTGGTGGAATAAAACACTGGAAAATATGACTGACGCAGAGATTAATTGCATTCTCGCACATTGGAGGAACCATAAACTCTTACAAATGAAAAATACTCTCATCAAGAACTTGAAAAACACAACTGTAAAAACAGTTGTTGAAGTTGTTGACAAGAGTTTGATTCATTCGTCTGAGTCTCCACCTGCTTCCGAGTCTGCACCAGCATCAGAGTCAGCTTCAGCTTCCGTCCCGGTTCCTGTTGATGTTGTTTCAGTTGATGTTGTTCCTGTTGATGTTGTTTCAGTTGATGTTGTTCCTGTTCAAGCCAACGTCCCGGTTTCCGCATCATCATCAGAGTCAGCTTCCGAGCCTACGCACACATCAGTTTCAGCTTCCGTCCCGGTTTCAGTTGATGTTGTTTCAGCTTCCGTCACGGTTTCAGAGTCAGCTTCAGTTGATGTTGTTTCAGTTGATGTTGTTTCAGTTGATGTTGTTTCAGTTGATGTTGTTGATGTTGTTGATGTTGTTGATGTTGTTTCAGTTGATGTCGTTCGCAATTGGCCACATTGGTGTGACCAACGAAACTGTTTGTCACAGTTCCTCAAGCCTTCTACACGTGTTTCTACAAAACGTTCAAAAAAACATGCACGAGTAGAAGTAGTAGAAGAAACACGTGTAGCGCCGTCGCCGACAAAATCACAAAATGTTGGTGAATGCAACTTTGTATGCGACGAGTGGCATCCAGATGTAAGGCCAATAATCGTGGACGCATATGAATCCGTCCATTACATTTTTCCTTATAGTCCTACCATGCTACCTAAGCAACCAAAGCCAACAAAAGAAGTTGGTCCTCCGCCTAAAATCACAAAACAATCGCTCTTGAAGAAAAAAGCAGCACAACAGCGAAGAGAACAAAATTCTCCTGAAAAACGACAAGCCCTTCAAAAAAAACTCGCGGAGAAAATGGACGAGGCCCGCAAAACAGCACGTTATAACACTGAGCGTGGACAACGTGTGTTAAAACTCGAAGAAATTGCGGCAACTCGTAGTGAACAGCGTCTGGTAGAGTTCAAGAATCTTGAAACGACTCGTAATAAACTCATGGAAAATGATCGTGAA
>RGQD01000583.1 GCA_010030205.1 Betaproteobacteria bacterium
GATCTCCTGTCAGCCGTCACGCACCGTGTGGCAGTCCTTAATGCAAGAACGCCTAAATCCTTTTATGAAAGAATGCATGGCCGAAGGTCGCCGCATGGCCCAGGTGCAGTAGCCTGCATGTGGCAACACCAATGCACGCCACTGCACACGCACACGTGTCGGCCCCACGTGATCAGCCATGCACAGTACTCTTCCCCACTCAAACGGATGTGACGTGTTGCGCGCGCAACGCGGCAGTGCCCCCATACAGTGAATGCAAGCTGAGCAGCATTCATGGCGGCCCGCAGTACTTCTTTAACCACTGCGCCAATACAGCTCCACACTCCAATGAAGAACGAGCGCCGTCTTTCGCCGGCACAGGGACCCAAGGCTGAGGGCCGGGATCAACAGCCACCCCCTGTGCCCCATGTCCGCACACGGATTCCAGGGTAGAGGCCCCAAGGGACGCGGCAACGTGCCCACGACCCTTGTCCGCACACACGCCAACCGACAACATCCCTCTCACACGCAAAGAAGCACTACAACGCAACACACCAAAGAGGCCGGCGCGCGCAACCACTCGCACGCCGAAGCCCTGAAGCAATCTGCTCCAACTCGCGCCCGTCCAAGCCTGTGTCCTCCTAACGCCATCAGCAAGCTGCCCGCCCGCCACTGCCTTCCGGCCGGCTGCTTTACACCTTGACGGCGGCCTTCTTGGCGACGTGCAGGGCCAGGTCCACCACGCGGTTGCTGTAGCCCCACTCGTTGTCGTACCAGGCCACCAGCTTGACGAAGGTGGGGCTCAGCATGATGCCGGCCTTGGCGTCCACGGTGCAGGAGGCGGGGTCGGTCACAAAGTCGGAGGACACCACGTCCTCGTCCGTGTAGGCCAGCACGCCCTTCATCTCGCCCTCCGACGCCTCCTTGAGCGCCTTCATGATGTCCTCGTACGTGGTCGCCTTCTCCAGCGTCACGGTCAGGTCCACCACCGACACGTCGTTGGTGGGCACGCGGAAGGCCATGCCAGTCAGCTTGCCCTTGAGCTCAGGCAGCACCTTGCCCACGGCCTTGGCGGCGCCGGTGGAGGAGGGGATGATGTTGCCGTTGACGGCGCGGCCGCCGCGCCAGTCCTTCTTGCTGGGGCCGTCCACGGTCTTCTGGGTGGCGGTGGTGGCGTGCACGGTGGTCATCAGGCCCTCCTTGATGCCGAACTTGCTGTTCACAACCTTGGCCAGGGGCGCCAGGCAGTTGGTGGTGCAGGAGGCGTTGGAGATGATGTGGTCCGTGGCGGGGTTGTACTTCTCGTGGTTGACGCCCATCACATACATGGGCGCGTCATTGGAGGGCGCGGTGATGATCACCTTCTTGGCGCCGCCGGTCAGGTGGGCGGTGGCCTTGGCGATGTCAGTGAACACGCCAGTGCTCTCAATCACGATGTCAGCGCCGGCAGCGCCCCAGTTGATCTTGCTCGGGTCGCTCTCAGTAAAGGTGTGAATCTTGCGGCCCTCCACCAGGAAGCCGTCCTTGCTGCCATTGACGTGGCCGGGCCAGGTCTTGTGGACCGAGTCATACTTGAACATGTAGGCCATGTATTCGGCATCAATGAATGGGTCGTTGATCGCCACGACCTCGATGTCGGGGCGCAGCATCGTGGCGCGCATAACCAGGCGGCCAATGCGGCCGAAGCCGTTGATGCCGATCTTAATCTTGCCACTCTCAGCACGGATGCATGGCACCACCACACGCGAGCGGTTGGGGCGGCCAGCACGCGCGGAGGCGTTCACAGAGCGCTGGGCGAGGAGGGCCATCGTGACTGTTGGAGGAACAGCTGCAGGACACAGGAGTAGTTTGGCCGGCTAAATGCAGTCGGTTGAGTAATGC
>RGQD01000584.1 GCA_010030205.1 Betaproteobacteria bacterium
GCACGCCACGCGTGCCGCCGTCGAAGAAGGCATCGTGGCAGGCGGCGGCGTCGCGCTACTGCGTGCCCGCCAGTCGGCTGGCGCCATCAAGGGCGACAACCACGACCAGGAAGCTGGCATCAAGATCGTGCTACGCGCTGTTGAACAACCGCTGCGCGAGATCGTTGCCAACGCTGGCGACGAGCCGAGCGTCGTGATCAACAAGGTTCTGGAAGGCAAGGGTAACTACGGTTACAACGCTGCCAACGGCACCTATGGCGACATGATCGACATGGGCATCCTGGACCCGACCAAGGTGACGCGCACTGCACTGCAGAACGCAGCTTCTGTGGCCGGCCTGATGCTGACGACCGAGTGCATGGTCGCCGAAGCGCCGAAGGAAGAGTCGGCCGGCGGCATGGGTGGCGGCATGGGCGGCATGGGTGGCATGGGCGGCATGGGCGGCATGGACATGTGATGTCGTTCAGGGGCGGCCTGGCCGTCCCCGAGCGCGGGGCCATGCACTGACCGGCCTGCCGGTCAGTTCGCGGGTCTTGCCAAGTCCTCACAGGCCACCTTCGGGTGGCCTGTTTCGTTGCGGCAGCCCGCAGCGCCAGGATCAGGTCGAAGCGGGTTCAGCCCCAGGCGCCGAGCCGGGCGATTGCTGCCACTGGCGCAGCGTCAGCGCCGCATCGCCCAGGCCCTGGCGCGACAACGCCGAGAACAGCGACACGCTGATGTCCGACGCGTCGGTGGCCATTTCGGCCAGAGAGGTCTGCGCCTGCGCCAACGCACGCGACTGCTGGTTGCGGTTGAGCTTGTCGGCCTTGGTCAACAACACCAGCAACTTGACCTCACCGCGACCCACCCGCTCAGACACAAAGTCCAGCAACTGTTGGTCCAACGGCGTGAAACCGTGGCGACAATCGACCATCATCACAATCCCGGCCAGCACATGACGCATCGCCAGGTAGTCAGCCATCACCTGCTGCCAGCGCAGCTTGGCACCGCGTGCCACCGCCGCGTAGCCATAGCCAGGCAGGTCGGCCCATCGGCCATCCGGGGCCTCGGCCGGCCCCAGGTCAAACAAGTTGATGTGCTGGGTGCGGCCAGGTGTCTTCGACGCGAACGCCAGGCGCCGGTGCTGGGCCAAGGTATTGATCGCGGTTGACTTGCCCGCATTGCTGCGGCCGACGAACGCGACCTCGGGCAGATCCGAAGCCGGCAGCTGCGACAACAGGCTGGCCGTGGTGAAGAAGCGGGCGCTTTGCGTCCAGGCCAGGGCCTCGCGCACAGCGGGGTCGGTGGGGATATCGGAGTCGCTGCTCCGTGCGTTGGCGCTTGGATTCATGGAGCATTGTAAAATCGATGGGTTTACCCGATACCAACAAGCTTCTCACCCCATCAACAGGCCGAACACGCCATCCTGCACGCCGCCATCCGGCAGTGCAAAACCGGCGCACAAGGCCCTGTCCATTCCAAGGTTCCCCGACATGAAGTCGCTGCTCGCCCTGTCGCTGTCTGCCCTGATCTCTTGGTCGGCCGGTTCGGCCTTTGCTTCCGAGACCAAGGCGGCTGCCAAGCCCGATCTGGCCAAAGGCCAGGAAAAAGCCACCCAGGTCTGCGCTGCATGCCACACCGCCGATGGCTCGCGCGGCATCCCTGCCAACCCGATCCTGCAGGGCCAGCACGCCGAGTACCTGGTCAAGCAATTGACCGAATTCAAGGCCGGCAAGCGCGTCAACGCGATCATGAGCGGCATGGCCGCAGCGCTGAGCGAGGACGACATGAAGAACGTCGCCGCGTTCTATGCCAGCAAGCAGGCCAAGCCCGGCTTCGCCAAGGACAAGGACCTGGTCTTGCTGGGCGAGAAGATTTACC
>RGQD01000585.1 GCA_010030205.1 Betaproteobacteria bacterium
CTGGTTGGCGCCGTTGCTGCCCGAGCCGGCGAAGCTGACCTTTTCGGGATTGCGCTTGGCATCGTCGATCAGGTCCTTGAGGGTCTTGTAGGGGCTGGTGGTCGGCACCACGATGGCGTCAGGCGTGAAGTGAAAAAAATACACACAGGTGACATCTTCAGTCTTGTACGGGGCGCCCGCTTCGAGCGGCTGCAGCACCAGGTGCGGCATGTTGGCGCCCATAACGGTGTGGCCGTCCGGTGCTTCGCGGTTGAGCGTGCTCCAGGCCAGACCGCCGCCGGCGCCGGCGCGGTTGATCACGACCATCGTGTGCGGTGCGAACTTGCGCTGGAACAACTCGCTCTGCCAGCGCGCCACCACGTCGGATTCTCCGCCTGGGACAAACGGAATGATGTAGTTGATGTTCTTGGACGGGTAGGCAGCCTGCGCCCGGGCCAGGTGCGAGAGCGCGCTTGCCGACGAAGCAGCAAGGGCGGCGGTGAGCAGTTGGCGGCGTTTCATGTGACAGTCCCCTTGTGGTTTTGGCTTATTCTCGCTCAACTTCGTAGTCTGACGTGCTACATTGCTCGCCGTGCCCAACACCAATCTCCCAACGGGGCTTTCCGACGGCCTGTACGCCTTCGTCAAGCGCGCATGCGACACCTGCGCGCTCGTGCACCCGCTGCTGCCAGCCCTGCCGCTTCAGGCGCTCTACGTGCAGGACGACCCTGAAAGTTTTGCCGATTGCAAGCCGATCGACGACACCGCGCTGAAGCAGTCCTTTCGATTTGACATCGAAACCGTACCGACCCTGCTGCGGATTCAAGGCGGTCGTGAAACGGCGCGTGCCGAAGGATGGATGCGCGACGAATGGCAGCAACTCACTGGCATCGCCGCACTCGGCGCCGCCCTGCCGGCGCTGCGCCCCGGGTGCGGCTCGAAAAGCCGCGAGCCGGGGGTGTACGAGGAACTGGTGGCACGCTTCGGCGACCCGGGTCTGGCATCGCGCCAGGTCGCGCTCGGTGATTGGGATGACGCGATCGAAGCCTGCTTTGAGCGCGGCTGGAGCGACGGCTTGCCGGTGGTGCCGCCGACCGATGCGCGCATCCTGCGCATGCTCCAGGGCACGCGCCGTGCGCCGCACGAGGTGGTGGGCAAGGTGCCGCCCAACCTGGTCGATTGCACGGTCGAGAAAGTCGCCATCAACGCCGTGCTGGCCGGCTGCAAGCCCGAATACATGCCGGTGCTGCTGGCCGCACTCGAAGCAGCGCTCGACCCGATTTTCACCATGCACGGCCTGTTGTGCACCACATGCTTCTCGGGCCCGATCATCGTCGTCAACGGCCCGATCGCCAAGCGCATCGGCATGAACTGGGGCATCAATGCGCTGGGCCAAGGCAACCGCGCCAACGCAACCATCGGCCGCGCGCTGCAACTGATCATCCGCAATGTGGGCGGCGGCGTGCCCGGCGATCTCGACCGCGCGGTGCTGGGCGGCCCGGGCAAATACACCTTCTGCTTTGCCGAAGACGAAACTGACGTCGAGTGGGAGACGCTCGCCAGTGCGCGCGCCGGCATTGCCAAGGGCCGCAACGCGGTCACCCTGTTCCAGGGCGACGGCATCCAGGGCTTTGTGGACCAGCGTTCGCGCACTGCCGAAGAGCTCACGCGCTCGCTCGCCGCCGCCCTGCTCGCGGTGGGCAACCCGAAGCTGTGCCAGTTCACCAACGCCATGCTGATCCTGGTGCCCGAGCACTACGCAATTTTTCGGAAGGCCGGATGGGACCGCAAGCGCATCGAGATGGAGCTGCACCGTGCCATGCTGCGGCCGCGTGCCGATGTGCTGCAGGGCGCGCACGGGGTCGGCGAAGGCATTGCGC
>RGQD01000586.1 GCA_010030205.1 Betaproteobacteria bacterium
GTCGTTGGTGACGCGGCCGACCAACTGGCCTGTGATCGCGCGGTCGAAGAACGACATGGGCAACCGCAGCACATGACCATAGACCTGTTCGCGCAAGCGCTGCACCGACCGCATCGCGACGCCAGCGAGCCGTACCAGCTGCCAATAGCGCAGCGCATTGGCCAACCAGCCTGCCAACAGGGCGCCGCCCAGCAATCCGGCGATGGGCAGCATCTCGGCCTGGCGCGGCAGCAGGTGGCTGTCGATGAAGGTCTTGCCCAGCAACGGTCCCAGCGCTTCCAGGCCCGCGGCCAGCACGAGCCAGGCGGCGGCGCGGCGCAGCAGGCCCAGGTCGGGCGACGCGCTGCGCAACAGCAATCCGAGCGCAGCGCGGCGCTGCAATGCGTCGGGTCGGGTGGTGTCAGTGCGCATGCTTTGCCCCCTGGTGGACCGGCGGGTGAACCGCTGGGTTGTCCGCCGGGTTGTCTGCCTGATGGGCCGCGCTGGGGTCGTTGATATCGATGCCGACCAGCGAGGCCTCAAGCTGTTGAACTCGCCACTGCGTGGCGTACCAGCCGGGGTGGCCGTCGGCCTGGGTCAACGCCAACAGCGAGGCATGGCTGCCGCGCTCGGTGATGCGGCCGTGTCGGAGTACCAGGATCTGGTCGGCGTCCATCACAGTGGCCAGTCGGTGGCTGACGATGATCATCGTTTGGGACGCTTGTCGGTGGCGGCGCAGGCTGGCCAGGATCACTGCCGCAGTGCCCGTATCGACCGCCGACAGCGCATCGTCGAGCAGCAGCAGTCGGCCCAGTCCGTTGCTGGCCAACAGCGCGCGAGCGATCGCCACGCGCTGGCGTTGGCCACCCGAGAGCGTGACGCCGCGCTCGCCCACTGGTGTGTCATAGCCTTGCGGCAGGCGCAGGATGTCGTCATGCACCGCCGCCTGCATTGCTGCAGCCTCCACCTCTGCGCGGCTGGCCTCGGGCCGGGCCAGTGCGATGTTCTCGGCAACGCTGGCTGAGAACAGGAAAGCCTCTTGAGGTACCCAGGCGACGGCTGAGCGCAGTGCCGCCAGCCGGTGCTCGGCCAGATCGGCGCCACCCCAGGTGATGCGACCTTGGCCGGCCGGCCACTGCCGCTGCAAAATTTTGAGCAGCGTGCTCTTGCCTGCGCCGGTGGGTCCGACCAGTGCCAGCGTCTGGCCGGCCGGCAGCAAGAAGTCCAGGCCTTGCAGTGCCGGCTGGGTCTGGCCGGGATAGCTGAAACCCAGGTTCTCGACCTTCAAGCTGCCCGGCGCCACCGCGTCCAGCGTGCCGCCATCGTCCACCGTCAGCGGCGTTTCAAGCACCGGCGCCAGCCTGGTCCAGGCTGCTCGGCCACGCTCGATCAGGCTGATCACCCAGCCTGCGGCAAACATCGGCCAGATCAGCTGGCCGAGGTAGAGGCCGAAACTGGTCAGCTGGCCCACCGTGATCTCGCCTTGCCAGACCAGCCAGCCCCCAAAACCGAGCGACAGCGCCATCGCTGCGTTCAGCGATCCGCCGACCGCTGGCTCGTAAGCCGCCTCCCAGCGCTGGGCTCGCAGGCTGGCGTTGGAGGCCGCCGCCGCCAACCGGCCAAACTGCGCGCTGCTCTGGTTCTCGAGCCCAAGCGCGCGAAGCGTGCGAACGCCAGAGAGCGTCTCCTGCACCTGGTCGTTGAGCGCACCGAAGGCGTCGAGCGACTGGCGAGAGGCCGCATGCAGATGGCGCGAGATCCACCAGAAGGCCAAGGCCATCAGCGGAAATGGCAACAGCACGACCAGCGCAAGCCGCCAGTCCACGCCCAATGTCATCGTCGCGACCACCAGCACCAGCGTCATCGTGCCGTCGAAGCC
>RGQD01000587.1 GCA_010030205.1 Betaproteobacteria bacterium
TGTATAAGAGACAGAACACGCACCATCATTTCTGGATAAGCAAAACCAGTCATGGCACCATCCGCGCCACGAATCATTTCTTCAGTCAAGAAAAGTCCGCCACCATTGCCAGTCAAAATCGAAACCCGCTCAATATCTTTTTTGGCAATTGTTGTAATGATTCCAGATAATTTATTTAATCCTGGTGAGTCTTCATGCTTGAGCATCACGCAGCCCGCGGCCTGCTTGACGATGCGTTGGATCACGCCGGCCGACATCTGCACCCCGGTGGCCACCGGGTGGTCTTGCAGCACCCAGGGCACGTCGGAGCCCAGCGTTTCCTGCACCATCTCGAAATAAGCGGCGATCTGGTCGTCGGTGCGCAGCGTGGACGGTGGCGCCACCATCACGCCGGCAGCGCCCAAGGCCATCACGCTGTCGGTCAACTCGCGCATCGGCGCAAAGCCAGGCGCAGAAGCACCGACCACCACCGGCACCCGGCCCGCCACGCGCGCCAGCACCTGCTTGACGAACAGCCGCGACTCCTCGGCGGTGAGCTTGGTCGCCTCGCCCATGATGCCGAGAACCGTCAGGCCGGTGACGCCGGCCTCTAGGCAGAAGTCGACCATGCGGTCGGTGCTGGCCAGGTCTAGCGCACCGCTGTCGGTGAACGGCGTGACCGTGATCAGGTAGACCCCGCGGGCCGATGCATCGAGTGGTTTCATTTGAGACTTTCTTGGTGGGCTGACGCCGGTTCGTGCCGCAAGTACTGCAGGGCCAGCGCCGCCAGCACCAGGCCTATGCCCACCAGATCGGCCAGCATGGTCGGGTAGACCAGCGCGAAACCTGCGACCAGCAGCATCGTGCGTTCAACCATCGTGGTTTGTTTCAATGCCCAGCCCTGGAAACCCGCAGCCAGCGCGGCCACACCGATCGCCGCAGTGACCGTGACCTCGGCAATCGACCACCAGTTGGCGCTGGCCAGCGCCTTGGTCGAGCCCATCAGCAGCAAGCCCTGGCCGCTGGGGTCGAGCACGAACATGAACGGCACCAGAAAAGCCGGCACGGTGTATTTCCAGCACTGCAAGGTCGTCTTGTACGGGTCGCCGCCGGTGATCGCAGCCGCAGCAAACGGCGACAAGGCCGTGGGCGGCGAGACCTCGGACAACACGGCGTAGTAGAAGATGAACATGTGGGCAGCGAAATCCGGCACGCCGAGCTTGATCAGCGCGGGTGCTGCGATCACCGCGCAGATGATGTAGGACGCCGTCACCGGTACCGCCAAGCCGACGATCCACACCACCAACGACGTGAAGATCGCCGTCAGCAGCAGCGAGCCACCGGCGTAGTCGATCACGATGCTGCTGAATTTGAGCCCCAGTCCGGTCAGCGTGACGACGCCGACGATGATGCCAGCGCCAGCGCAGGTGGCCGCGACGTTGAGCACGCCGATCGAGCCGCCTTCCATCGCCTTGACAAGCGGTGAGCCGAACAGGTTTTTCACCCAGGACCCCCGGCCCCGGAACAAGTCATAGGACAGCAGCGAGGTGTCGGGGCGCAGAAAGCTGGTGGCCAGCGACACCAGCGTGGCGTAGAACACCGACAGCACCGGCGAGTAGCCCCACATCATGAAGAACACGATCGACACCAGCGACAGGAAGTGGAACCAGTATTTGCGCGTCAGGTTCCAGACCGTGTCGACCTGTTCGAATGCGGTGTCGCCCATGCCGTACTTGCGTGCATCCCGACGCTGTTGTTCTACCTGGCGCTGTTTCTGATGGTCGAGATCGATGCCCGCAAGTACGGCATGGGCGACACCGCATTCGAACAGGTCGACACGGTCTGGAACCTGACGCGCAAATACTGGTTCCACT
>RGQD01000588.1 GCA_010030205.1 Betaproteobacteria bacterium
CCGGGCTTTCTTGTCGCCGCTGGTGCCCAGCGACGAGGGTCTGGCCAGCGGTCACGACGTGGCGGTCGAGTTCCGCGTCGCGTCAGCGCTGGAGCTCGAGGGCAACAAGGTGATCGACTGGTCGATCAGCATGGGCAGCCAGCAGCTGGGCTGGCGCGAGCCGGCGCGGGCCTTGCGCTGGGAGCCTGGTCAAGCGGTGAGCATCAGCCTGCGGTTTGCCAAAGACGGCCAGGCCACGCCGCGTGCCGACGAGCGCCAGCCTGCGCTGCGCGTAGACGGCAAGACAGCGACCTGGCAGTTCAGCGACGCCTGGGCCTTGTTGAGCCTGCTGCAGCGCCAGCGCGACGCCGACGGGGGCGGTCGCAATGACGGCCGCAATGACGGCCGCAGCCAATTGCTGCGATTGGAACTGCCGCTGACGCTGGCCGGCGAGGCCGGCGCGCCGCCCGGCGAAGGCCGAGCCAGGGTGTTTGTCCGGCTCACGCTGAGCCCGGCGGGCAAGCGCGCGCCGCTGATATGGCCTGGCCAGATACCTCTGCGTGCACCCGATTGGGACGCGACCACCTCAGCGAGCGAACGATGACTGCGCCACTGCCCGAAGAGATCGCCGCGCTGCTCGCGCCTGTCCCTGAGACTGACGGTGCCCCAGGCGGTGCCGGCGTGTCTCTGCGCTACGACCCGGCGACGGTCGCGATCCGCCAGGCCCGCGAAGAAGATGACGCCTCACTGCCGCTGGGCGATTGGGCGCGCCCGCTCAAGCGTGCCGACTGGCCTGCGGTGGCCCTGCAATGCAGCCAGCTGTTGCGGGAGCGCAGCAAGGATTTGCAGCTCGCCGCTTGGTTGCTGGAAGCCTGGGTTCACCTGCACCAGATCGACGGTTTGCGCGCCGGCGTGGCGCTGCTCACCGGACTGGTCGAGCAGTACTGGCCTGTGCTGCACCCCCGCATAGACGAGGATGGCGACACCGAGGCCCGCGTTGCGCCGCTGTTCTGGCTCAACGAGACGCTGCCGCGAACCCTGAGGCTGCAGATCGCGCTGATGGCGCTGCCCGATCACAAGCCGCCTCGACTGACGCTCGACGATTGGGACCGCTTGATGCGCCGCCCGCAGGGCCGTGATCAGCGCCGCGAGGACGCTGCAGCAGATAGTGGCGAAGCCCCAGCGCCGGGCCGCGAAGACCTGATCCGGCTGGCCGGCGAGGCTGCGACCCGGCAGACGCTGCGCGAGCGGCGCCGCCAACTGCGCGAAATCGTCAACGACTGGGCCCGGCTAGACGCGCTGATCGACGACCGCCTCGGCAACGAAGCGCCCAGTCTGGCGCGTGTCGGCGAGGTCTTGCGCCAACTCGGGCATGCCATGACCTCGCTGCTGGGCGGGCAGGGCGAACACCTGCCCGAGGACGACGATGCGCCGGTTGAAGAGACGTCGGCGCCCGAGGCGCTGCCGGAGGCTGTTGAACAGTCCGAGCCCCAGGATGCTGCGGCCTCCCCAATGACTTCGGCGCCGGGCAGCGCGCAAGCCCCTACAGGACAGACTGTGATGAACCGTGAGTCAGCTTACCGCCAGCTCGAGCAGATCGCCGAATTCCTGCAGCGCACCGAGCCGCACAGCCCGATACCTTATCTGGTTCGCCGCGCGATCACTTGGGGACGTATGCCGCTGCCGCAGTTGATGCAGGAAATGCTCAAGCAAGAGGGCGATGTGCAGCGGCTGTTTGGGTTGTTGGGTGTGACGATGGATTGAGCGGGACTCCAAGCGAGTCGGTGCGAGAGCCATCAGATTTTTCGCTTTTGCAAAAAAATAGTTGAGCTGGTACTGCTGGCTATGAGGGTT
>RGQD01000589.1 GCA_010030205.1 Betaproteobacteria bacterium
CCCGCGCCGAACATCGGGTAAACCATGAGAACCACTCTCAGGCGAACATTCCGAGCTTCACCACAAACATGCCACAATTGTCATTTATCCATTGATATCAATAGTTTATGTTAGTTTACAGAAAATTATCGTTGACGCAAGGGCTCGGTCACAAGGGCTAGCAACTAGCGTCGCAGCCTCGTCAAGTTGCCGAGAAACAACAGCCAAAACCACGGCGATGCCATGGCGCGGCGTTTCAAGCTCAGCAGCGCGGCTTTGGCAGGGTGAGGCTCAACCCAGAGGCATCAGGTCGAAAGCTACCGTCAAGCGTGGCTGCGTGTCGGTGAATGGCACCGTGCTGTGCCACATGAACGAGGGGAACAGCACCAGGCGACCCACCCGTGGCTTCACGGCATGCTGCGCGCTCAGGTCGCAGTCCGGTACAGCGATGTCGGGCGCACCAAAACTGATCCAACCTGCCGCGCCATCTGCACCATCGGCGCCGATGACCTCAGGCAGTGCAACGTAGTAGCACGAGCTGATCCAGCCGTGCGGGTGCACGTGGGGCGTGTGGAAACCGCTGCTGCGCAGCCGCGAGGACCATGAATCGGTGAAGCGCCAATGGTTCGAACGGCGACCCAGCAGCGGGTGGGCGTCGTCCCGCGCCAGCGAGCCAAGGTAGGCGACATAGCGGTCCACGGCTTCGGCGATCCGACCCTTGAGTTGCTGCAGCAGTGGATGTGATTGCTCGAAAATATTGCCCATGGTCTGGCTGCCGTGACGCAGGGTTTGGTCGATCGGCGCCTGGGCATCTGTGTGCAACTGCTCGAGCAAAGCGGCCAGCGCGCAGTTGAAAGTGGGCATGTCGGCCCAGCCTGATGGCGGCGACAGGTCAAACACCTGCACATGCCGGCGATAGTCGTTCAGCCAGGCTTCCTGGGGATGGCCACCAGCGCGCCAGGCCAGACCCAGCAGCGCCCAGGCCTGCTGATCCAGAGGCGACAGCCGCACCGCCTCCTGTGCCACCTGCGCTGCCTTTGCCACCTGACCGGTCTGCAGCAAACCGCTGGCGTGGCCGATGTGGGTGGCCGATTGATCAGGCGCCAGCTCGATGGCCCGACGGTAGGCGACCAGTGCCTCGTCGTGGCGGCCCAAGCGGCTCAGCGACTGGCCCAGTCCGTCGAAATACCCCGCCACTGTCACAGCCAGCGCAGCCGCGTGTGTGAACGCCTCGGCCGCCTCGGCGTAGCGCTCGGCACGAAGCAGCAACCTTGCCTTGATGCCATGCGCGACCGCCGAGCCGGGTGCCAAAGTTGCAGCGGCGTCAAGCTCGGCGCTGAAACCAGCGTCACCCAAGCGCCAACGCAGCCGTGCAATGTCGTACAAGGCCAAGGCATGCAGCGGGTCAAGCGCCAATGCGCACTGGTAGGACTGCAGCGCGTCAACCGATCGCCCTAGACTTTGAAGGCTGTTGCCGCGGTTGTAATGGGCATCTGCCGCGACAAGCCCCAGCTGGAGCGCCAGATCGTGGGCAGACAATGCCTGGGTCGGACGGGCCAGGCGCTGCAGCAGCACGCCGCGGTTGTGGTGCAGCGCGGCACGGCCAGGCGCAAGCTCGATCGCCTGTTCAATCGACGCCAGCGCAAGCTCGAGTTGGCCTGCCTCCTCCTCCAGCAGGGCTCGCAGCTGCAGCATCTGGGCTCGAAGAGTCGGCGAGCCTGTCACAGCGCGCAGCGCCAGCGCGATGCTCTGCTCGGCCTCCACAGTTCGGCCGATTTGACGCAACAGCCTGGCGCGGTTGTACCGCGACTCCGCATGGTCGGGCCTGATCTCGGCGGCCTTGCAGTAGCAC
>RGQD01000590.1 GCA_010030205.1 Betaproteobacteria bacterium
CGCACCCAGCGTTTTGGCCTCGGCCTGCGCCTCGGCTGAAGCCTGGCCCAGGCGCTCCAGCAGCCGTGCCTCCAGCGGCGCAATGCCCATTCCAGCGAGTATCTTGCGGACGAAGAAAGAGGTCTGCGACGAGAAGCGAATATCGTCGACACCGGCCTGTCCCGCTGCGCGCCTTAGCGCGGCATCGAGTGCGTCGCGGCCCTGCTGGCCTTCGGCCAGATCCAGCAAGGCGTCGACCTCTGCGTCTCCGGTGCGCTCGCTGGCGGTCTCATCTTGTGACGCCGAGTCCTGCGGTCTGTCCTCGTCCGGATCGTCGGGTGCTTCGGGCAGGCTGTAGTACAGGTCGAAGACCCGGTCGTGGATGATTTTTTCTTCGACCGACTTTGCCAGCACGACGCCCAGCGAGGCCTTCAGGCTGTCGCGGTCGCCAAAGCCGACCAGCGCCATCGCGCGTGCAGCATCGATCGCCTCAGCGGTGGAGGCTTGCGCGCCCGCGACCCGCAGTGCGCGAACGAATCCGGCCAGGCTGGCGTCCATCAATAAGCGCCGATCGGCTGGGCTGCGTTAGGTTCGGCCAGCGCAGCCTGCGTCAGCGCCGCGAGCCGGCCTTGCATCTCCTGGATGTCGCTCTCGCGCTTGAGCAGCACGTTGAGCGTGTCGCGCACCAGCGATTCATCCAGCACCTGGGCGTGCAGCAGCAGCAGCGTGCGGGCCCAGTCGACCGACTCGGCGATCGACGGCGCTTTGCGGATGTTCTCTTCGCGCAGCGACTGAACGAAGGAGACCAGCTGGCCCAGCAGCAGCTCGGCGATGTCAGGCACCCTGGCCCGCAGCACCCGGCGTTCCAGCCCGGCGTTGGGGAAACCGATGTGCAGGTGCAGGCAGCGCCGCTTGAGCGCGTCACCGAGCTCACGGGTGTTGTTCGAGGTCAGCACCACCAGCGGCGGCACCTGGGCCCGGATCGTGCCGATTTCGGGGATCGTGACCTGGTAGTCGGCCAGCACTTCGAGCAGCAAGGCCTCGAAGGACTCCTCCGACTTGTCGACCTCGTCGATCAACAGCACGCTGCCGCCGGGCTGCTCCATCGCCTGCAGCAGTGGCCTGGGCTCAAGAAAGTCGCGCGAGAAGAACAAGTCCTGGAAACCGGCCAGCTTGCCGAAAGCGCCTTGCAGGCTGTCGGATGCGTCGACCAGGTGGCCGATCTTCTCCTTCAGGATCTGCGTGTAGAGCAACTGCTTGCCGTACTTCCACTCGTACAGCGCTTTGCTGTCGTCCAAGCCTTCGTAGCACTGCAGCCTCAGCAGCGCGAAACCCAGCGCTTTGGCGACCGAGACCGCCAGGTCGGTCTTGCCGACGCCGGCCGGGCCTTCGATCAGCACCGGCTTGCGCAGGTGGTGGGCCAGGTACAGCGCGGTGGAGATCTGCCGGGTTGAGATATAGCCCACCTCCGCCAGCGCGGCGGTGATGGCGTCTATCGATGCGAGACCGGGTGGGTTGACGGCGTGCTTCATGAGCTGGCACCACCGAGCTTGATTCGCGCGCCCGCTGGGCTGCTGTGTGATTCAAAATTCATATTGACAGTATGGCGCAGAGAGCGTTCTCATGCAACACCGGGCGGGACTTTGGATGCAAGGGTTTTCCGCAATCAGGACCACTTGACCGCCGTGCTATGGTCTTTTGAATTCACTTTTTATCTTGTGAATCACGAGGGATCCAAAGCGCTGCGACGGGCTTGCGACGCGGGTTTCGGACGGCCTAGTGCTGGCGCATGGCTGGCGCATGGCGGGCTGATCGCAAGCC
>RGQD01000060.1 GCA_010030205.1 Betaproteobacteria bacterium
CGCAACGCCTTGAGCCGCGAGATGATGCTCGCGCTGGCCGAAGCCCTGCCCCGCTTGGCGGCCGACCCGGCCGTGCGGCTGGTGGTGCTCACCGGCACCGGCCAGGCATTCTGCTCGGGCGGCGATGTGAAGGGCTTCGCCAAGAACGCCGCCGGCGCGCCGGTCACATTGACCTTCGACCACAAGGTCACCGACCTGCGCGCACGCATGGAGGTCAGCCGCTGGCTGCACGAGATGCCCAAGCCGACGCTGGCGGTGATCCCCGGCCCGGCGGCGGGCGCCGGCTTGTCGCTGGCCTTGGCCTGCGACATGCGCATCTCCACCGACGACGCCAAGTTCACGACCGCGTTCTCCAAGATCGGGCTGTCGGGCGACTTTGGTGGCAGCTACTTCCTCCACCACCTGGTGGGCGCGGCCAAAGCGCGCGAGATGTACTTCACCGGCCAGGTGATCCGCGGCGACGAGGCTGTGCGCATCGGCCTGGTCAACCGGGCCGTGCCCGCTGCGCAGCTGGCCGAGGCCGCCAGCGCCTGGGCCGCCGAACTGGCCTCGCTGCCAACGGTGGCGATCGGCTACATGAAGCGCAACCTCAACACCGGGCTGAGCGGCTCGCTGTCGCAAGTGCTGGACGCCGAGGCAATCCACATGATCCGCACCTTCGAGACCGACGACCACAAGGGCGCGGCAGCTGCTTTTGTCGAAAAACGGGCACCGCACTTCGACGGGCATTGACGCCAGCGCATCGCCGCCGCCAGACCCGTGCGAAGCTGCGCGCGCCGCTGAAAAAACCTCGCCAGACCTCGGGCAATCCAGAATAGCGCGACGCGCTGAACCAGTCCATCATAGAGGCTTTCAACCGCAGAGACCCACCATGAAAATCCCCTCTCTCAAGGAAGTCGTCACCGCCCAGGAATGGCAGCTGCGGGTTGAACTGGCGGCCGCTTACCGCCTAGTCGCCGCTTATGGCTGGAGCGACCTGATCTTCACCCACATCTCGGCGCGTATCCCGGGCCCTGAGCATCACTTCCTGATCAACCCCTATGGGCTGATGTTCGACGAAATCACCGCCTCCAGCCTGGTGTTGATCGACCTGGAAGGCAACAAGCTGCGCGAGTCGGCATTTCCGATCAACCCGGCCGGTTTCACGATCCACAGCTGCATCCACGCGGTGCGCGAAGACGCCGGCTGCGTGCTGCACACCCACAGCCGCGCCGGTGTCGGGGTCAGTGCGCAAAAAGCCGGCCTGTTGCCTTTGAGCCAGCAGTCCACGCTGATCATGAACTCGATCGCTTACCACGACTATGAAGGCATTGCGCTCAACCCGGACGAGAAGCCGCGGCTGCAAGCCAGCCTGGGGCATTCGAACTTCCTGATGCTGCGCAACCACGGCCTGCTGACGGTGGGGCAGACGGTCCCGCAGGCATTCCTGAACATGTACATGTTCGAGAACTCCTGCCGCATCCAAGTCGACGCGCAGTCGGGCGGCGCCGAACTCAACCTGATCGGCGCCGGACCGATCGCTGCCAACGCCACCAACATGGCCAAGGTTCAGCCCGGCACCAGCGGCGCCAGCCTGGCCTGGCCGGCACTGCTGCGCAAGCTCGACCGCGAGAATCCGGGCTACGCCAGCTGAGTGCGAGGTCGGCGCGAGGCCGCGTGACGCGGCCTTGTCCCGCTGGTGACCGACGCCGGCAGGCTCTGCCCTTACCGTTTTCGGACCCGCGACAGGCCTCTGGCTTGAGCCTCATCGACTGAAAGCGCTGACCATGAAAGCTGTACTTTGCAAGGCCTGGGGCCTGCCCGAAACCCTGGTGGTGGAGGAGGTGCCCAAGCCCGAGCCCAAAGCGGGCGAGGTCTTGATCGAGATCCACGCCGCGTCGGTGAACTTCCCCGACGTGCTGATGATCCAGAAGAAGTACCAGATCCAGCCCGAGCTGCCGTTCATCCCGGGCAGCGAGGTCGCCGGCACGGTGCGTGCGCTCGGCGAGGGCGTGAGCAATGTCAAGGTTGGCGATCGGGTGATCGCCTTTGTCGGGCTCGGCGGTTTTGCGCAGTTCGTCGCGGCCAAGGCGGCCGGGCTGATCCCGATCCCGCCCGAGCTCGACGATGCGGTCGCAGCCAGCTTCACCCTGGTTTACGGCACCTCACACCACGCGGTGATCGACCGCGGTGAGCTCAAGGCCGGCCAGACCATGTTGGTGCTGGGCGCCGCTGGCGGCGTGGGTCTGTCTGCGGTCGAGATCGGCAAGGCCATGGCGCCGACGTGTTGATCAACTACAGCACGCAAGACCTGCGCGCAGCGATCAAAGAGGCCACTGGCGGCCTCGGCCCCGACGTGATCTATGACCCGGTGGGCGGCGTCTACGCCGAGCCGGCTTTCCGTTCGATCGCCTGGCGCGGTCGCTACCTGGTGATCGGCTTTGCCAACGGCGAAATCCCCAGGCTGCCGGCCAACCTGATGCTGCTCAAGGGCGCGAGCATGGTCGGCGTGTTCTGGGGCGATTTCGCACGCCGCGAGCCCCAGGCCAATGCCGCAGCGATGCACCAGATGATGGGCTGGATTGCCGAAGGCAAGCTGCGGCCACTGATCTCGGCGCGCTACTCGCTGGCCGACACCGCCAAGGCCTTCACGGCCTTGGCCTCGCGCCAGGCCACCGGCAAGATCGTGATCGAGCCTGGCCGCGCCTGATCAGCACCGGACTGGCCGCCAGGCCGTATTCTTTACAACACTGTTTTCCCTTCCAAAGGACTTGAGCACCATGAAGACCAAGATCACTGAAATGTTCGGCATCGAGCATCCGATCATCCAAGGCGGCATGCACTACGTGGGCTTTGCCGAGTTGGCCGCCGCAGTGTCCAACGCCGGCGGCCTGGGCATCATCACCGGGCTGACCCAACGCACGCCCGAGTTGCTGGCCAATGAGATCCGGCGCTGCCGCGAGATGACCGACAAGCCTTTCGGTGTCAACCTGACCTTCCTGCCTTCACTGAGCACGCCAGACTACCCCGGCTACATCAAGGCCATCATCGACGGCGGCGTGAAGGCGGTCGAGACCGCCGGCAACAACCCGCAGAAGTGGCTGCCCGCGATGCATGAAGCCGGCATCAAGGTGATCCACAAGTGCACCTCGGTGCGCCATTCGCTCAAGGCCGAATCGATAGGCTGCGACGCGGTCAGCGTCGACGGCTTCGAGTGCGGCGGCCACCCGGGCGAGGACGACATCCCCAACTTCATCCTGCTGCCGCGCGCTGCCGACGAGCTGAAGATCCCGTTCGTCGCCTCGGGCGGCATGGCCGATGGACGTTCACTGGTCGCCGCGCTGGCGCTGGGCGCCGAGGGCATGAACATGGGCACGCGCTTCATCGCGACCCAGGAAGCCCCGGTGCACGAGAACGTCAAGCAAGCGATCGTCGCGGCCAGCGAACTCGACACCCGCCTGGTGATGCGCTCGCTGCGCAACACCGAGCGCGTGCTGCGCAACGGCGCGGTCGACCGCTTGATCGCGAAGGAAAAAGAGCTGGGCGCGAACCTGAAGTTCGAGGACATCATGGCCGAGGTCGCCGGCGTCTACCCGAAGATCATGCTCGAAGGCACGATGGAGGCCGGCGCCTGGTCCTGCGGCATGGTCGCGGGCCTGATCCACGACGTCCCGACTTGCAAGCAGCTGATTGACCGCATCATGGCCGAAGCCGACGCAATCATCCGCCAGCGGCTGGCGGGCTTTCTGTGACGCCTTGATCGGCCTTGCCCCCACGGGGGGCGGCCGGCTTTGGCCGGCCTTGGGGCGCTCAGGCGTTCAACCGATCTTCAGGAACTCGACCCAGTTGCCATCCGGGTCGGCGACGATCGCGATGTGGATGCCGGGCCGGAATTCTTTCTCCGGCACGACCACCTTGATGCCGGCATCGACACAGGCCTTGACCATCTCGGTCAGGTTGCTGATCGTCATCGTCCAGTAACGCAATCCCGCTGCGCTCTGGATGCCGCCGGGTGCCGACGGGTTCAAGGCCGGATCGGCAGGCATCACGCGTAGCTTGATCAGGCTGTCGCCGCACATCAGCCGGTGCATCACGCCGCCGGCCGGCATGGCCATTTCGCCGACATGTTTCAGTCCCAGCAGGTCGTGGTAGAAAGCCAGCATCGCCGGGCCGTTGGATGTGACGATGCCCAGATCGATCGATTGCTTGGTCAGTGCGATGCCCATGAGGGTCTCCTTGTGTTGATGGGCCACGACTCTGACTCTGCCGGGCGGCAGCAGCAGTCACCCTCGAGACCATAGCCCCGCAAGAAGTCACCGACAAACGATACGACAAGCGATTCGACAAGCCATGGCCAGCGTCGGCCAGCTACTTTTCTCGAGGAATGCTGATGTCTGCTGCCCATGAAGTTCCCACTACCGCAGGAACCACCGCTGACGGCGCGCTGCTGCTCAGCGGCGTGCCGGGTTCGCCCTACACCCGCAAGATGGTCGCGCTGCTGCGCTACCGGCGCATCCCCTACCGGCTGATACAGGCCTCGCGCGGCGTGCCAGGCCTGCCCAGCGCCAAGGTGCACCTGCTGCCGACCTTCTACCTGCCCGGTGCCGACGGCAAGCTCGAAGCGGTGACCGACTCGACGCCGCTGATCCGGCGCTTCGAAGCCCAGTTTGCCGGCCGCCACGCGGTGCCGGCCGACCCCGCGCTCGCGTTGATCGACGCGCTGATCGAGGACTACGCCGACGAATGGCTGACCAAGGCGATGTTCCACTACCGCTGGCGCTATGCCGACGACATCCACAAGGCCGGCTTGATCCTGCCTTGCTGGGCGCTCGGGCCGATGGACGATGCCACGCTCGAGACGATGGCGACCTCGATCCGCGACCGCCAGATCCCGCGCCTGCGCTTCGTCGGCTCCAACGAGATCACCGGCCCGGTGATCGAGGCGAGCTATGTGCGCTTCATCGACGCGTTCGAAAACCACCTGCGTGGACACCGCTTCTTGCTGGGCGAGCGACCTGGCGCGGCCGACTTCGGCGTCTACGGCCAGCTGACCCAGCTCGCGCACTTCGACCCGACCTCGATGGCCTTGACGCTGCAGCGTGCGCCACGGGTCTATGCCTGGGTCGGCAGCATGGAAGACCATTGCGGGCTGGAGCCGACCGATGACCAATGGTTCGCGGTCGACGCGCTGCCCGCCACGGTGAGCGCGCTGCTGCGCGAGATTGGCCGCGTCTACCCGGCGGCGATGCTGGCCAACGCGGCCGCGCTGCAGGCCGGTGCCACCGAGTTCAAGACCGAAATCGACGGCAAGCCCTGGGTCCAGCAAGCCTTCCCCTACCAGGGCAAGTGCCTGGCCTGGTTGCGGCGCGATCACCAGGCGCTGGATCCGGACGCACGCCAGCGCTTCGACCGGGCACTGGCCGGCACCGGCTGCGGCCCGATCTTCGGGACCACCGACTAGGGACAGCCGAGAACACCAACAACGCAGCCATGAACCAGCAGGCCCTCTCTTCCCTCATCTGGTCCGTGGCCGACCTGCTGCGTGGCAACTTCAAGCAAAGCGAATAAGGCCGCGTGCTCCTGCCGTTCACGGGGCTGCGGCGCCTGGACTGTGTGCTCGCACGGACCAAGGCCCAAGTGCTCAAGGAGCACGCCGCCAAGCAGACCGCCTGCATCGCGTTCGAGCCCTTCGTCAAACGCAAGGCGGGCCTGGATTTCTACAACGTTTCGTCTCTCGACTTGGGGCAAGGTCAGTTGATCGATGCCGCCATGGATGCCGAGGTTGCGCATGCGCTGATGAGCCGGCAAACGCTTCAATCTGCCGCCACGCAGCGCGACCTTTTGACGATCGCCCTTCGCGAAGGCAAGCTGCGGGAGCGTCTGCGGGCGAAGGCAGCGTCGGGGACTGTTCCGTAGTCGGCTACTTGGACGGCGGCCCGTGGTTGAAGGGCATCCGGTCTCACTTTTTCCATTTGGTGCTGAACTGCAGCGCGCGGTTCAGCGCGAAGGGATCGCAAGACCGCACGCCCATCGTTTTGCACACGTCAGGCAAGCGCCGGTTCTGGCGCGTCAGCGTAGGCTTTGAAACTTCAGACGTGACCACCATGCGATTGGCTGGGTCGGCCATGGCATACGCCACCAGGAAGGGGTCGCGGCCCAGCTGTTCGGTTTCGGTGTCGGTAAGGTTTACGGCATAGCCCTTGGTGATGACGATTTGCACAAGAGAAGCGTTAATTTTCTCGCTGAAGACGAGCGCCTTCTTGACCGCAGCCGTCTGAATCCAGCAGAACAGCAGGTCTTTGGTGCCGTTCGGACCGTCTTTGACTTCCTCGAAAATTTCCAGCGGCATCTTGAGGTTGCCCTGCTCGGCATGATGCTGCAGCCAGCCCCAATATTCGGCAACGGAATCCACGGGGTAGTAGGTGTTGTTCGCGGTGATCAGCAGGCTTGCGTCAAGCAAGTACAGCATGCATCAACCTCTCGCGCCATCGCGGCCCAGGCGGGCCGCCGTCGTGGGCACCAGCAGCGGGTAGACGCTGCGAGGCTTGACGCCCAACACTCGGGCCGCTTTCACTGGCGTCAGCGCACCCGCGCCCATCGACCGCTCGACAAAGCCGAGCAAGGCCGTGCCCAGTCGGTGCCGCCGTACAACGTAGTAGGACGGGCCGCTTTCGCTCTCTCTGTCCTTCGCCTTCTGTGTCGCTTTGTCCTTCTGCCAGTGCTTGTGCAATGCGCCGTCGAACCCCTGCCATGTGGCGCGGTCGATCCTTTGCGCTTTCAAGAGCGCGTAGGCAACCATGCGGCGGCTGATAAACCGCTTGTCGGCGAACGCAGTGATGAGCTCGATGGCACGCGCCAGTGCGGTGTCGCCGCCGACGTGTAGCTCGGCCAGTTCGCCGGCTGGCAACAAAAAGGCGCTTGCTACCTCGTTGCAAAAGCGCTCGATGGCTTTCTCAACGTTGAGGCCGCTTACGCCACTGGTGCCGAGCCAGAGATGCGCGATTTCATGCAGCAGCGTGAACGACCAAGCAGTGCGGGCGTCCTGGTCGTTGATGACAACGAACGGCGCGAAGCGGTCGGCGATTGCAAAGCCCCGGAATGTCTCGACAGCAATCGCGCTGTGATGCGTCCCCAGGTTGCCCATCAGCAGCACGAAGATGCCGGCGCCTTCGGCCTGGCCACGCAGGTAGGCAAAGGCCTTTTCTGAGCTGGGCTGACGCCTGTACTCGGTGATATCAAGGCGCAGCGTCTTCTTGATGGAGGCCAGCATGGCCTCCGCGCCGTGCTTCATGGTCGCCGAGCCGATGAAACGCAGCGGCTCGGCTTGGTCTTCATCTGCGGTCAACGAGCGAACCAGCCCCTGCCGGCCGCGAACGTCGCGGATGAGAGCATCAAGCACGGCATCGTCAGCCTGGGTGCGGCCGGGCGGCAGCGCGCGGAAATCTTCACCACGTTCGCCGCGCGCAGGTGGCTTGTCCATATAGAACGTGACCAACGGCCGCCGGTAAACCTTGGCCATGTTCAGCAGCTGCGGGCGTGAAGGTTCATCATCGCCCTGCTCTATCGCTTCCAGCTTGCCAACTTTGATGCCGAGCGCTTTGGCGGCCGTCTCAAGGTCGAGGCCGGCGGTTTCGCGCGCCCAGGTGAACAGCTCTGCGTTCATTCGCTGCTCCGGCCACCAGTGCACTGGGCCGCGCTTGACATCACGGTGCGCCGAATGGCGCGCACCTGTGCAGTCGCTTCTTGTCGAATCTGTTGCCAGTCGGCGCGGCTCGTCACAGTTTCCTCGCCCATCAGGCCGGCCAGTAGCAGCGACTCAAGTTGTTCTTCGGCCTTGCGCTTTTCGTCGGCGTGGATCAATTCGCGCACGTACCCTCTGGCACTGCTGTAGCGGCCCGTTGAAATTTGGCTGTCCACGAAGGCTTTGAGCGGCTCCGGTAACGAGATGTTCATGCTTTCCATGGGCGGCTCCTGCAGTGCTCTGGCACTATGACATGGACGACACAATATGGCAATAAATGGTGTCCCTCGCTTGTCCACACTTCACTTGGATGCGTCAAGCCGTCGGTGGATCAAAGAGGCTTGCGACAACAGGTCTGTCACGTCTTCCTCACGCATGGCCCAGAGGATGCGGGCCTTGTGCGCGCTTGGATTCCTGAACATCCCGAAGGTACCTTTGATCAGGTTCGCGAAGCCGCTCTGCTCGCTGCGCTGGCTGTCGCTGGCAAGTGCGTTGATTGCTAGCAGAGGCGATGGCCCGCAGCAGGCAGCCGGTGTTGCCGCCGGCCGCGCAGCACAACGCATGCACCGAATCACGCACCGCACCCTGAAGCCAATACGGGTCCATCCGGTGGTCGACCTTGGTTTGGCCGACCAGCGGCTCAATGGACTGTTGATTTAAAGCACATTTGTAGTGCCTGGTGACAAACTTGGGCTAGCACAGTCCCGTCGGGGCGGGCGGCTTCAGACCGCTGTTTGCCCTGGCAGTTGCCGTGTCACCGGGTGCGAGCTCGACAGCCCGCCATCGACCGCGATGGCCTGGCCGTTGACATAGCTCGACTGGTCCGAAGCCAGGAACAGCGCGACCTGGGCCAGTTCATCGGGCTGAGCGGCACGGCGCAGCGGGTTGAGCCGGCCCAGCTTGTGGCTCACGCCCTTGTCCTTGGCGTACTCGAAGGTCGGCCGCGTCATGCCGGTCTCGGTCAGCCCGGGGCAGATCGCGTTGACCCGCACATTGGTCTCGCACAACTGCTGGGCCGAGACCATCGCCAGGTTGATCACGCCGGCCTTGGACGCCGAATAGGCCGGACCGCCGGCGCCCGAGCGTATGCCTGCGACCGAAGCCGTGCAGATGATCGACCCGCCGCGGCCGGCGTCGGCCATCGCCTTGCCGGCGTGCTTGACCATCAACCAGGGACCGATCAAGTTGACGCGCAGGATCTCGGTCCAGACCTCGGGCGTCAGGTCGAAGATGCCGTCCCGGCCGCCCGAGATGCCGGCGTTGGCGAAAGCGACGTCGAGTTGGCCATAAGCCGACTTCGCGGTGGCCACCAGCAGCGCCACGTCGGACTCGAGACCGGCGTCGATCTGCAGCGCGGTGGCCTCGCCACCGGCCTCGACCACGCTGCGCGCGGTGTCGTGCACTGCGGCGGACTTGTCGCCCAGCACCAGCTTGGCGCCCTCGCTGGCGAACAGCAGCGCCGCCGCCCGGCCGATGCCAGAGCCTGCGCCGGTGATGATTGCAACCTTGTTTTCAAGCCGTCCTGACATGCTGATGCTCCTGTTGAAATTGTTGTCGCCGATTGTGGCGCAGCGCGCGCTTCAGGCTTCGGACTGGACAGCCACGGCCTGGCGCCGGATCAGGTGGTCGGCGATCACGCTGCGGATGTAGTCGGCCATCCTGGCGTTGCTGTTGGGCCGGGCCAGCGCCTGAAACCCACCGGTCACTGCGAGGTAGAACAGCGCGGCCAGGTCGGTGGCGGATTTGGCGTCGCGGGTCAGGCGCAGGAACTTGGCCTCGAACAGTGCCATCCGAGCGGCGTCGACTTCGACCAGCATCTGCGCCACGCCTGAGTCGCGCCGACCCAGACCGCGCAGCGCGAGCTCGAAACGCAGGTTTTTCAAGTCGCCGCCGCCTCGCGCCAGCGCCAGGTCCAGCAATCGCAGCAAATCGGCCTGTGGGTCATCGCTCGACTCGGCCTGTATCCGCAGGCCCTCGGCGATCTCACGCTGCTGCCAACGCGCCAGCAAGACCTTGACCAGATCCGCATGGTCGGCGAAGTGCCAGTAAAAGCTGCCTCGCGTCACGCCCAGCGTCTGGGCCAGCGCAACCACGCGCAACTGGTCGAATCCGCCGTCGACCACCGCGTCGAAAGCGGCGTCCAACCAGTCATCGCGGCCCAGGCGCTGCGCGTCGCCGCGCTTGCCATGCTTGGCGGCAGGCCGGGCCATGGGCAACGGTGCCCTCGTTCCTGATCCGTCGTTCATCGCTCACCCTGTTTCAGACCGCCGCCGGTTCAGCGAGCCGCCGCGCGAGGATACCTTGGCCTGCCGGGCCGTCATGGTGGATAGACTACAGTCAGCTTCGTCAATGCAGTAGTGTATGGAAAGTCGGCCTGCAGCGCGTGCTGCGAGTCAGCCGCAGGCGACCCAACAACGCTCGCTGAACACCACCCATTCATCCGCCACCAACGCAAACCCGACATGAACTTGTTGCTGAAAGCCGCTTGCATCGCCGCCTACACGCTCGCGCTGGCCAGCCTGAGCGGCCTGCTGAGCCCGGGCGCGATGCCGCGTGTGACCTGGGTTGCCGGTGGCCTGCTGGCGATCCATGCGCTCGAGCTGCTGTTCGCGTTCAAGCAGGTGCGCCTGTACCGCGGCCCGTTGGCGGCCAGCGTCGTGCTGACGCTGCTGTTCGGCCTGTTGCACTGGAAGCCGCTGGCCGACCAGGCCGCGCGCGACAAGGCCCAGCGCCTTGCCTGAGGGCTTGCGCCGCTGGCTGCTGGCGCTGGGCCTGCTCGCGGCCTGCGCAGCGCAGGCCGCCACGCGACCCAACATCGTGCTGTTGCTGGCCGACGACTGGGGTTTCAGCGACGTCGGCGCCTATGGCGGCGAGATCGCCACGCCCAACCTCGACGCGCTGGCGCGGCACGGCATGCGCTTTGCCAACTTCCACGTCGCCGCGTCTTGCTCGCCGACCCGCTCGATGCTGCTGACCGGCGTCGACAACCACCGCAACGGCGTGGGCAACATGCGCGAGACGATCCCGCAGTCGCATGTCGGCAAACCCGGCTACCTCGGCGTGCTCAACGACCGGGTCGTGACGGTCGCATCCTTGCTGCGCGACAGCGGTTACCGCACCTCGGTCGCCGGCAAATGGCATGTCGGCAAGGAGCCGCACAACCTGCCGCCGGCGCGTGGTTTCGACCGCTCGCTGGTCCAGGGCGACAGCGGATCGGACAACTGGGAAACCGGCAAACGCTACCTCGACCTGACCGACAAGGTGTATTGGTTCGAGGATGGCCGCGAGGCCGTGATGCCCAAGGAGTTCTACTCCTCGCAGTTCTATGTCGACAAGACGATCGACTACCTGCGCGCTGGCGCGGGCTCGGGCAAGCCTTTCTTCGCCTATGTGGCATTCCAGGCCAACCACATCCCGGTGCAGGCGCCCAAGGAATTCATCGCCAAATACCAAGGCCGCTACCAGGCTGGTTGGACCGCGCTGCGCCAGGCGCGGCGCGACAAAGCGGTCGCGCTCGGGCTGGTGCCGCCCGACAGCGCGATGGTGACGATGGCCACCAGCACCGACTGGGACCAGCTCAGCCCGGCCGAGCAGGCCTACCAGGCCAGGCGGATGGAGGTCTACGCGGCGATGGCCGAAGCGATGGACTTCCATGTCGGCAGGCTGATCGCCCACCTCAAGTCCAGCGGCGAGTACGACAACACCGTTTTCGTCTTCCTGTCGGACAACGGCGCCGAAGCTTCCGACCCCTATGCCATCACGCTCGCGCGCTGGTGGCTGGCCTTCCAATACAAGCGCGATGTCGACCAACTCGGCGCCAAAGGGGCTTACAGCGTGATCGGGCCGAGTTGGGCCAGCGCCGCCGCGTCACCGCTGAGCACCTACAAGTTCTACTCGGGCGAAGGCGGCATCCGGGTGCCGCTGATCGTCTCGGGCATTCCTGGCATGCCGCAAGACCGGATCGCGCACAGCCTGGCCCATGTCAACGACATCGTCCCGACCTTGCTCGACCTGGCGCAGGTCGCGCGCCCGGGCAACAGCTACCAGGGCCGGCCGATCGAACCGCTGGCCGGCACCAGCATGCTGCCGCTGCTGATGGGCCAATCCGACCGGGTACATGCACCCGACGAGGCGATAGGCTACGAGCTGTCGGGCAACCAGGCGCTGTTCCAGGGTGACCTGAAGCTGATACGCAACATCGCACCAGTCGGCGACGGCCAATGGCATCTCTACGACATCCGCCGCGACCCCGGCGAGACCCGCGACCTGCAGCAAGCGCAGCCCGAGGCCTTCAAGACCATGCAGGCCCGCTACGCAGACTGGGCCCAAGCCCATGGCGTGCTGGCGATGCCCGAGGACTACGACCCGATCCACCAGGTGCTGATCAACTCGCTGGTCAACGTCTACCTGCCGCGCTGGCGCGACCCCGCGCTGGCACTGGCCGCAGGCCTGCTGGCGTGGTGGGCGCTGCGCTGGCGCCGCCAACGGGCTAGCCGCAAGCCATGAGTGGCTACCTCGCCAGCCCCTGGCCGGGCGAGGACGGCGGCCCGGCCCGGCTGCAGAGTCCTCGCAGCGGCGCTGGGCTGGCGCTGCGTGCGGGCGAGACCCTGGGCTGCGTCACCCGCCGTACCTGCTTGTCGACGATGACGCTGCTGGGTGCGCCCGGCGAGGTCTACCTGCTGACGCACTCGGCGCTGCGCGCGCACGTCGGCTTGCCCACCAGCGCCTGTGTCGAGCTGATCGACCCGCTGAACCTGAAAACCCGGCTGCGATCACCCCGGCTCGCCGGCGGCCCGATGTGGCCCGGTGGCATGGCCTTGCACTGCAACAGCGGGCTCTACGTCGTCTACGGCCGCCACGCCCACCGGCTAGACCGGGCCTGCGCGCCGCTCGCCTGCTGCGAGTTGCCGCTGGACCAGCCCTACAACTCCTTCGTGATCCTCGACAACGGGCTGATCGTCACGAAGAACCTGTCGCAGACCTGCCCGGCGCGGCTGACCGTGCTCGACCCCGAGACGCTGGGTCGCGCAGCGCCCGACCTCAATGCACCCGAGCCCTCGGTGGCCAGGCTCAGCGCCTGGGGCAACACGGTCTACCTGGTCGGCGTCAGGACGGTCTATCGCTACCACTGGGACGACATCGCCCAACGACTGCTGCCAGACCCCGAATGGCGCTTCGACTACATCGGCAGCAGCGCGCAAAGCCATGGCTGGGACGCTGTGCTCGATGGCCAGCATGCCTGGTTCATGGACAACGGCGAGCATCGCTATCGCTACCGGATGATTGGCGCCGGCGTCTGCCGCAGCGCAAACCGCCTGATCCGGGTCTCGATGAGCGACGCGCGCGACCACCTGGCGCTGCCGGTCAGCGGCCTGGCCGGCGGCAGCATCACCAACCCGCCGCTGATCGACTTGCGGCGCCGCATCGCGGTCGGCTACGACTCGGCCAACCGCCACCTGCAGGCTTGGCGCATCGACGCCGATGCCGGTCTGAAACCGCTGTGGCAGCGCCAGCCCTTCGGCTGCGCCAGCCACATGATCCTCTACCCCGACAGCGGCGAGCTCGTGATCAACGACTACCGCCGCCACGGCGAGGAGGTGGTGGTGCTCGACATAGCTTCGGGTCTGGAGCGCGGCCGGGTGCGCAGCGGCGGCCTGATGCAAGGCGTGGTCTTTCCCAGCCCGGGTTGGGGGCGCGACGTCTACTGGTCTTCCATGGGCCGGCTGGCCAGGGTGTTCGTGCAATGAAAAAAACAATCCTGATCACTGGCGCTGGCAGCGGCATCGGCCGCGACGCAGCGTTTGCGCTGGCCGCGCGCGGCCACCGCGTCATCGCCACCACCTTCGACGAGGCCCAGGCACTGGCCTTGCGCGCTGAATGTCAGGCAAGGGGCCAGGCAAGAGGCCAGGCGCTCGAGGTCTTCAAGCTCGACATCGCCTCGCCAGCCGACCGCGAACTGCTGCTGCCGATAGTTCTCGACGTGCTGATCAACAACGCCGGCGTCGGCGAGTCGGGCTCGCTGGCCGAGGTCGATGTCGACCGGATCCGCCGGGTCTTCGAGGTCAATGTCTTCGCGACGATAGCGCTGACCCAGCTCGCGCTGCGCGGCATGATCGCGCGCCGGCGCGGCACGGTGCTGTTCGTCAGCTCGATCGCCGGGCGCCTGCCGATGCCTTTCCTGATGCCTTACTCGATGAGCAAGTTTGCGCTGTCGGCCGCTGGCGCCGGGCTGCGCGCCGAGATGGACCAGCTTGGCGCCGGGGTGCAGATCGCGTTGATCGAGCCCGGCGCGATCCACACCGGTTTCAACCAGGCGATGACCGCCAGCAAGTACGCCTGGATGGGGCCTGACTCCTACTTCCACGCCCAGACCGCGAAGATGAAAGCCAGCGAGTCGCGCATCTTCGGCCTGCTCGAAGCCCGCGACACGCGGGCTATCGTCGCGCGCATCGTCCAGGCCAGCGAGGCACGAAGGCCACGCCTGCGCTATGTCGCGCCCTGGATCCAGGGCCTGGGAGTTCGGCTGGCGCGGATCTTCGGCGTCTGAGCCCTGTGCGCGAAACACCCCATCCACCCGAACAGGAACGACCATGACCCTGCGCCGATTCGCGCTGTACACCTTGCTGGCCGCCTTGCTGGCCGCCGGCGCCGCCTACTTGTTTCGCGGGTCGCTGAGCATGGCGCTGGCCAAGCGGGTCGTCGTCGGGCGCCTGGCGGCCGACGCGCTGGCCGAGTTGCCCGACGGCTTGCATATCGGCCTTTGCGGCGCTGGCTCGCCGTTCCCGGATGACCAGCGCGCCGGCCCCTGCACCGCGGTGGTCGCGGGCAAGCGCTTGTTCATCTTCGACGTCGGCAGCGGCAGTCCGCGCAACATCGGCAAGCTGGGCTTTGTGCACGGCCGCGTCGAGGCGGTGTTCCTGACGCATTTCCACAGCGACCACATCGACGGCCTGGGCGAGCTGATGCTGCAGCACTGGGTCTCGACGTCCAACAGCGCGCCGCTGCCGGTCCACGGCCCGCAAGGTGTCGAGCAGGTGGTGGCGGGGTTGCGCCAGGCCTATGCCCAGGACCAGCAGTACCGCGTCGCCCACCACGGCGAGGCCACTTTGCCAGCGGGTGGCTCGGGCGGGCTGGCCCGGCCTTTCCAGATCGGGCAAGAGGGCCGGGTCGTGCTGCTCAAGGACGCCGACCTGGAGATCGCGGCCTTCAGCGTCGACCATGCGCCCATCCACCCGGCGGTGGGCTACCGCATCAGCTACAAAGACCGCAGCGTGGTGATCAGCGGCGACACCAAGAAATCGGCCGCGGTGCAGCGCGAAGCCCAAGGCGTCGACCTGCTGGTGCACGAGGCGCTGTCGGTGCCGTTGATGGCGGTGCTAGAGGACGGCGCGGGCCAAGCTGGGCGGCCCAAGCTGAAACAACTCTTCAACGACATCCTGAACTACCACGCCACGCCCGAGCAGGCCGCCGAGACCGCGCGCGACGCCAAGGTGGGCTTCCTGCTGCTCAACCACATCGTGCCGGCGCTGTCGCTGCCAGGCATGGAACAGGCGTTTGTCGGTGCCGCGCGCAGCATCTTCAGCGGGTCGGTCCGCGTCGGCATCGACGGCGACTTCATCAGCCTGCCGGCCGGATCATCGAAGATAGACCTCGCCCGGCGCTTCTGAACAGCATGTCAAACCTGCCCGAGCTCACCGATTTTCTGCGCACGCCCGACGATTGTTTCAAAGACCTGCCGGACTTTGCCTACACGCCGCACTACACGCAAGTCGGCGGGCTGCGCGTGGCACACATCGACGAAGGCCCGCGCGACGCACCCGTCGTGCTGCTGATGCACGGCGAGCCGACCTGGTCTTTCCTGTACCGCAAGATGATCCCGGTGCTGCTGGCCGCCGGCTTTCGCGTGGTCGCGCCCGACCTGGTCGGTTTTGGCCGCTCCGACAAACCGGCCCGGCCTAGCGACTACAGCTACGCCAACCATGTGCACTGGATGAACGCCTGGCTGGCTGCCACTGACTTGCGCCGCATCACGCTGTTCTGCCAGGACTGGGGCTCGCTGATCGGGCTGCGCATGGTGGTCGATGCGCCGCAGCGTTTCGAGCGCATCGTGCTGGCCAACGGCGGCCTGCCGACCGGCACCAGCGCGATCCCTTTCGCGTTCAAGGTCTGGCGTGCTTTCGCGCGTTTCTCACCCTGGTTTCCGATCGGCCGCATTGTCAAAGCGGGCTGCGCCCAGGGCCTGACGCCGCAAGAGATCGCGGCTTACGACGCACCTTTTCCGACCCGCAGACACCGCATCGCGGCCAGACTGTTCCCGGGCTTTGTGCCGACCCGGCCCGACGACCCCGAGCGCGAGAACAACGAGCGCGCCTGGGAATTCTTCAAACGCTGGGACAAGCCTTTCCTGACGCTGTTCTCCAACCGCGACCCGGTGACCCGCGGTGGCCACCGGATCTGGCATCAACTCGTGCCCGGCGCACAAGGCCAGCCGCACGCGGTCACGCGCGGGGCCGGCCATTTCCTGCAGGAAGACAAGGGCGCTGAGGTGGCGCAGGCCATCGTCGCCTTCATCCAGCGCTGACCCCGTTCGCGTCAGAGACTGCCGTCTCGCCGGCGGGCAGCGCTGCAGCCAAGGCCAGCAACTCGCTCTCGATCGCGGCCATCGTGCTGCGCACGGCCTCGCTGCCCGGGTCGGCGCGCAAGGACAGGGTCAGCTGCTGCGCCAGCGCCGCCACATGGTCGGCGCCGAACACGCCTGCCGTGCCCTTCAGGCTGTGCAGCAGATGCTCGACCTCGTCTGTGTCGCCGGCGACCAGGCTGGCCGCCAGCTTGGCCATGTCGTCAGCATGCGACTCGGCGAAACCGCCCAGCAGGTCGAGGTACTGGTCGGCCTTGCCGCGCAACACCGCCAATCCGCGCGCGACCTTGAAGCCCGGCAGCGCTGCGAGCCGCGCCAGCGTGGCTTGGGTCTTGGCGTCCAGGGTGGGCGCAGGGCTGGCCGGCGGGTCGGTGGGCGCCAGGCTGCCGGCCCGCAACCACTTCAACAAGATCGCGTGCAGCGCTTTCGGGTCGACCGGTTTGGTGATGAAGCCGTTCATGCCGGCGGCCTCGCAGGCCTGGCGGTCCTGATCGAAGGCATTGGCGGTCAGCGCCAGGATCGGCACCGCTTGCCAGCCCGGCAATTCGCGGATCGCGCGGGTGGCTTGCAAGCCGTCCATCACCGGCATCTGCATGTCCATCAGCACCAGGTCGTAGACCCGGCCGCGGGCCAGCGCCAGTGCTTGCTGGCCGTCGACTGCGGCATCGACCACCAGCCCCAGGCTCTTCAGCCACTCGAGCGCAATCTCTCGGTTGACCTCGTTGTCTTCTGCCAGCAGCACATGGGCGCCGTCCAGCCTGGCGCTGTGGGCTGGCGCGGACCCGACCGCTGGCATCGCACCCTGGCCGCGCTGCAGTCTTGCGGTGAACCAGAAACAGCTGCCTTGCCCTGGCTGGCTCTGGGCGCCGGCCTCGCCGCCCATCAGCTGCGCCAGTCGCCGGGTGATCGCCAGCCCCAGACCGGTGCCGCCGTAGCGGCGCGTGGTCGAGGCGTCGGCCTGCTCAAAAGCATGAAACAGCCTGGGCATCTGCTCGGGCGCGATACCGACGCCACTGTCTTCGACCGACAAACGCAGCAGCAGACCGTCTTCGTCGTCTTGCAGCAGCTTGGCGATCGCCAGCCCTTTTTCCTGGGCTGCTTCAGTAATGAAGGACTGCACACTGGCCATCACGTCGCCGAATTCGAAATCGGTGCGCTCGAGCTGCAAGCCGCCAGCCTCGATCTTGGACAGGTCGAGGATGTCGCTGATGATGGCCATCAGGTGTTGGCCGGCGCGGTCGATCCGGTCCAGCCGCGCGGCCTGCTCAGGCGTCGTGCCCGAGCGTCGCAGCATGTGGTTCAGGCCGATGATCGCGTTCATCGGCGTGCGGATCTCGTGGCTCATGTTGGCCAGGAAAGCGCTTTTGGCACGGTTCGCCTGCTCGGCCTGCGCGCGCGCAGTGACCAACTCCGCAGTGCGGCTGGCAACCAGCTCTTCGAGCCGGTGCCTGTGGGCGGACAACTCGGCTTGCAGCCGCCTCTGCGCCGAGACGTCTTGCTGCAGCGACACAAAGTGGCTGATCGTGCCGTCGGGCTCGCGCAGCGGCGTGATGGTGGCCGACTCGATGTACTCGCTGCCGTCCTTGCGCCGGTTGATGAACTCGCCCTGCCAGCCCTGACCGCTCTTGAGTGCCAACCACATCGCCGCATTGCGCTCGGGCGGCGTCTTGCCCGAGGCCAGCAAGCGCGCCGGGTTCTGGCCTATGGCCTCGGCGCGGCTGTAGCCGGTGTTGCGGACAAAAGCCTGGTTGACATATTCGATGCTGGCATGGATGTCGGTGATGACGACGCTCTCCGGGCTTTGCTCGACCGCCAGCGACAGCTTGTGCAGCTCGCTCTCGGCTT
>RGQD01000591.1 GCA_010030205.1 Betaproteobacteria bacterium
CCGCGTGTACACGCACCTGTCTTGGCTAGAGGTGTGCATTACGGCAACAACCCTAGCTGACCACCTGTGTCAGTTTATGCCCCTGACACCATCCTCGTCAACTTGCACCAGTGGACCTAACAACTAAATCGTGAGCCAAATGTAGCTCACGCATCACGCTCGTTTTGGCACGGCAGAACGCGCAAACGCGGGCACGCATTGAGCAGGCGACCGTCAAAGTGCTGGGGACTCGGTCCAAGGCAGTGCCAACCCCACACCACTTCGTGGTCAAGTCCAGCCTCCAGCGAGAACCGCTGCATGCACACGGTCAAGAGTCACCCAAAACACACGCCTCATGGCGGCAAGTATCCTGGAATACACGCAAGGCCATGTCTCGCCCAAACCAGCTGTCGTGTCATTCTTCTCGTGTAATACTTGCTAGCGCATATGCCGCGCGTCACTCCTTGGTTACGTATTGAGTCCAGGCAATCCCAAGACCCACAAAACAGTACAGGCGCTTATGATGGAATGCATCTCCTTCCGAGGCGCTCCATTGCGCTCATGTTGCCCGAATATCCCGAATACTGACTGACCGCCTGAAAGCGGCACAGCCCCCACCTTTCAATGACCTCCCGTCATCAACAAGCGCTCGCCCTCCATCACTACTACATACCCGCCGACCCCGACGTTGGGCATTTAGCCCTTGAGCACGGTCTTGATCAGCAGGCGCGCCACGGTGTAGGGGTCGACGTTGGCAGCGGGGCGGCGGTCCTCCAGGTAGCCGTAGCCCTTGAGCATGACGGGCAGGGGAATGCGGATGGAAGAGCCGCGGTCAGCCACACCGTGCTTGAAGGTGTTGATGTCGCAGGTCTCGTGCTTGCCGGTCAGGCGCGCCTCGTTGCCAATGCCGTACTGGGTGATGTGCTCGATGTGGGTCTTGGACAGCTTCTCCACGGCCTCCTCGATCACCTTCATGCCGCCGGGCACGCGCATGCCCTTGGTCGAGAAGTTAGTGTGGGCGCCAGTGCCGTTCCAGTCACCGGTGCGCACGGGCTTGGGGTTGAAGGTCGACACAATGCCGAAGTCCTCGCCCAGGCGGTGCAGCAGCCAGCGGGACAGCATCACCTCGTCGCCCAGGGCCAGAGGGCCGACGGGGCCGATCTGGTACTCCCACTGGCCGGGCATCACCTCGGCGTTGATGCCGGAGATGACCAGACCGGCCTTCATGCAGGCCTCCATGTGGGCCTCAGCCAGGGGGCGGCCGAAGGCGGACTCAGCGCCCACACCGCAGTAGAAGGGGCCCTGGGGAGCAGGGAAGCCGCCAGCGGGCCAGCCGTAGATGTGGCCAGAGGTCTTGGCCAGCATGGTGTACTCCTGCTCGAAGCCGTACCAGCAGTCCTCGGCAGTGACCTTGTCGTCAATGATCTCGCGGAGCTTGGCGCGGGTGTTGGTGGAGTGGGGCTTGCCATCGGGGGCGAACACCTCGCACATCACCAGCACGTGGGGGGCACCGCGGATGGGGTCGGTCACCACGCGCACGGGGCGCAGGATGCAGTCCGAGTTGTTGCCCTCAGCCTGGCCGGTGGACGAGCCATCGAACGACCAGTCGGGGTACTCCGAGGCGTCCAGGCCAAGGGGAGCCTCGAAGCACTTGGTCTTCGAGCGCATCTCGTTGAAGATCATGCCCTTCTCAGGCTTGCCCTCGTTGCCATCCGCCCAGATGTACTCAGCCTTCATGCCATAGGCCTGGACGCGCACCGTCAGGGTGCGGCCCGACGAGCGGGCGCCAGCAGTGCGGCCCGAGGCCTTAGCGGTAACACC
>RGQD01000592.1 GCA_010030205.1 Betaproteobacteria bacterium
CCAGCTGGCACAGACGGTCAAGGACTCGGCCTCGCAGATCTGGCTCGCCGGTCTGGGGGCGTTTGCCAAAGCCCAGAGCGGCGGCAGCAAGGTTTTCGACGCCTTGATCCAGGAGGGCGCGAGCCTGCAGCGCAAGACCCAGGCCGTGGCCGAAGAAAAGCTGGGCGACATGGCCGGCAGGATGAGCGCGATGGCGGGTGAAGTCGGGCAACGAGCCAATTCGCAGTGGGACAAGCTGGAATCGATCTTCGAGCAACGCACCGAGCGCGCGATGCTCAAGCTGGGGGTTCCGAGCGCGAAGGCCTTGGCGACCTTGTCGGAACGGGTCGACGCGCTGGCCGAGGCGCTGAGCAAGCTGGGCGCAAGCCCTGGCATCGCGACCCTCAAAGCGGCCGCCAGCGAGCCGGCCGACGAAGGGCTGCACGCCGCACCGCCCAAGCCGATCGCCGCCAAGAAACGCCGCCCAACCAAGACTGCTGTGCCAAGTGCAGCCGCGCAAGCACCTGCGGTCAAGCGCCGAGCGGCGCGCAAACCGGCCGCGCCTGCGGCTTGAACGCGAGCGGGCCAGACTGCCCAGAAGCGGTGCGGGCCGGCGATGGCGCTAGGGCATCGCGCTACAGCATCGCGCTAGTTCAGCGCGCCCGGAAACAGCCACAGCAGGCCGGCGGTCATCGTGATGTAGCGGGCGAGCTTGCCGATCGCCATGTACATCACGCAGGGCCAGAACGGCAGCTTGAGCCAACCCGCCACGGCGCACAGCGGATCGCCCACCACCGGCAGCCAGGACAGCAAGCAGGCCGGCGCGCCGAAACGTGCCAGCCAGCGCAGCGCGCGGCCGTGGCCAGCTTGGTGCGTGACGCGCTCGTAGGCGCGCTCGGCACCGTAACCCATCCACCAGGTGATCGCCCCGCCCAGCGTGTTGCCCAGCGTGGCCACGCCCACCGCCGGCCAGAACAGCGACGGGTTGAGTTTGACCAGACCAAACACCGCCGGCTCAGAGCCCAGTGGCAGCAAAGTGGCCGAGACCAGCGACACGATGAACACCGTGCTCAGGCCGAACTTGGGCAAGGCCAGCGCCGCCAGCAGGGCTCCCAAGTGCAGTTCAATCCAGGCTTCCATCGGCCGGCATGATAGGCGCGACGGCGCGCCGTCACGTCACATCCAAGGCCTCACGCCAGCGCTTTCAGCACCAATGCGCCCGCTATACTGGTGCCTAATTTTTCAGCAATCCAATGCTTCCCAAGCCCGCCTGAGCATGCAGATTGGCCCGTACACGATGCCGAACCAGCTGTTTGTCGCCCCGATGGCTGGGGTGACCGACAGGCCATTCCGGCAACTCTGCCGGCGCTTGGGGGCGGGCTATGCCGTCAGCGAGATGGTCACCTCGCGCAAGGATCTTTGGGCCTCGCTGAAGACCTCGCGCCGCACCGACCATGCCGGCGAGCTGGGTCCGATCGCGGTCCAGATCGCCGGCACCGATGCCGCGATGTTGGCCGAGGCCGCAGCCTACAACATCGACCGCGGCGCCCAGATCATCGACATCAACATGGGCTGCCCGGCCAAGAAGGTCTGCAACAAATGGGCGGGCTCGGCCCTGATGCAAGACGAGCCGCTGGCGCTGGCCATCGTGGCGGCGGTGGTGGCAGCCTGCGCTCCGCACGGCGTGCCGGTCACACTGAAAATGCGCACTGGCTGGTGCCAGTCCCACAAAAATGCGGTGGCGTTGGCACGGGCTGCCGAACAGGCGGGTGTGCAGATGGTCACCGTGCATGGCCGCACCCGCGAGCAGGG
>RGQD01000593.1 GCA_010030205.1 Betaproteobacteria bacterium
CGGTTGAAGCTGGTGACGTTGACATGGCCACGCTCGCCCAGCGCTTCGCGCACACGGGCCCCGGCCTTGAACTCGATCGCCTCGTCTTCGACCTGCGCGCCCGAGGTTCGTCGGTCGGTGAAGGACATTGCCCCACCCACCATCGCACCGCCCACCACCAGCGGCGCGCAAGCGCTCAACAGCGCGGTGGCGCCCAACAAAACGGCCAGCGGCGCGGCACGGCGCGCCCAAAGAATGCTTTTCAAAAGGTTCATGGTGGATCCTGTTCGCCCAGCAGTTGCAGATCAATCGCGTCACAAAGGCAATGCAGTACCAGCAGATGCGTTTCCAGAACGCGAATCCTGCGCTCATGCGGCACCGCCACCAGCACATCAGTTTCGGTCAACAGCGCTCGAAGTGCGCCGCCACTGCGCCCAGTGAGCGCGATCACGGTCATGTCCTTGGCCTGTGCGGCCTGCGCGGCAGCCAGCAACGCGGGATGGTCGCCTTCGCAGTCGATCAGCAGCAGCAGGTCTCCGGGTTGGCCCAATGTCTCAACTTGGCGCGCCAGCACCTGGTCGAGCGCGCCGACCGCCGGCAAGGCGAGCAAAGCCGCCAGCGCGGTGGCTTCGTTGCCCAGCGCCAACGCGGCCAGTCCGGGGCGCTCACGCTCGAGGCAACCGAGCAGCGCGCTGACCAACATCTGAGCCAGGTTGGCCGATGCGCCCAGCCCCGCAACCAGCACCCGGCCGCCGGCCGTCAGCCCGCCAACCAGGGCCATTGCCGCGTCCTCGATCGGACGGCTCAGCACCTCGGCCGACTGGTACTTGAGATCGGCGCTTTCGAAGAAATGCTGCTGAATACGTTGCTCAAACATGGGCCTGCATCATAAGTCAGCAGCTTTGGGCCGCGCGGCGATCGGCATCAGCTGTCAAAAGCGGCGCGCAGCCACTGCAGTGCATCGCCATCGATCGCCACCACATCGAAGCGGCAAGCCGGCAGCACCGTCAGGCCCAGCAGGTAATGCTGGGCGGCGCGAACGATGCGCCGGCGCTTGGCCAAGGACACGCTGCCAGCGGCACCGCCATGGTCACTGTCTCGCCTGGCGCGGACTTCGACAAACACCAGCGTGCCGTCGGGCTCGAGCAGGATCAAGTCGATCTCGGCGCCAGGCTGATGCGGCCCGCCGGCCAGTCGATAATTGCGGCACAGCAGGCGCAGGCCTTGCTGCTGCAGATGCGCCAGCGCCAAATCCTCGGCGCTGTCACCAACCCTCTTGGTGCCGAGGCCTTGCGGCTTCGCAACCTGCCGAACGCCACGGTCCCAACCCTTGAACATCGCCCCCTCCCTGCTGATCCAGGCGGCTGACGCTGCTGCCGGTGGCCAGCATCACCCGACGGGCACACTGTACGTGCTGGCCACGCCCATCGGCAACCTCGCCGACCTCACGCTGCGCGCAGTGCATCTGCTGGGCTTGGTCGACTCGGTCGCCTGCGAGGACACCCGCGTCTCAGGCCAGTTGCTGCGCCACCTCGGCTTGGACAAGCCGCTGCTCGCGCTGCACCAGCACAACGAGGCGGCCGCGGCCCAAAGCGTGATCGCACGCTTGGCGCAAGGCCAGCGCGTGGCCTATGTCAGCGACGCCGGTACGCCGGCGATCTCGGACCCAGGCGCCTTGCTGGTCGCCGCGGTCGTGGCCGCCGGTCACCGGGTGATGCCCATCCCAGGCGTCAGCAGCGCCGTGACCGCGATCAGCGTGGCCGGCGACACGCTGGCCCAAGGTTTTGCGTTCATCGGCTTCCTGCCCGGCA
>RGQD01000594.1 GCA_010030205.1 Betaproteobacteria bacterium
GCGGATTTCACGCCACAGGCCAGAACTTTCGCCAATGATCGACCCGAGATCACCCAATTCGCCTGGATCGGCACCGACCGCAAGCCGCGCGCCCGCCATTCGGTCCAGGCCGATCGCGAAGACGGCGCGCCGCCGACCAACAGTGCCGTCGGCCCCGGGCGAAGCGAGATCGATGGGGCTTTCGTCGCCGCACGCGACCTGCGCCAGCCGATCTACTCTCGGTCATTCAAGGATGGCCATGGTTCGATGGTGTTCCAAGTCCATGTGCCGATGCTGCATCGAGGACAGTTTGCCGGTGTACTGGTAGCCGAATATTCGATCGAGGTGCTGATGCGGCATTTCGTGCCCGTCGAGGTGACGCGCCGCCATGCGATCGCCGTGATCGACGAACGCGAAACGATCATCGCCAGCAGTGTGCTGCCGATGCCTGGGCTGGCCCGCCAACGCACCGCCATCCTGCACGATGTACCGCTGGCGCCGGCCGCCAACGGACTGGCGCTGCGGGGCAGCGGTTACCGCAGTTCGGTGGGGTTGATCAGCAACACACTCTTCTGGATGGTCGTGGCGCTGTCGGTGCTCACGCTGTGGATGCTGCTGGGGACTTGGCGCCACATGCGACGCCGCGCGCAGATCCAGAGCGCCCTGGTGCAGGAAACCAACTTCCGGCGCGCGATGGAAAACTCGATGCTCACCGGCATGCGCGCGATGGACACCGAAGGACGGGTTAGCTATGTCAACCCTGCGTTCTGCGCGATGACGGGTTTCACCGAAGACGAGTTGATCGGCCGCCTACCGCCCTACCCTTACTGGCCGAATGAACGCATCGACGAAAACACGCGACTGCTGCAGCAAGAACTGCAAGGGCGAAGTCCAGCCGGCGGCATTGAGGTCAAGGTGATGCGTAAGAACGGCACGCTGTTCGATGCCAGGATGTATGTCTCGCCACTGGTCGACTCGCGCGGCCAGCAGACGGGATGGATGACCTCAATGACCAACATCACCGAGGCCAAGCGGATCCGCGACCAACTATCTGCCTCGCACGAGCGCTTCACGACCGTGCTCGAAGGCCTGGAAGCAGCGGTCTCGGTGCTGTCGGTCCAGCACGGTGAGTTGCTGTTCGCCAACCGCTCTTACCGCTTGTGGTTCGGCGCCGATTCGCTGGGCCACGCCCTGCTCGCCAGCGGCACCGCGCTGACGCTACCGATCACGCTGAATGACAACGACGGCGAGGACAACCTGTCCGGCCTGCCGACCCAAGAGCTCGCCGGCATCGGCGCGAATCCGCGTGAAGTCTATGCAGCGTCCCTGGACAAGTGGTTCGATGTTCGGGCGCGCTACCTACAGTGGACCGACGGCGGTCTGGCACAGATGTTGATTGCCACCGACGTCACTGCAAGACGACGCGCCGAAGAGCTGTCCGCGCACCAAGCCGAAAAGGCCCAGGTTTCGAGCCGTTTGATCACGATGGGCGAGATGGCCTCATCGGTGGCTCATGAGTTGAACCAGCCGCTGACCGCGATCACCAACTACTGCAATGGCATGGTGTCGCGCGTCAAGGCTGACACCATTGACCGAGACGCCTTGCTCACCGCGTTGGGCAAGACCGCTCGCCAAGCCGAACGCGCAGGCCAGATCATCCACCGCATTCGCGCTTTTGTGAAAAAGAGCGAGCCTCAGCGCCAGCCGTCTCAGGCCAAAGCCATCGTCGAAGACGCGGTCGAACTCGCGAGCATTGAACTGCGGCGCCGCAACGTGGCGATCCTGCACTATGTCGCGCAACGCCTGCC